>CAZZZG010000087.1:0-16676 GCA_964658525.1 uncultured Edaphobacter sp.
TTGAAGTGTTGCAGCACAAGCGCTGGCATAACGGCGAGGACAACGGAGATAACCGCAAGGCCGTAGCGCTTAGCAGTTGGCTCGATTTTGTGCGAATCAGAGTTCGACTGCGCCATCAGCTCGCCTCACTTTTATCGTCGGCGGAACTCGACGCATAAGTATACCGCCCAGATTTTATCCGGCGGTTTCCAGCACGGGGAGAGGTTTGGTATGGTTGTTCGTCCGGGCCCGAATACAGTTTTTGTTTTGGGAGGCGCTTATGAAGAAGGCTGCAGCGATCAGTCCTGTTCTGGATGTGCCCGGCTTGCCGGCTAGTCCCTTCGGCGAGACCGGATCTCCGTTTGTCACTGTTCCGGCTGGGAAACATCTGGTCGTAGAGACTGTCAGTGTTCAAGTGGATGTGACGCCGCTGGGGAGTCAGTTGGAGGCCTTCGTCAACTTCACGTGCGGAGGAAAGAGCGTTCAGCTGTTTGTCCCGCTAACCTTTGCCTACGGGCAGCCCTCGAATGGGTACGACACTTATATCGCACTGCAGGCCGTGCGTTTGTACGCTGATCCTGGCACGGCTGTCTCCGTCACGACGTATAGTCCGACGGGCTCGACGGGTACGCTGTTCGTGACAGTCTCGGGTTATCTGATCTAAGACCGGAATAGTGATGGGGATTAGAGACGGGATCGATCTCCGCGACGATTTCAGCTAATCGAGGTTCGTCCCAGGCGCAAATTCCAAACTGCACTCACAAGTTTGTCGATGTCCTCATGAGTGTTGTACAGAGCCAGCGAGGCACGAACCGTACTCTCCAGACCAAAGCGACGAAGAATGGGTTGTGCGCAATGGTGGCCTGAGCGGACGGCGATTCCGTTCTGGTTGAGGTAATCGCCGACTTCTTCGGTGCGGAAGCCGTCGAGCACAAATGACAGCACACCGGCCTTTTCTTTCGCTGTTCCGATGATGTGCAGGCCGGGGACGCAGGAGAGTTCGTTCGTAGCTTTCACGAGCAGTTCATGCTCGTGCCTCGAGACATTGGGCATGCCTACCCTATCAAGATAGTCGATAGCAGCCCCGAGCCCGACGGCGTCGGCGATGTTTCCAGTGCCTGCTTCGAAGCGCTGAGGCGGCTCCTGGTAGAGGGTTTTTTCGAAGGTCACGTCCTGAATCATGTTTCCACCACCCTGCCAGGGTGGCATGTATTCGAGAACTTCGGGCTTGCCGTATACCACACCGATACCGGTTGGGCCGAAGACCTTGTGCCCGGAGAATACGAAGAAGTCGCAGTCCAACGCCTGCACGTCAACGCGCATGTGGGAGACCGACTGCGCTCCATCAAGTAGAACCGTCGCGCCATAACGGTGGGCGATTTCAATCATTTTGTCGGCCGGCGTGACTACGCCCAACGCGTTTGAAACCTGCGTGATGGAGACGAGACGAGTTTTTGGCCCAAGCAGCTTTTCATACTCGTCGAGCAGCACCTGTCCACTGTCGTCGACGGGCGCAACTCGAAGTTTGGCTCCTTTTTCTGAACAGAGCATCTGCCATGGAACGATGTTCGCGTGGTGTTCGAGCCAGGTGATGACAATCTCGTCATCCTTCTGGATGTTGCGGCGACCCCAGCTTTGAGCGATGAGGTTGATGCCTTCAGTCGCTCCGCGAACGAAGATGATCTCGCGCGTTGAAGATGCGTTGACGAAACGGCGAACCTTCTCGCGGGCGGATTCATAGGCATCGGTTGCGCGGGCTGCAAGCTCGTGTGCAGCACGGTGAACATTGGAGTTTTCGTGTTCGTAGAAATACTTCAGTCGATCAATAACGCTCTGCGGCTTCTGCGTTGTGGCGGCGTTGTCGAGCCACACCAGAGGTCTTCCGTTTACTCGTTCGCGAAGAATGGGGAAGTCGCGCTTGATGGCTTCTGCGTCGAAGGGGTAATAAGAGAGATCGAGATTACGCGGAACATCCGGCTCAATACCAGTCGGCTCGAAGGCGGCGGTGGGCTCGACGAGAGACACGTGGCGGTTGTCTTCGAGGAAACCGAACGAGCCGTATCCTGCTAAGTCGGTGAGTTCAGGCGATCTGTTGACCTGGTTAGGCAGCTCGAGATCAGGCAGCGAAGCGCTTGTGAACAGATCGGTCTCAGGTGCCGCGGGGAGCGGGCCCGGGACGGTTGGAGGGTAAGAAGACAGAGGGCGCAGCTCTTCAAGAAAAGAAAATACAGGCACCGGGGCGGCGTCGCTGAAGCCTCGAGCGCTCGGTAGCCCGGTCGCGGGAGGTTGCGTTGGCGGATTCGCTTGCGCCAGTAAATCGTAGTTGAGGTCTGTGGGAACTGGATTTGCCGGAGCAGTTCGTGGGACGAACGCCGCGGTTGGATTCACCCTGGGATTTGGCCCTTCGGGTAGAGTGTTCCGGTCGTTGAAGATCGGGCGGGCATCTTGCAGGAGGGAGAAGGGTGAGACCTGTGTTGCGAGATCGGAGACCGCGGTTCCGAGTACTCCCGGCACGGCGGGAGGGGTCGCTTGCGATGGCGCAGTTACTGGAGAAAATGAGGCCGTACCAACGCTGGCGGGAATACCGGAGAAGTGTTTATCGGAGGGAAGTGATATCTCCGGTGGAGTGGCTGGCGCCGTTGCGGGAACTGAGGCTGACACGGGGATATCCGTCGAAACTGGATGCGCAGGCAGAGGACTCGACGGCACTTCCAGTGAGCTGGGAAGTGCCGTGAAAAATTCATTTGCCATGCGCGCCAACGCCATAGGATCCAGTACGCCTGACGGCAAGATCCCAACGGGCGGACGAGGAGTCGCCGTTCGTGGGTCTGTATCCGGCTCTACGAGAAGTGGAGTTGGATCACTTGTACTCATGGTAGTTTCCGACTTCGACGTTCTCGAGCGCTGCGATCGCATCGTCGGTCAAGACAGAAGCCGCGCAATAGAGCGAAATCAGATAGGAGGCAAGACCTCGGTTGTCGATTCCTGTAAAGCGCACGGAGAGACCGGGGCTCTGCTCTCCGGTCAGACCGGGCTGGAAGAGACCGATGACGCCTTGCTTACGCTCTCCCACACGGACGAGCAGGATCTTCGATTTGGGGACCTTGCCGGCAACATGAATCTTGTCCGTCGGAATCAAAGGGATACCACGCCATGTGAGAAATGGATTGCCGAACAGCGTTACGGTGGGCGGTGGAACGCCGCGGCGCGTGCATTCACGGCCGAAGGCTGCAATCGACCGCGGATGCGCGAGGAAAAAAGATGGTTCTTTCCACACCTTCGTCAGCAACTCATCCAGATCGTCCGGCGTAGGAGCGCCTTTGCGGGTCGAGATCTTCTGAGAATCGGGCACATTGTTGAGCAATCCATAGTCAGCGTTATTCAGGAGTTCATTCTCCTGCCGCTCCTTGACCCCTTCGATAGTGACTCGCAACTGCTCACGGACCTGATCGTAAGGATTGCTGAAGAGGTCGCTGACGCGGGTTTGAACGTTAATCAGGGCGTTTATGCTGCTGAGGCGGTACTCGCGCGGCGCGGTTTCGTATTCAGCATAAGTCTGAGGAATCTCCGATTCATCCACATGGCCGCAAAGCACTTCGATTGGCTTTTCTTCGACGACACGGTTCCGGCGAAAGATCCCGGCCTCCAACGGCTTCCAGTCCAACAACCGGACAAGCCATCTTGGCGTAACAGCCCCATAAATAGGCGCTGTTTTCGTAACGTTAGCTAATTGGTAGGCGCCTTGTTCGCCAAGAGATGTACGGGTCGTCGTTTCCGCCACAGGAGAGCTCCTTTGTGTAACGTTTACAGGTTGCTCAGAATTCTACCTGAGAGGGACGAGGAAATGGACTGGCACACGCAGCATGACCAGGAAAGTCAGGCTCGGCCTGTTGCGTCTCAAAAGATGCCTCTAATATTTTCGGACTTTGTGATCGACCTTGTCCGACCAGGCGTGAATTCCTCCGCGCAGATTTGAAACTTTGCTGAAGCCATGCTGCTGGAGATATTCAACAGCCTTCACCCCGCGCGGTCCCATCTTGCAAACAGCAACGATCTCCTCGCCCGCATTCAACTCGTTCAAGCGCTTCGATAGCTCCGCCAAAGGGATCAAATGTCCTCCGATGTTGGCTATCTCATATTCGTACTCGTCACGCACATCCAACAGGAACAGATTTTCGCCTTGATCGAGGCGCTGTTTCAACTCTTCAGCTTGAATCTCCGGAACACTCACTCTGATTTTCTCCTTGTTGTTTGGCCCAAAAACAAAAACCCACCTGCCAGCGGTCTCTGGCGGTGGGTCATATTGAAGTGCTTGCGAAACTAAACTTGATTTAGCTCTGCAATCGCCTCATGCCAGGAGACACGGGAATACCGCACATACAGGCGGTACAACATCCGGTCATCTGGCCAGCGAAGTGCATATGGAAAGTCTAGCATAGTCCTTCGCTGCGGAAGTGCTGGAGCGACTCGCCGAGGCGAAGGTGAACAGTATTTGGTGGATGTCTTCGGAAGACTTATGGGAATGGGGGATTCGAATCGGCCCTATTACCAGTCCTACTGAAATCAACGGGATAGGCGGTAAAAAACACTGCTGAAACGGGTTATGTGCATTTCTGCATATGGTCGATGATACCGGTTGATATCGGTTGGCACCATCAAAACGGGCCGAAAAGTGTAGCCAGAGTGTAGCCACCACCGGCAGCTTCGAGAGGCGACGACTGACATGCGTCCTAAGCTCGAAAGCTCGATTGCCGGGTCTAGATGGCGACTGTGGAGGTGATGAGATCTTCGACGCGGACGGGCAGGTCGCGCACGGGGACTCCGGTTGCTTGGTAGACCGCTGCGGTGATGGCTGGAGCCAAGTTGCACATTTGCTCGACCGCTACGGTGGCGCTTAAGACCGATCGGAGAATCACTCCATGCCGGAGGTCGTAACCGTGCACCTCGAGCTATTACCATGTCCATTTCGAATGTTTTGCTGCTGAAATCGGGGTGAAGGCTCTTGAGGCTAATCGCAAAGAACGTTCCCGAGAATGAGGTCGACGGAGGCATCAGCCAACCGCTTGAGCCCGGCGTCATTTTCCTGCTTACCGACCCCCGCTAACAGTCGGTATAAGATGTCTCCCGTCAACGAGTCGTGAAGGATCACGGCGATCCGATCAATTGGAATGGCCGTCTTTCGCAGTTCTTTGTGTCGACTTTCCAACAGAGATCGTATAAACGAGGCTGTTTTGGCGGGACCGTGTATGTACCATGCCTCCCCTACTTCGGGACAATTCGCGGCTTCGCCTATAGCGAGACGGTGAAGGTCTACTGACCGTTTTGCGGTGATGAGCTTCAGGATGTGAAAGGAGAGTTTCTTCAGACTCGCTTCAAGGTCCAATCCTGTGTAGTCGATCTTCGCTAGCGGCTCATTCGACTCGCGGCAAAGGTTCTCGATGCTGCTGATAAATAACCCACACTTCCCGCCGAATTCGCTATACACCGTACTCTTCGAACCACCAGCCACCTCGACAATCTTGTCGATAGTGACGCCCTCATAGCCGCGCTTTAGAAACAGGTCCGCTGCGACTTTTTGAAGTTTGTCGTTTCGGACCTCTCCTCGCGACCGTTTGTCAGGCATTCATTTCTCCCCTCTCTAGGGTTGAGCGCATCAAAAATATGGAGTGCAATCTTCAGCTCGAAATCCCTGTACTAGCAGTATCTTATGCGACCTTTAATTAGATCTGCACCGCCGGCAGCTACCGCAACAATCTAGTCAGTGGTGGTGCCCTCAAAGACGTGCTTCAGCAACCAGTGTGGGGCGACTTTTTTGGAGTAATGGTGCGTCGAACTCATTCCTGGGTGCATCTTATTTGTAATGTACTGTACAGTACAGTACATTTGTCTTGGTAGTCACGCGCCAACTGGAGCTCACATGGGAAGCAAACTCAATGATTCGTTCACTCGCCCGATAACTGACTCGTTTGCAATGCAGAGGAAGGTCGCTATTCGGATGGGAGCTCAATCGGATTCGGATTCGATGATCAGCGTTGTGCATCCCGCTGGACTGAGCAGCGAAACACAGCAGACTTCAGGATCGCTACGGATGTCGGCTATTGCGGCAATGAATGGCATTGAGTCGTCGCTTTGGGCAGGCATATTTGTGGTGGAGCCTTCCGGAAAGACAGGCATCCACCACCACGGCAAACAGGACACCGTTGTTTACGTGCTTGAGGGAGAGGCTAATGTGCGCTGGGGCAACTTCGGGGAGCACTCGGTCACCGTTGGAGCGGGCGACTTTCTGCATGTGCCGAGTTGGTTGCCACATCAGGAGCTCAACCCTTCTAGAAAGAATCCATTTCGATGGGTAGTGGTGCGAAGTACACCAGAGCCGATCGTTGTAAATCTGCCTGACGATTTCTGGACTCACACTACCTACAACCGATAGCGAGGAGATTTCGATGAATACGAGAAGAGACTTCTTGAGTAGCGCTGCCAAAGGATCGGCCGCAGCGGTCGCAACAGCACTTCTACCCTGGACAGCTTCAGCGGCAATCACATTGGAGATGAATGACAGCATGGAGGAGGCCATCGGCGGGGACAATAAGGAGCACTACAAGCCGCCCTTCAGGTTCGGAATAGGAGGGGTTCCACTCGGGAATGAATTTGCAGTCGTCACCGACGAAGATGCGTATGCCACCATCGAAGCCGCATGGAATGCTGGGGTTCGCTACTATGACATGGCTCCGTGGTACGGACTCGGCTTGGCAGAGCGTCGATACGGCAACTTCCTTCACAACAAGAATCGAAGTGAATTCGTCCTCTCCTCGAAGGTCGGCAAGCTCCTGAAGGCATCGAAGACTGCGAAGAACAGGCAGTTTTTTCCGTTTTCTCCTTCGCCTAACGATGTGGTCTACGATTACACAGCGTCTGGCGTGCGACGATCCATTGAAGACAGTCTGCAAAGACTCGGGATTGACAGCATTGACATCGCCTTCGTTCATGACATCTCATCGGACAATAAAAATCTTCCTACACCGTGGCAAGAGCAGTTCGAAATCGCGCGAAAGGGTGCATTTCCTGAGCTCACTCGCATGCGAGAAGAGGGATTGATCAAGGGATGGGGAATCGGCGTCAATACTCCAGAACCAATTATGCGACTGCTTGAAGTCGCGGATCCGGATGTATGTCTTCTTGCCTCGCAGTATTCTCTGATCGACCACAAGAACGCACTGGATCAATTGTTTCCGGCGGCCAGAGCCAAGAATGTGTCTTTCGTAATTGGGTCATCACTGAATGCGGGGTTTATATCAGGTAGTCCACGTTACAACTACGGGAAAGAGTCATACCTGATTCCGTCGGCATTTCTTGAAAAACGCACGAGACTTCGCGAGGTTGCCAGTGACCATGGGGTTGACCTTCGAACTGCTGCGCTTCAATTCTCTGCCGCGCCTGATGTAGCCGCGGCCCTGGTTGTAGGTGCCAGCAGCGAGCAACAGATTCTTGCGGATTACACCTCGATGCAAACCAAGATCCCTTCCGAGTTTTGGGCTGATCTCAAGGCCCAAAATCTGATCGAGCAAAATGCACCAGTGCCCGCTTGAGTGCAGGCATCGGGCATTTCATCCATTCCAGATTCCCAACACAATAAAGGAGCAGTCATATGAACAACCAACAGACCCTTACAGCCGCAGCAGCAGGCACGTTCACAATCGGTGGTGATCTCACGGTCAACCGGATGGGTTATGGTGCGATGCGCATCACAGGGGCAGGCGTGTGGGGACCTCCCGCAGACAAGGCAGCAGCTCTTGCGACCTTGCGACGCGCGATTGAACTCGGAGTGAACCTGATCGACACGGCCGACTCTTACGGGCCTGGCACATCCGAAGAGTTGATCGCAGAAGCACTCTACCCTTATCCGGCTGGATTGGTGATCGCGACCAAAGGCGGATGGGAACGTCCTGGCCCCGGCCAATGGACGCACAATGCCAGCCCGAAACATCTTATCGAAGCACTTGAGGGCAGTCTGAAGCGGCTGCGACTGGATCGTATCGACGTGTACCAACTACACGCTCCGGATAATGCAGTGTCCTTCGAGGCGTCGGTAGAAACGCTCGCCAGACTGCGCGAGCAGGGTAAGATCCGCCATGTTGCGCTGTCGAATGTGACTCGCGAACACGTGGAGAGAGCTCGCAGAATCGTACCAATTGTCTCTGTGCAGAACCGTTACAGCTTCGCTGATCGGGAGTCGGACTTTATTGTTGATTATTGCGAACAGAACAAGATTGCCTTTCTTCCGTGGGCCCCACTCGGTCAAGCGAAGGAGGCACATGATGCAATCAAGAAAGTTGCAAAGGATCTTGATGCAACTCCTTTACAGGTCGCATTGGCCTGGCTCCTCAAACGGTCGAAAGTGATCCTGCCAATCCCCGGAACCTCCTCGGTCAAGCATCTGGAGGAGAATATTGCTGCTGCGGGTGTTGAACTTCCTCAGGCCGCATACGACAAGTTGGCTGCTGTAAGCCATCCTCCCGCAAGTCTACGTGGTTAAGGTGGCCCAAGGGCTTTGGGGCGACTTGCTGAACCGCTGCACGATCGACTGTAGCCAAAATACGAACCTGGAGATGAGAATTATGAAACGTTCACGCTTCGTAAAGTTTCACGCATTAGCCCCTCTCGCCTTCACCGCTCTTCTTCCTTCTGCGCTTAACGCCCAGCAGACGATCACCGGACAGGCCTCCTTCGCCGACTACACGCAGCAAAAACCGGGCGTCCGGCGAAAGATCACCGTGGCAGACCTGCCAGAGCCGAAGCCGTCTGAGTCTGTAGACAACGGTCCTACCCTCGTACCAAGACCTGAGGGCGCGTGGCCTATTGCCCCGGCTGGTTTTACGGTCCAACTCTATGCAGGTGGGGATGCAGCCACGCCTATGCAGCGATCCGAAAACAAGAAAGAGACTCACGCGCCTACCTCTGGTACGTTCGTGATGCCTCGTATCATCCATGCTGCGCCTAATGGCGATCTGTTCGTCGCGGACTCACAGGCTGGATCCATACTTGTGTTGCGGGGCGTTGCCGACGCCGGTAAGGCAGCTACGATCAGCACCTACGCTACGGGCCTCGATCATCCCTTTGGCATTGCGTTTTATCCCGCTGGTGCGAATCCTAAATGGATCTACGTTGGAAATGCCACGACCGTCGTGAGGTTCGCTTACAAGTCAGGTGATCCTAAGGCTGCCGGCACACCTGAAACAATCGTGCCCGATCTTCCCGGCTATGCTCAATTGCGTGGCGGTGGTCACTGGACACGAGACGTTGTCTTCTCTGCCGACGGCAAGCACATGCTTGTCTCAGTCGGAAGCGCATCGAATGCGGACGATCCTGACACGCATCCCGGAGAGTTCCATCGAGCGGATGTTCTGGAGTACACCCCTGAGGGGAAATTTGTCGAGGTGTACGCCTACGGCATTCGTAACTGTGTGGGCGAGGCGATCAACTCTATTACGGGTCAACTCTGGTGTTCGACAAATGAGCGTGATGCGTTGGGGAACAATCTCGTTCCGGACTATGTGACTTCAGTGAAAGAAGGCGGCTTCTATGGCTGGCCCTGGTTCTACATGGGAGGTCATCAGGACCCCCGACTTATGGGTACGCATCCGGAACTCAAGTCTAAGGTCATTACTCCCGATGTCCTGGTTCAACCTCATATGGCATCGCTCGGAATGACCTTCTACCCCACTAGTAGATCGACCTTCCCATCCCAGTACGACGGCGACGGATTTGCATCTGAACACGGTTCGTGGAATCGTGCGAATCGCGGGGGCTACGAGGTGATCCGGATTCCCATGAAGGACGGCAGAGCCACCGGCGAGTATGAGGATTTTCTTACTGGCTTTGTCACCGCGGATGGACGGGTCTGGGGCCGACCGGTAGGAGTAGCCGTGGGTCACGATGGCGCTCTCTACGTTACGGATGACGGCTCTCGCAGCGTTTGGCGCGTTTCTTACACCGGCAAATAGCATTACCCTGTCGAGGTTCGCGCAGACCGCGAACCCAAATGGAGACAACTGACATGATTTCTAAATATCACAGCATCGGAATCGCAGCTATCGTCACCGGAGCGTCTCTGACGGCCGTGTTCGCTCAGAACGGCGCGAATCGTGTTGCAAGCGGTCAACGCGAAATCCTCCTGCAGACAACCCAATCGTGGAACGGCAAGCCGTACACACACTACCCGACGGGTCAGCCACAACTCACGACGATTAAGGTGACCATCGCACCACACACTGCCCTGCCATGGCACACGCATCCATTTCCAAATGTCGTCTACGTGCTTTCAGGCACTCTTACCCTGCATGACAAGGCTAGTGGCAAGACTCAGGTTGTTCATCAGGGACAAGCGGTGGGAGAGTCAGTGGACGATGTGCATCGGGGCGAGTCGGGTGATGAACCCACCGTGCTGCTCATCACTTATGCGGGCACCCCAGGCGTTTCAACCTCAGTCCCTGCAAAGGGCGAGAAGGCGGAGTACTGAATAAGGATGGGCTTAGACAGTTCCGTTGTCTTACGAAGCTAGGCAGGAAATTCTGTGGGCCTGGAGATCGACCCACAGCAGGAGACCGGAACCGGGTTAGTCTTCGAGATAGAACTGGATGTCCAGGGTGCGCAGGTAGGAATGCAAACCGGCATCCTGAATTGGCATCACGTAGGCGTCAGCACCGGACTCGTTTACGTGCTCATGCCAGTAGCCAGCGGGTGTTACGAACGCAGCACCCTTCACCCAGTCCACGCGGATAGCGTCTTTGATGGAGCCGTCCGGATTCAGTTCCGGCCCGATCAGGGTATATACGCCGGGCTTGGCTTCTACCGGGAAATCGAGCGCAACGGACTGATGACGGTGCGGGAGCTGCCGCGTACCTGGAGGCACAATGCCGAACATGGACCATAACGTATGTGTGATGGTGAGGGTCTGGTCGAAGTTTTTGTTTGCCAGCAGCACGCTGACGCGGCTGCGCTTGCCTGCATTTGGATCGTTCCTGGCCTTCTCCAACTCAGTCATGATCATGTCACGTGTGTACAGCGTCGGCCGGAAGCGGTTCTTTGACTTTTTCACACCAAGATACGCGAGCAAAGGAGAGTCGTTAACCATGTAGAAGGCAGTGTCCGCGTCAGCATGGTGCACCGCAGCAGCCATGCCGGGCAATGCAAAGATGTCGCCTTCGCTCCACTCGATGGCGCCCTGCTCGATCTCGGTGTGGCCGTTGCCCTTGATGACGTAGAAGAATTCGCTGGTGGCCTCAGCTGAAGTGGTGATCGATTCGCCAGCCTTGATTCGGACGAAGCTTGCCAGTACGCTTGGGCCTGTCACTGGATATTCGGTCTTCAACTCTTTGCTCAGATCGAGTGGAACAACACGTGTCGCGCCGGAAGCATACAGTTGAGGCGAAAACGTCTTGACTGGGATGCGCGGCGTCGCTCCGGAAGAGATTGGGTCGGCTGCTTTACTGTATTCAAAGATCTCGGCATCCTGCGTGAGAGCAATGGTCGGGATCGATTTTTCGGAAATTGCGGTGTTCATTTTTCTCCTTTTGCACGAGGTGCAGTCGTTGATTGCATCGGCCAACCTCAGATACAGTCTGGCTTCTCCCGAGCGGCCCTGTATCTTTGATTTCCACGGGACTTTTGGATTCTTTAGACTGGGATCATCCGGCGAGTGAAGGAGCCGATCGAACTCGTGACACAGTCACCGCAAGAACGAATGATTCTTGTAGGAGCGAATGACCCGCTTCCTGAGGACCACTTTTGGTTTGATGGAGATGGCTTCAGCGTTTACGCGGCCAAACAGCCGCGCAGTACGTGGCAGGAGCATGTGCACGACTGCTTACAGGTAACCGTAGGCCTTGAGCCTGCGCATATACATGCGGAGTGGCGTGCAACGGGAATGCTTCGCCAAAGCAAGGAATTTATCGGGAACGCCGTCAGCGTGATTCCTGCGCGTATTCCGCACAAGACACTCTGGCAGCGGCGGGCAACGTTGATTCACATCTATATCCGTGAGGAGTTTCTGCTACGTGTTGCCTCAGATGTCTTGCAGCAGGAGGCTTTGGTGCTTCAGCCCACCTATCTGGTCCGAGATTTGCTGATTGAGGAACTCGCTCGTTCGCTTTATCTCGAGTCAGTGGACGGTCATCTAAATGCTGCGGTGGCGAGCGCAGCAGTCACGACGCTCTGCGTGCGGATACTCCGTGCCTACAGCGTACGAGAAGGCGAGGCAGCTTATGCGACAGGAGGTTTGGGTCCCACCCGCGAACGTCGCGTGCGGGAGTACATTGAAGCGGGCCTGGAACGCGATCTCTCCATCCAGTCTCTTGCGGGCGTAATCGGGTTGAGTCCGCAACACTTCGCGGTCCTATTTCGCGAGTCCACCGGATTCACACCGCATCAATACGTCAACCATCGCCGCATCGCCTGCGCACAGGAACTTCTGAAGAAAGCTAATGTACCGCTCATTGAGGTATCTATGCAATGTGGCTTCTCAAGTCAGAGCCAGTTCATCACGACGTTTCGCAAGCTGGTAGGCATGACGCCGGGGCGCTTCCGTTCATCACTCACTTCTTCTCAATCCTAGCTGTTACTTCGCGGTCATCCTCTGTGGGAAGCGTTGCAAGTACGCCTGAAGAATTCAGAATTACGCGCTTTTCGAGAAAGCTAAGCAGTCTCTGCTCGTCCAAACTGTTAATGAAAACAGTGGAGGTGCTATGAAATCAGATGAAAAGCAAGAGTCGGCGAAGGCGATCGTATCGCGCAGGTTTTTTCTGGCAGGCTCGGCAGCGCTGAGCGCAGTTTCGCTAAAAGGGAATATGGAGGGGCAGATGACACAGCCAAAGGCAGAGCCTTGGGGACGCATTCTCAATGGCAGAGTCGCTGTAGTGACTGGAGCGGCACGCGGGATTGGACGCGCCGCGGCGGTGGCACTGGCGCATAGTGGAGCTAACGTGGTTGGAATCGATATCTGTGCCGTTGTCGATCCGCGTTCTGGAGTGGAACCAGCTAGTCGTGCTGAACTCGATCAGACTGGTGAAATGGTTAGGAGCGAAGGCGTTCAGTGGAGGAGCTTTGTGCTGGACCAGCGCGACCTTCCCGCACTGCGCATAGCCGCGGACAAGATCAACGCCGAGTTTGGCCACATTGACATTTTGTTCGCTAACGCTGGCATCCAGGCGTTCCGTCCGTTACTTCAGATGGAAGACGGCGATTGGAACATCCAGATCGATGTCAACCTGACGGGCACAGCTAATGCTCTCCGCGCTTTTGCGCCGTATATGGCTCAGCAAGGACACGGCCGGATCATCATGACTACATCAACTCAGGGACGACACGGCACGTTGAACGGTTCCGCTTATTCGGCATCGAAGTGGGGCATCATTGGTTTGATGAAGTCGGCAGCGATGGAGCTGGGACCGCATGGCGTCACCGTGAATTGCCTTGTGCCAGGACTCATCGATACACCGCTCACGCGCCATGAGGAACGATATGAGCAGGCTCTCCAGGTAGCGGGGCGTACGCCAACGGGCGACAAGGCTTTGGACGAAGAAGCAGCTCGTAAAGTGCTGCAGAGCAAATCAATTCTGGGTGTGCCGTGGATCGATCCGACAGAGATGGCCCCGGTCGTCGTGTTCCTTGCGTCAGACGCGGCGCGAATGGTTTCAGGCGCAACCTACGATGTAACGGGCGGTGACAGTGCCAACAACGTCTAAATCTCCCGGTGAGTTCTTCAATACGGCAGAAGGAGCGGAGTACTGACGCAAAAGATAAGTTGCCAGACTTGTGGATTACGCTATCGAGAAGTCAGGAAGTCCTATTGGCCGTAGGTCTTCGCAAGGCGGACTATCGGTGTAAGCGATCCCGATGCTCGAATCAAGCTGATCAATCGCATTCGATCCTTTGCGGGAATTGAATGGCAGAGAATGACTAGATCGAAATCACCGTCTTGAACGCGATCAAACGCTTCTTTCATTGATAATGCTGAAACGAAGTGGATTCTAAAGATTTAAGAGGTTCCCTTCTAGTTACCAATAACTTTAAGTCGACAACGGAATATTTGTAAGAGATTTGCGAGAACGTTGGGCATTCTGGCACTTTTGGCACTTCCTGCACCGTCTAGAATACAGGTTCCATTAGCTGCGCGGGAGACCGATCCCGTCTCTAGCGCACCATTTACGATGACCATTGTAGTAGTCCCTCTAATGAGATTTAAGCCCTGCCTTGCAGGTTTAGTGAGTTCACCTTGGACCTCTTCAGAGATAAATAATACGATTCGCCTAAAAGAACCGCCTTGCACAGACTCAAAGCAAAAGTTGCTCTCGTAACCGGAGCGTCGATGGGTTTCGGAGCTGCTATTACCTTGTCGTAGAGCGCGACATCCGTTCAGCTTCTGGCCATAAGCTGAGAGATGAGGCAGGAGGGACTGCGGCTCTTGATCCTACATCGGAACCTCAGTTGCTGATTCTTGTCGAGTAATTCACAAACGAGAAGGCGGAGCTCGAAGGTCTTTTCGCGGAGGATGTCGTCTCATACCCGGATGGCGGCGGGATTGTGCGCACGGCGGCGCGAGCCCCAATCACCGGACGCGAGCATGTTGCGAGATTTATAGCTTCCTTCGCTTCATATTTCTGGACTGGAATGACGCTGACATGGATTGAGACAAATGGCCAGGCATCCGTTCTTATGTCGCGCTCTGGCGTACCTGCCGCACTCGCTACCGTTGAGGCCTCGGCGCAAGGGATCGATCAGATCATGTGGTTCATGTGGCCAGTAAGCTCACGGCTGTTCGGATCGCTGGGGTCATTCTCTGAGTTAGCTTTTTGGTTATTATTTTGGGGCGGTGGGTTTGTGGTGTTTTGTTGGGGTTTTTGAGAGAAGTGGGTGTTTCGACGTGGTGTTTTGGTGGTGTGAGCGTGGTGTTTTGCGTGGCTGGTGTGGTGTTTTAGCAGTCACTTTTTTGGGTGGGAAAAATGTGACAGGGTTTTGGTGTTTATTCTTCGGGCTTCCCGTTTTGGGAACTGTGATGGATATGAGGCAGCGGGATTTCTTAGTCCCATCCTTCGCAAAGATGCGAAGGATGGGCGTCTGGTGGTGGTTGCTTGGTTGTTAGAGCTTCTTTTTGAGGTCGTAGGCCATGTTCTTATGGGCTGCGACGGCGGTCTTGCCTTTGAGGACTGCGGCTCGAAACTTTACGTCTTTGGTGTCCTTGGCTTCGGTGGTGAAGGCACTCAGGGCTTTGGAGTGATCGGTCACCATCTGGTCCATATATTCCTTGTCGAAGTCATTTCCGGAGAGACCGTTGAGCTTATCCAGTTCTTTCTGGTGGTCGGGGTCGGGTCCGGTAGGAGCGGTGAGGCCCCAGGAGTCGGCGAAGGGCTTCATGCTCGCGGTCATCTGCGTGTGTTCTTTGACCATCTTTTCGGCGAACGCCTTGACTGCGGGATTGGTGGCTTTCTGTTCTGCAAGCTGGCTGAGGGCTATCTCGTTCTGGTCGGATTGAGCCGCCGTCGCGAGGAATTTCTTGTCGTCATCCGTGACCGCTTTTGCTTTGACTGGCATGAGTGTGGCAGCAATGCCGAGCATTGCGCAACATATCCATTGCGTAGATTTTTTCATTGGTTCTCCGATGTTGCGGACTGGCCGCGAAGTTCGTTCAGGGCGTGAGAGGCAGTTTTTTGGCTTCGCGTTGTATCTCGGCGGTGTGGTTAGATATAGCAGTTTGCGTGGGGCGCAAAAGTTTTTCTGGAAATGCTGAAAGGAGAACTCTTCGAGAAGATTTCGACGAAGCAGGAGACAGTCGCGATGCGATATGCAGCCTTGACGACTTTCTACCCTGATTCGAGTCGGGACAGGGCAGGCACCAGCACAATTCCGCTGCATCGATTCCAGGAGTGTCGGGGTGTATCTCTGCGCTCGCATCCTGATCGAGCGTCTGGATCTCGCATGAGAGTCCTCGAAACATCACGTCCAGGTCTGGGACGAGTCCTGAGTGTCCCGGAACATGCGTTACGTTGTGGACCTGAGACATCCGTTACAAGCCCCTTGCGGTCGCAATGATTCGAGTTGAGGGAGCACGAGAAGACATATCCAGTCGTCGAGGACGTGGGAATGTGGGAATCCCGAAGGGATTTCCAAAGGGTGGGAAGCCGGCTTTATGGCTTTCCATGCTTTCCATACTCTGTCTACTGGAATGGTCCGCCGCTTGTTCAACAAGAGAATTATCTTGGCGGGTAGGAGGCTTACCATGGAAATCACAACAC
This sequence comes from uncultured Edaphobacter sp., assembly GCA_964658525.1. GTDB lineage: Bacteria > Acidobacteriota > Terriglobia > Terriglobales > Acidobacteriaceae > Edaphobacter. Next base: position 16,266 of record CAZZZG010000087.1, read on the forward strand.
TCGGCATTGACCTAAGCAAGACCACCTTTCACGTTATTGGGCTGAACGCACAAGGCGAGATCGTGCTGCGGAAGAAGTTCTCTCGTAAGCAGCTTCTCGTCTTTACTTCGAACCGCCAGCAAATGCTGATTGGAACGGAAGCTTGCGGAGGTGCGCACTACCTCGCTCGTGCACTGCGGGAACAAGGCCATGACGTCAGGCTCATGCCCGCACAGTACGTGAAGCCCTACGTCAAGACGAACAAAAACGACTACTTGGACGCAGAAGCGATCGCGGAAGCTGTGCAGCGACCGACGATGCGCTTCGTGCCGATCAAAACCGATGAGCAGCTGGATCTGCAGGCACTACACCGGGTACGCGATCGTTGGGTAGCAAGGCGCACTGCGGTCATGAACCAGATGCGCGGCTTCC
>CAZZZG010000088.1:0-16630 GCA_964658525.1 uncultured Edaphobacter sp.
TGCGGCGGTCGCTGGGAAGAGTGGGGCTTCGAGCAAAAATTCGGGGCGAGCGGGGCTGGAGCTTTTCCGTGGGCTGGACCTGAAGGTTCATGCGGGAGAGATGGTTGCAATTGTTGGTGAGAGCGGCGCAGGCAAGAGTTCCCTGCTGCATCTGCTGGCGGCGCTCGATACGCCTACGGCTGGAGAGGTTTGGTGCGGGGAGACCCGATTGAGTTCTTTCACGCCACGACAGGCAGCAGAGTTTCGCAACCGGGATGTGGGGTATGTGTGGCAGTTTCATTATCTGCTGCCGGAGTTTTCGGCGTTGGAAAACATTGCGATGCCGCTGCTGGCTCGTGGGACGAGATCGGCAGAGGCGCTGGAGAAGGCCCGGTTCTGGTTGGGCGAGGTGGGGCTTGGCGATCGGGGGGAGAACCGTTCCGGAGAGTTGAGCGGAGGGGAACAACAGAGAGTAAGCGTGGCTCGGGCGCTCGTAACGGAGCCGAGACTACTGCTTGCGGATGAGCCGACAGGCGATCTGGATGGAAAGACTGCGGAGGCGGTGTTTAGCTTGATTCAGCGCCTGCACGAGGCGCATGGCCTTACAAGTGTGCTGGTGACGCACAATCTGGAGTTTGCGGAACGGTGTGACCGGGTGTTAAGGCTGCGGGAAGGTAAACTCACGGACGGGCGAACGATGGGGACGGAACACGTTTGAGCTGAACAGGTGCGCTGCGGCGAAGCCAAGGGCCACTCGTCACTTTCGTGAGTCAAGAGATGAATTTAGCTTTTTTCAGCTTCTTGAGGCGTGAGAAAGTCATCCAACAGGTGGTAAAAGCGTGATTGCATCTAGATTGCACCCAATTTGGTGCTGGTTTTGCACAGGCCACGTCTAACAAGAGTGCTAAGTTATGCATAACTTTCGAGTGATTTCGAATATTTTGAGCATGCGACTACACTAAGAAGTAGTGGGATGGATGCTTCGTAGGTTGAAGTAGCCTGAGTTGTCTCCGGGAGCGAGCGGCACGGAGACGGTTGTTGGGACCAACGGCGCTATGCGGCCTTCGGGCTGGGTGGTGGCCGGCTTGAAGGGGATATATGTTCGAACGCTATACGGAGAAGGCGCGGCGCGTGATCTTTTTTGCTCGCTACGAGGCCAGTCAGTTTGGTTCGCCTTACATCGAGACCGAGCATCTTCTGCTCGGGCTGTTGCGTGAGGACAAGGCATTGACGAACCGCTTTTTGCGGTCGCACGCGTCGGTGGAGTCGATACGCAAACAGATTGAAGGGCATACCACGATTCGGGAGAAGGTATCGACCTCGGTCGATCTGCCGCTGTCGAATGAGTGCAAGCGGGTGTTGGCGTATGCGGCGGAAGAGGCAGAGCGGCTGTCGCATAAACATATCGGGACAGAGCATCTGCTGCTGGGACTGTTGCGCGAGGAGAAGTGCTTCGCAGCGGAGATTCTGCAAGAGCGTGGACTACGGCTGCCGGCAATTCGCGAAGAACTGCAGCGGACGACGCAGGAGAAGGCGCCTTCGTCGAGTGGAAGCAAGGGACAGCGCGGCGAACAGAGCATGCTGGCGGAGTTTTCCCGGGACCTGACGCAGTCGGCGATGGACCAGCAGCTGGATCCGCTGGTTGGGCGCGATAGCGAAGTTGATAGGGTGATTCAGATTCTGTGCCGCCGCACGAAGAATAATCCGGTCTTGATTGGTGAGCCTGGAGTGGGTAAGACGGCGATCGTCGAAGGGCTGGCGCAGAAGATCGCCGACGGCGAAGTGCCGAGTTTCCTTGCGGATAAGCGGGTTCTGGCGTTGGATCTCTCGTTGATTGTTGCGGGCACGAAGTATCGTGGGCAGTTTGAAGAGCGGCTGAAGACGATCATGAAGGAGTTGATGGAGAATCAGAACTCCATCGTGTTCATCGATGAGCTGCATACGCTGGTTGGGGCTGGTTCGGCGGAGGGTTCGCTTGATGCTGCGAACATTCTGAAGCCGGCGTTGAGCCGCGGCGAGATTCAGTGCATCGGCGCGACGACCCCTGCAGAGTATCGGAAGTCGATCGAGAAGGACCGTTCCCTCGAGCGTAGATTCCAGGCGGTGAAGGTTCCTCCGCCAAATGAGGAAGATGCGATCAAGATCATCATGGGGATCAAAGAGAAGTACGAGAAGTTCCACGCGGTGAGCTATACCGACGACGCGATCACGTTCTCGGTGTCGCATTCGAGCCGGTATATTCCAGATCGTTTCCTGCCGGATAAGGCGATCGATTTGATCGATGAGGCGGGCGCTCGGGTGAAGTTGCGTCAGACCTCGATGCCTGAGGAGTTGACCGAGGTTCAGAAGCGGATCAAGTTCATCGTGCACCGGATGGAGAACGCGATTGCGAATCATGAGTTCGAGAAGGCTCGGTTCTACTCGGATGAAGAGCGCAAGGAGCGGGAGAATCTGCGGGCACTGCGAGACAAGTATCACCTGGATGATTCTTCGGCGGGCATTGTGACGCGCGGGGACATAGAAGACGTGGTGAGTCGCTGGACTGGGGTGCCGATTACTTCGCTGAAGGAAGAGGAGACGCAGCGGTTGCTGCGCGTTGAGGAAGAGCTGCACAAGCGCGTGATCTCGCAGGATAAGGCGATCTCGGCGCTGGCGCGGGCGATTCGACGGTCGCGTGCTGGGTTGAAGAATCCGGCTCGGCCGATCGGAAGCTTCCTGTTCCTGGGGCCGACCGGCGTGGGTAAGACGGAGATGGCGCGGACGCTGGCGCAGTTCCTGTTCGGGAGCGAGAAGGCGCTGATTCGCTTCGATATGTCGGAGTTCATGGAGAAGCACTCGGTTAGTAAACTGATCGGCTCGCCTCCGGGCTATGTGGGCTACGAAGAGGGTGGTCAGCTCACGGAGCGAGTGAAGCGGAATCCGTACTGCGTGGTGCTGCTGGATGAGATCGAGAAGGCACATCCGGATGTGTTCAATCTGCTGCTGCAGGTATTTGAAGACGGGCAACTGACGGATGGGCTGGGCAACACTGTTGACTACAAGAACACGATCATCATCATGACTTCGAATATCGGAGCGAAGCATCTGCAGAAGAGGCAGGGGCTGGGCTTCCAGAGCGAGAAGGAAGACATGGTGTTGGACAAGATGGAAGAGCTGGTGCGAGGCGAGGTGAAACGGACCTTCAATCCAGAGTTCCTCAATCGTCTGGACGAGATCATCATCTTTACGTCGCTGTCGGATGCGGACCTGATGCAGATTCTCGAGCTACTGGTTCAGCAGTTGAACGTGAACCTGGTGCACAAGGCGATCACGATCTCTGTTGCCGACGATGCCAAGAAGTGGATTATCGAGAAGACGGCGTCGGATCGGAGCTATGGTGCGCGACCTTTGCGTCGAGCGCTGCAGCGGTATGTTGAAGATCCTCTATCAGAAGCCTTGATCGGCGGCGGGATCGTTGAGCGTCCAGCGTTCCTTGAGGTTTACATGGAGAACAACAAGCTGTTCTACCGTCCGATCGCTGCCGATGGCGAGGAAAAGGTGGCTGGGCTTGAACTGACTACTGTTTAGGTCCGAAAATGATAAATGAAAGGCCCCGGCTACTTGCCGGGGCTTTTCACTTGGAATCTTCGCTTTACCGTGAAACATCCCGGGGTTTCCGGGATGTTTCACGTTCCAGAGAAGGCAGATTGGTGCAGTGAAAACTTTAGACTAAGGACTGAGCACTCTTGACGGCGCTGTTTACAGCGTCGCCTGCCTTATCGACTGCGTACTCTACCTGGCCCTTGGTGTGCTTGATGGCCTTCTGGGCCTCATCGCTGAGACGCTCGGCTTGAGCCTTAAGGTAGTTGCCCGCATCCTCCAGATAATCGCCAGCGTTCTCCGCTCGTTTGCGGATCTGCTTGCGCGTTTTGACTCCGGTTTGGGGAGCATATAGGAGAGCGATTGCGGCCCCCGCGGAAACGCCGATTCCGAAGGCAAGCCAGTAGTTCTTTGCACTCATTCGAATACCTCGTACGAGATTTAACGTCTCTGGGTAAGTTGGATTCCCAAGGGGGGTATTTGGTTGGTTGTTTGTTGATATTGCGAAGTATTTGAAGCAGTTACGAGGAATCTTTCAAGATAATGGCGAAGCGGCTCCCTGCTTTTTGTATGTGCTGCGAGGACTCGGGAGAGGCACGCTACATTGTGGAAGAGGTGAGTGATGAGAGACGTTGTAATCGCGCTTATTTTTCTTGCAATGATCGTCGGGCCTGCACTTTTTGCCTTGGACGTATTCGGTGAAAAGAATCAGCTTTAAACAGAAAGGCCGGCCAGTTCCCTTGCCCGCACAAAGACGCGCGTGAACATCACGCGGTCCAGGCGACCGGTATTTGTATTACGCAAAGATGGGTGGTAGGTGGCGAGAAGATGCAGGCCGTTCGGTAGAAGATATTCGGCTCCGTGCGAGAAGCGGTAGTCAGATTTGCGGTTGATGACGCCGGTTTGAAAAAGAAAGGCCATATATCCATCGAAAGCAATCTTTCCGAGGCACACCACGACGCGCACGCGCGGGAGGGCAAGGATCTCCTGGGCGAGGTGGCTTCCGCAGTTGCGAATCTCCTGCGGGAGAGGTTTGTCGCCGGGTGGGGCGCAGCGGACGACGGAGGCGATCCACGCGTGACGGAGCTTGAGGCCGTCGTCGCGGGTGACAGCGCGGGGCTTGCTGGCAAGCCCGAGTTCGTGGAGCACCGGATACATGAAGTCGCCGGAGCCGTCACCGGTAAATGGACGGCCAGTGCGGTTGGCTCCATGAGCACCTGGGGCGAGACCGAGGATCAGGATTCGGGCTCGAGGATCGCCGAAGCCGGGCACTGGGCGTGACCAGTAGGTCTGGTCGAGGTAAGCGCGGCGTTTGGTTTCGCCGATACCCCGACAGTAATCGCGAAGGCGTGGACAACGCTCGCAAGTGATGATGGTTTCGCGAATCTGCAGCAGGACTGGAGACGTACTTTGTGTGTTGGCTGGGGTCACTTTTCAATGATAGTTGCAGGCAGACGCTCGAGACGGTGGGTGCGTCAAACAACTAAGTAGAATGATGTTCGTATGTCACGACGGGAATAGGCGGGAAGTTGGAAGATCCGAGACTGAGCAGGATGTATTGGGCGCTCCTGAAGGAGTGGGCTGCTAAACGTCGCAGGAGCATATGGCATGTGGCCGTGATGCGCTCCGGCATGCTGACTGTGCTGGTTTTGACTTTGCTGCTGGCGGGTTTGGCCTTTGGATGGCGAACCCACAGGTTGGGACAGTTTGCGATGCTCAAGAAGCAGCTTCGAGCTAAGCCGAAGCAGGATGTGGTGTTTCGTCCGGGTGGGCAGGAGCCTATCAAACTGCAACGCTCGCAGATGATAGGTGGAAGCGGCCCCGAGTTTCTGTCGGCTACTCTACTGCCGGGGCGCGGGATGAACATGCTGCAGATTTCGGCTTATCTTCCCCAGAAGGGCGAGGTGAATCTCCTTGCCTCTCCGGCATTGAGCGAGGCGACGGAACAGTTGAGCGGCGCCGGGGTGGATGCTGCAGGAGCAAAGAGCCTGGCGATGGGCGCGGCGATTGAGACGCCCTGGGCAGGCCGGCTCTCGGGAACGCGGACACCGGATGGGGCGGGCGTGACGGCTGTATGGCGAGGAGTTCATTTGAACCTGCCCACAGGCGTGAAGGATAGTTATGGGCTGGATGGCGCGGTAGCTGCCGGCGGCCTGCTGCTGAAGGAGCCTTCCACTTCGGTAAAGACGAGTATTATGCCGGATGGTGGGGAGGCAAGAGCAACGTTTCAGCCCGGGAATTTTGACGGCCACTGGCTGTCGCAGACGGAGATTACTACTACCGTCGCGCTAAGCGGAAGGGCAATTGAGATGCGGATCGTCGCTCATAATATCGGCGATACTGCGGAACCGATCGGGATAGGGTGGCACCCGAGATTTGCCGTTCTTAGCGGACATCGCGGGCAGATGATTCTTCGACTGCCGGAAGGGCTGCGAGCGGAGGTGAAGGATCGCCGCACCGGTGAACTGAGTGGACGCCTCCTGCCGGTCACGGGGACAGAGTATGACTTTACGGGCCGGAATGGAGCCCAACTGGGCGCCTTGAGTCTCGACGACAACTTTGTGCAGTTGAAGCGGGGCATGATGGCAGATGGACCAATGGCGGAGTTGCGCGATCCCGAGAGCGATTATGGACTGCGGATCACGGCAACATCACCTACCATCAAGGCTTTGCGGGTGTACGCTCCACTCGATGGATCGTTTGTTTCGATCGAGCCTCAGTTCAACTACGATGATCCCTTCGGGCGAGAGTGGGGCAAAGGGGAAGATACCGGGATGGTGGTGCTGGAGCCGGGGCAGTCAACCCAGTGGAAAATTCGATTAGAGATATTCTCCCTAAGTCCAGCCTCGCCGGAGCACTTTTAGAGAATTTTCGCTGCATTGAGCGACTGGATTGCGGCTTCCGGTCCATAGGAAGAGAGCTAAAGATGGCGCGAGGTTTGACCCCCTCAGTCCCGGACTCGTACAGTAGATAAGAGGCGTGGATCGCGCTCGTCAGGGTATCGGCGACGGTGCGGCATATACAGGCGCTGACTGGAAGGCATGGATTTGACCCCGACTGAGATGACAGAGACAAATGAGACTGCAGAGCTGCAGCCAGAAGTAGCGACTACGCATGAGCATGAACATCATGACCACGCTCACGACCACGACCATGAGCATACGCATGCACCCGCACTGAACCCCGAACTGACCCGCGAGATTGAGGTAGAGGTTGGCGCGGATGAGGTGTCGAAGAGCTTCAAGACCGTGGTGAAACGGTACCAGAAGCTGGCACGGATTCCTGGCTTTCGCGCAGGCAAGGTACCGGAGACACTGGTGCGATCAAAGTTTGCGAAGGAAGTTCGACAGGAGGTTCTGGAGAGCCTGGTGTCGGAGCGTTTCCGAAAAGCGATCGACGAACAGAAACTTCGCCCCGTGTCAGAGCCACAGTTGCTGGATCTGCAGTTATTCGATGGACAGCCGTTGAAGTTCAAGGCCGCGTTTGAGGTTGCGCCGGAGATTGATGTTGCTGGGTACGACAGCGTCGCCGTGACGAAGCCTGAAGCTGCGTTGACCGATGAGGAGTACGCTGCCGAGCTGGCGCGCGTGCTGGACAGCCACGCGACCGTCGAGCCGGTGGAAGAAGATCGACCACTGGTGGATGGCGACTGGGCGGAGATTCAGTTCCGCGGCGACATCAAGGATCTGGCGCAGACGGTGACCGAGGATGGAGTGCAGAACGCTTCGACCAACGAACCGATTACGGGCGAGAATGTGCTGATCGAGATTGGCGGGAAGAATACGCTGGCTGCCTTCAACGACGCGTTGCGCGGAGCAAAGGCCGGGCAGGAGCTGAAGTTTGAGGTGGACTATCCGGCGGACTTCGGCGAGCGGCGTCTTGCAGGACAGACGGTGAGCTACGACGTGACCGTAAAAGGCATCAAGCACAAGAGCTTCCCTGAGCGGGATGCGGAGTTCGCTAAGCAGCTGGGCAACTATGAGAGCTGGGATGAGTTCGAGACGAAACTGCGCGAGCATGCGTCGGATCGTAAGAAGAGCGCCCTTGAGAATGCCGCGAAGGACAAGATGCTCGGCGAATTCATCGAGAAGTTCCAGTTCCCTGTTCCAGAGGCGTTCGTGCAGCAACAGATTGAGGCACGGTTAGATCGCGGGCTGCGTGCGCTGGCTCAACAAGGCATGAAGGTTGAGGATATGCGCAAGCTGGACTTTCAGCAGTTGCGCGCCTCTCAGCGCGATCTCGCGGTGAACGAGGTGAAGGTGTCGATGATCCTTGACCGCATTGCCGAGGTAGAGGGCGTCACGTTGAGCGAAGAGGATCTGGAGCGCGAGCTGTTGTTGCTCTCGATTCAGTCGCGTGAGCCACTGGAGACTCTTCGTGACCGGCTGTCGAACGATGGCGGCCTGGACCGGATTCGCGAGCAGATGCGGCGCGAAAAGACTGGAAGCGTGCTCTACGAGAAGCTGGCTTCGTAGAGTGAAGTTGTCGGATTGCTAACGGACAGAAAGAAAGAGAGTGTTATGGGACTAGTACCGATGGTGATCGAGCAGACGAGTCGGGGCGAACGCGCCTACGACATCTACAGCCGTCTGCTGCGGGACAACATCATTTTTCTGGGCACACCGATCGATGACAATATCGCGAATGTAATCATTGCGCAGATGTTGTTTTTGAGCGGCGAAGACCCAGAGAAGGACATTCAGCTCTACATCAACTCGCCAGGTGGATCGATCACAGCCGGCCTGGCGATCTATGACACGATGCAATACATCAAAAACGATGTGGTGACCTTCTGCATTGGACAGGCTGCCAGCATGGGTGCGTTTTTGTTGATGGCGGGTAAGAAAGGCAAGCGGTTTGCTCTTCCGAACTCGCGAATCCTGATCCATCAGCCGTCGATGGGTGGGCTGAGCGGTCAGGCGACCGATATCGACATTCACGCGCGCGAGATTCTGCGGATTCGCGAGATTACCAACAAGCTGATGAGCGCCAGCACGGGCCAGACGCTGGAGCGGATCGAGCGAGATGTAGAGCGCGACTTCATTATGACGGCCGCGCAGTCGAAAGAGTACGGGATTATCGACGATATTATCGATCGGCCTCGCACATAACTACGGCACTCGAATTGCAAGAGCCCGAGCCTATGGTTCGGGCTCTTGCGCATATGACTATTTCGGGGTACTGTGGTGCACCCTCGAACCATGCTTTGTAAGTTGAATCGGGTGTAAACTTACAGTAAGACTTTGTTGCGCGTACGACTCAGGAGTAGTCGCATTTATGAAAACTTCACGGGGCTCAGACGAATCTCTTCGCTGTTCTTTCTGCCATAAATCGCAGGACGCCGTTGCCAAGCTGATCTCATCTCCTTCGGACTATCCACGGGCGTACATCTGTGATGAGTGCGTGGCGGTTTGCAACTCGATTCTGGAAGATGACCGGACTGAAACGCAGCCAGGTACAGCGCCTGCTCATTTGCCTAAGCCTCAGGAGGTAAAGGCTTTTCTGGATGAGTACGTGATCGGGCAGGACCAGACGAAGAAGAAGCTCGCAGTAGCGGTCTACAACCACTACAAGCGCATTCAGATGAACAAGACCCGCGGCAACGATGTGGAACTGGCGAAGTCGAATATTTTATTAGTGGGACCGACGGGATCCGGTAAAACTCTACTGGCACAGACGATGGCGAAGATGCTGGATGTGCCGTTCGCGATTGTGGACGCCACCACGTTGACGGAGGCGGGATATGTGGGCGAAGACGTTGAGAACATCATTCTGAAGCTCCTGCAGGCTGCAGACGGCGATGTGCAGCGTGCGCAGAGCGGGATCATCTATATCGACGAGATCGACAAAATCGGGCGCAAGGATGAGAACCCCTCAATTACGCGTGACGTTTCGGGTGAGGGAGTACAGCAGGCTCTCTTGAAGCTGTTGGAGGGAACGGTCGCCAATGTCCCACCCCAGGGGGGACGGAAGCACCCCCACCAGGAATTTACTGCTGTTGACACGACAAACATCCTCTTTATTTGTGGAGGAGCGTTTGTTGGCCTCGAGAAGGTGATCGGGCGAAGGATTGGCAAGAAGGCCCTGGGATTCAAGGCAATTGCCGATCCCGACGCGAAAGACGGAGATGTAACTCCGATCCGCGCTCAGAGAGATGCAGAACTGTTGCGTCAGGCAGAGCCGCAGGATCTGTTGAAGTACGGATTGATTCCCGAGTTTGTCGGCCGGTTGCCGGTGCTCGGGATCCTGGACGAGTTGGACGAGGTAGCCCTGGTAGAGATTCTGACCAAGCCTCGCAACGCGATCTTGAAGCAGTATACGAAGCTATTCGACTACGAGGGCGTGAAGGTGATCTTCACCGAAGAGGCTGCGAAAGAGATAGCTCGTGAGGCCCTGCAACGGAAGGTCGGAGCGCGTGGTCTGCGCATGATTCTGGAAGAGTTGATGCTGGATCTGATGTATTACATTCCGGGAAACAAGAAAGTAAAAGAGCTCTCCATCACGGCGGAGATGGTGAAGAAACACAGTCTCACTCTCCCGATGTTGTTGGAAAAAGCAGGCTAAGGATGCGCGGTTGTGGAACGCGGATTGCCGGGTATTGTTGTTTAGCTGTTTTTCGGTGTTCAGTGTGTCGCAACGGCTTAAGCGGTCGTTGCGATTGCTGCTTAAGTGCGGATTGCGATTTCAATTTTCATAGGGCGCATTTGTGGAATACCTTATGAGGCCCGAGGAATTACAATCACCTGAAGCCGCGACGCCGTTGCATCATTTACGGCGTTTTAACGTCTAATTGGAGAGAGATGACAAATCAACCAAAAAAAGCGCTGAGCGGAGATATTCGCAAGCTTCCAATGATGCCCATTCGCGACATGGTCATCTTTCCCCATATGATGACGCCTTTTGTCGTTGGCCGCGAGTCCAGTGTTCGAGCTCTTGAAGAAGCGTTGTCGGGTGACCGGAAGATCTTTCTTGCAACTCAGCACGACGCCTCCGTGGACGAGCCAAATGCGGACGATATTTACGAAACCGGGACAATTGGCAACATTGTTCAGAGCGTCAAAATGCCAGACGGCAACATTAAAGTGCTGGTCGAGGGCGTGGAGAGGGCGCGCGCAACTGAGATCAATGATGTCGACGGCTTTTTTGTAGCGACAGTTCGCACCGGCCAGACGCAGCTCGAGATGACCCCCCAGGTAGAGCAGTTGATGCAGCGGGTCCATTCTCTGTTTGAGCAGTATGTGAAGCTGCAGCAGTCGTTGAACTACGAAACCATGGCGGCAAGTGTGCGCGCGGATGAGCCTGCCAAGCTGGCAGACACGATCGCAGCGAACCTCCAGCTATCTATCGAGGAGAAGCAGCAGCTGCTCGAAGTCTTCGATCCGGAGAACCGGCTGACCAAGGTCGCAGATGTGCTGGATGTAGCCATCGAAAAATTGAATATGGATCGTACCATTCAGTCGCGGGTGAAGCGGCAGATGGAGAAGGCTCAGAAGGAGTACTACCTCAACGAGAAGATCAAGGCGATCCAGAAGGAGCTCGGCCGCGGCGAGAAGTCAGAGTTCGATGAGCTGAAGAAGAAGATTGAAGCAGCGGCGATGCCGAAGGACGTGTTGGAGAAGTCGCTTCAGGAGCTGAAGAAGTTGGAGGCGATGCCCCCAATGTCGGCTGAGTCTACCGTGTCGCGGAACTATCTGGACTGGCTACTCGCTGTGCCATGGAAGAAGCGGTCGAAGGAGATTCGCTCGATTGAGCATGCAGAACAGATTTTGAACGAAGATCACTACGGGCTGGAGAAGATCAAGGAACGGATCCTTGAGTTTCTTGCGGTTCGTCAGCTGGTGAAGAATCCGAAGGGATCAATTCTCTGCTTCGTAGGGCCGCCAGGAGTTGGTAAGACGTCCCTAGGGATGTCGATTGCCAAGGCTACCGGTCGTAAATTCGTTCGCATGTCCCTGGGCGGCGTACGGGACGAAGCTGAAATTCGCGGGCACCGTCGGACTTATATCGGCGCGCTGCCGGGTCAAATCATCCAGTCAATGAAGAAGGCTGGAACAAAGAATCCCGTGTTCATGCTGGACGAGATCGACAAGATGGCTTCAGACTTTCGCGGCGACCCGGCGAGTGCGTTGCTTGAGGTACTGGATCCAGAGCAGAACACTTCGTTCCAGGATCACTACCTGGATGTTGAATACGATCTGTCGCAGGTGTTGTTTGTCGCAACAGCGAATGTTCTGCATACGATTCCGGGACCTCTGCAGGATCGCATGGAGATTCTGCGGTTGCATGGCTATACCGAAATCGAGAAGCTGGAGATTGCTAAACAGTACCTTGTGAAGAAGCAACGCGAGGCCACTGGCCTGACGGAAGAGCAGATCGTCTTTGAAGATGACGCTCTGAAGCAGATCATCCGTGGTTACACCCGCGAGGCTGGCGTCAGGAACCTCGAGCGCGAGATCGGGAATGTGTGTCGCAAGGTCGCTCGACGTGTAGTGAAGAACGGCGCGGAACACAAGGAGACGATCACCGGCGAAAATCTTGGGGACATTCTAGGCGTAGCGAAGTTTCGCGACTCGCAGGTGCATGAGAAGAGTGAGGTCGGTCTCGTCACAGGCCTTGCCTGGACGGAGATGGGCGGGACGATTCTGCAGACCGAGGTGCAGGTGCTCGACGGCAAAGGCAAGATGACCGCAACCGGCCAGCTTGGCGATGTGATGCAGGAGTCGGCCCAGGCTGCTCTGACTTATATTCGTTCGCGCTCGCATCACCTCGGTTTGGCGAAGGATTTTTATAAGAATGTGGATATCCATGTGCACGTACCGGAGGGAGCGATTCCGAAGGACGGTCCGTCGGCTGGCATTACGCTAGCTACTGGGCTTGCGAGTGCGCTTACCAAGATCAAGGTGAGACGGGATATTGCGATGACTGGTGAGATCACGCTACGCGGCAAGGTGCTTCCGATCGGCGGTCTGAAGGAAAAGCTGCTAGCCGCGCATCGGGCCGGAATCTTCGAAGCAATTCTGCCGGAGGAGAACCGTAAAGACATGGCAGATCTTCCTGAGCTGCTGAAGACCAGCATGAAGTTGCACTTTGTCGAAGAGATGGACCAGGTGCTGAAGCTGGCGCTTGAGGGCAATCTGCCCGAGCTGCAGGAGGAGACTCCTGAAGCGCTCGCAAACGTCATCCCTTCACCCGGGATCGAGATTCCTCAGCCGGTCGCGCATCAGTAGAGCATGGGCAGTTCAACAACAAGGCCGAGCCCAAAAGGGTTCGGCCTTTGACTTCGATATGGGTCCATTTCGAGCTAAACGGTGCGTCTGCCGCTAACGAAATTCATAATGATCGAGATCAAAGCAAAGATCAGCAGCAGATGAATAAGGAAGCTGCTCACGTGAAGAACGAAGAACCCCCCAAGCCAAAGCAATACCAAAACGACAGCCAAAATGAGAAACATAAGTGACCTTCTTTCTTACTACAAGTTGCCGCGGGTCGCGGTATGGCTACAGGTGATATGAGGTGTTTTGGCGCTGAATCGTTGCTCCTGTAACCAGAATTATCGTTGCGATTGGTAAATCTCCAGGCAAGTAGCAAGGCTGATCCCGCGGGACCGGCTTTGTTTCTTCGTTAATTCCTCACTTTTCCGGCGTCGTTCCCGCTTCCTGAATGCTCTAACCAGCGTATTCGCAAGGGCCCCTGGACATTGGGGTGACTCCGTCACCCCAACAAATTTATTGAAATGGAGATGCACCATGACGACGCCCGCTTCCGCACGAAAAACATTCCCTGTTCACTACAAAACGGTTCGTGTGAACGAACAAGACGTGTTCTATCGAGAGGCGGGATCAGAATCCGCGCCTACGATTCTCCTCCTCCACGGATTTCCCACTTCGTCGAATATGTTTCGTAATCTGATTCCGTTGCTTGCGAACTCATTTCACGTGGTAGCCCCAGACTATCCAGGATTTGGTTTGAGCAGCATGCCCGACCACAAAAGTTTTGCCTACACGTTTGAGAATCTGACAAACATCGTGGAGGGATTCGTCGAGGCCTTGAACCTCAAGAAATATTCGCTTTATGTAATGGACTACGGTGCACCCATCGGTTATCGGCTTGCGTTGCGTTTACCTGATCGAGTGCAAGCTCTCGTTGTCCAGAATGGCAACGCGTATGAGGAGGGACTACTCGAATTTTGGGATCCGATAAAGAAGTATTGGGCTGATCCCACGCCGGAGAACCGGAAGGCACTCAATTTTCTGGTGGAGCAAAAGTCTACCCAGTGGCAATACGAAACCGGAGTGGCCGACAAGTCACTACTCGATCCGACTGCTTGGATCGTAGATCAAGTAGGTCTGGACCGTCCTGGGAATCTGGAAATACAGATGGACCTCTTCCTCTCGTACGGATCCAATGTGCCGCTCTACCCGGAGTTTCAGGCCTTCTTCCGCAAGTATCAGCCGCCCACTCTCATCGTCTGGGGAAAGAACGACTACATCTTCCCGCCGCAAGGCGCAGCCCCGTATAGTCGCGATCTGAAAAATCTCGAGACGCATCTATTGGACACCGGGCACTTCGCCTTGGAGACGCACGGCGGAGAGATCGCGGATCGGATCGAGGGCTTTCTCCTTAAGCAGAAACTATGAAGTTGATTGAGTGATACGGGCATGAAGCATCTGGCCGGGACGACTATTCCGGTCAGACGCTTCCACCGGCGATGGAAGGGATAAGCATAATCTCGTCACCGTCCTGGAAGGCGTAGGTTTCGCCGCCTAGGAACCTGATGTCCTCGTCGTTGACATAGATGTTGATGAAGCGGCGAAGCTTGCCCTCTTCGTCTTTGATCTGGGTCGACAGCGCGGGAAAGGTCTGATCGATGTCAGCGATAAGGCCGGGGAGATTTGAAGCCGCGGAGTTGAAGTGTTTGCGGCCATCGGTGTGGCGGATGAAGGCAGTTGGAAGAGTAACTTTGATGGACATTAGAGGGCTCCTGCGGTGGTCAGTTCTAGCTCTGTGATTCCGTCGAGTTCGCGGAGGTAGGCGTCGAAGTCTGCCAGCCGTGGACGGACTGCGCGTTCCTGTTGATACCGGCCGATTAGTGCGTCGGTGGTCTTGAGCCCGTTGCCGGTGATGCAGGTGACCGTTGTCTCATTTGCCGAGATGCGACCGTCGGCGTAGAGGCGAGCGGTGACGGCGGTGGTGACGCCGCCGGCGGTCTCAGTGAAGATGCCTTCGGTTTCAGCAAGTTCCTGAATGCCGGAGACGATTTCGACGTCGGATACGTCCTCCGCCCAGCCCCCGCTGCTGCGGATCATCTTAGCGGCCGCGGGGCCGTCGGCGGGATTGCCAATGGCGAGGGAGCGGGCAATGGTGTTGGGACGCTGTGGCTCAATGAAGTCGGTTCCTTCTTTGACGGCGACCGAGATGGGCGAGCAGCCCGATGCCTGCGCCCCAAAGAAGCGAACCGGCTTTTCTTCGACGAGGCCTAGATAAATGAGTTCGTGGAAGGCTTTGCGGATCTTTCGGATGAGCGATCCGCCAGCCATGGGAACGACGACATTGTCGGGTAAGCGCCAACCGAGTTGTTCGGCGATCTCATAGCCTACGGTCTTCGAACCCTCGGCGTAGTAGGGGCGAAGATTTACGTTGACGAGGCCCCATGCGTATTCGTCGGCGATCTGGGTGCATAGGCGATTGACGTGATCGTAGTTGCCGTCGATGCGGACCAGGCGTGCCCCGTAGACAAGTGTGTTGAGGATCTTGGCAGGCTCGAGGTCGGCGGGAACGAGGATGGTGGCCTTGAGGCCCAGGCGTGCGGCTTGTGCGGCGACTGAGTTGGCGAGATTGCCGGTAGAGGAGCAGCCGACGACGTCGAAGCCGAACTTCTGCGCGTTGGCCAAGGCTACGGAGACGACGCGATCTTTGAAGCTGAGGGTTGGGAAGCAGACGGCGTCGTTTTTGACGTAGAGATTGGCCGCGCCGATTCGTTTGCCGAGGTTCCTGGCGCGGACTAGCGGAGTAAAACCTACGGGGAGATCGGGCTGGAACCCTTCAGGTATTGGGAGGAGAGCCGCGTAGCGCCAGATGTTGGCCGGGCCGGCTGCGATGTTTTCCTTGGTGAAGAGATTGCGGGCAGCCTCAAGGTCATAGGCAATTTCAAGAGGGGCGAGGCAATCGGGGCAGGCGGAGAGTGGTTGGTTGCCGAACCGCTTGCCGCACTCGTTGCACTTCAGCTCGTACCGGCTACAGGAGTAGTTCATCGTGCTCTTTCCGAGGGGAAAGGGAGAACTTTTTGCGCTTACTCTCTTGTTTTGGGGTCGCCGGTTAGGCTGGGAAGGTGAAATGCGGGGTGCAAACCTGGAATTCGGGCTTGCGTGCTCCGAATCTCATGTTCCCTGCGGCCCAAAAGGCTCCCAGGAGAGAGTTGACACCGGTACGTCTTTGTTCTGTCCGGTTGTCGTGGCGTCAAAGGGCTCGTCCCTCAACCACTCTGCATGAAATTCAAATCTGCCGAAGCAGACTGGAATACATCGTTTGTACCACAGGCTGAGCAGCGTCGCAACTGTCGAGGAATTCGCCGCGGAAGTTGTATCGACCAGATGCGGGTGGATGAGTGTACTGAGCAGATGGCGCCCGCACAAATTTTAGAGAGGAGATGTCATCGATGAAGGGAGAGTTTGAGTTCGCTGGAAATTTTGCGATGAGTGTCTTATTGCTGGCTGGTTCGTTCGCAGTGGCGCAGAGTGCGACGACTAAGAATGCGAAGAAGGCCAGTTCGACAACGACTACGGCAGCAGTTTCAGGCAGTTCGAGTCAGAGTACTCAAGCTGCTCAGGCGACACAGGCTGCTGCGGCACGAACAGCGGGACCGCCGAATCGATAGTGCCGCCTGCAACGGACCAGAACCAACCGAGGGCGACGACAACCAAGCCGAAGACAATGGTGAGCGCGGACAAAGGAACGATTCCCGTGCCGCAGCTTTAGTTTTGGATTTGATCACCGGTCGGTGGAACGATATCGCACACCCCCTGCGCGAAAGCCGCGGGATCGAACTCCGTGCGAACAATCTCGTCCGGGCAGT
>CAZZZG010000089.1:0-16600 GCA_964658525.1 uncultured Edaphobacter sp.
CAGCTTCATGCAACCTTTCATGCGTCAATCAGCGTGCACGATCCCGTGAACGTCGATTCGCCTGCAGTGATAACTCAGCGAACCCGCGACATACTCGCGCTCTGGTCCAAAGACGCCGAACTCACCGTTATCGGCACTACTGTCACGGCAGGAAATTACATTGGCAACGGCGATCCGGAGGATCCCGCAACTTGCCCTACACCCTCGGGCGACACCTCCGCCACCGGGAAGCAGGGCACGCTTTGCACGTTCTTCAAGTATGTTGCCGGCGGGTTGAAGCCAACCAATAGGTGGGTGTCGCTTTCGCCAGCGTACAAAACGAAGTATGTTCCTGTAAAGGACGGTGACAGCCAATGGAAATCATCGGTGTATTTCGAATGCCATTACTTCGACGTGTCATTGGATCCGGCGACTGGCCAACCGTCTTGGACGGCCAAGAGCCACGTATACCTTAGCGGTGAAGCGAAAAAGATCAACGGGAAGTGGTTGTTGACTAAGGTCAGCTCGGCTGCGGTTGGAATTCCGATTCCGTAGCAGACTGCCTTCTGAGGAACGGATGCAGGGACAGCATACTTATCCCTGGAGGGATGCAATACGTATGCTGTCCCTGCGTCGCTTTTCCTCGTCCAGCGAGGTTCTGGGCAAAGAAGAAGGGCTGACCATCACCACTTACAGTGATAGAGCCCAAGTCGGTCACACTGCCGCAAACTTCTTGCGACCGAGATCTCAACTGTTGTGTAAAGGCCGAGTCACTCATTGACCTCAGACTACTGAGCAGACTTATCACAGCGGATTACTTCTTTTTAGACGCTCTGTCAGCATTGTGCATGCGAACTTGATAAAGGTGGTCTCAACCGGTCAATGCAACACCATCTGATATGAATTCTTTTTTTTCCAAAGGTGGTGTTTATGGCACAAGGGAAACGAAACAGACTTTCCACTGAACAGCGGATCGAGATGTGGCGGCGCTGGAAGGCTGGCGAGTCATTGCATGAGATTGGGCGTGCCTTGGGCAAGGGCATGGTTCTATTCGGTTCCTGTTGACGCAGCGCGGCGGGATCGTTCCTGTGCTGCTCGTCGGCGTTCACCGCGGACGCTGACGCTGGCCGAGCGGGAAGACATCTCACGTGGAATCGCATCCGGTTCGTCGATTCGAGAGATACCCAGCGGGCTGCAACGGCCTGTGTCGATGGTGAGCCGGGAGGTGTCACGTCACGGCGGGCGGCCACTCTATCGAACCAGTGAAGCTGATCGTCAGGCCTGGGAGTCAGCTCTGCGACCTAAGGCGTGTCTTCTGGCTAACCATGAGGAACTGCGGAGATCGTGGCCACTAAACTGATCCTGGACTGGTCGCCGGAATAGATCTCGAAGCGGTTGAAGGTAAGCTATCCCAAGAACGAGAGCATGCGCGTGTCTCACGAAACCATCTACCGCAGCTTATTCATCCAGGCCCGTGGAGTGCTGAAAAAAGAGCTGGTTCAGCCCCTCAGGTCCAAACGGCTTATACGTCGGTCAGGGCACTCGCGGGCTCACGGAAAATCCCAAGGTCAGATCGTCGATGCCATCTCCATCCGGAAAAGATCTGCGGAGGTTGAGGATCGCGCTGTTCCCGGTCACTGGGAGGGCGATCTGCTCGCAGGCAGCAAAAACACTCACATCGCAACCCTGGTAGAACGACACTCGCGTTTCGTCGTGCTCATCAAAGTGCCCAGTAAAGATACAGAGACAGTCGTCGCCGCGCTGAGCAAGCACATCCTTAAACTCCCTGCGACTTTGCGCCGCTCGCTGACCTGGGACCGGGGCCACGAGATGGCAAACACAAGAGCTTCACAATAGAAGAAACGAATGTGAAAGTCTACTTCTGCGATCCACAGAGTCCCTGGCAACGCGGCTCCAATGAAAATACCAACGGATTGCTAAGACAGTACTTTCCAAAGAGGACCGACTTGTCCGTCTACTCTCAAGCCCATCTCAACAAGATCGCGCTGCGTCTGAATCAACGCCCCCGAGAGACCCTGGGCTTTCAAACTCCGGCAAGTAAACTTCAAGATAGTGTTGCATCGACCAGTTGAGCCGGCAGGGGTTATGAGAAACTTCGACCCTAAACTTGCCGCAAACCCGCCTTGCTGGGGGCATCGGTTAGAGCGGCTAGCAACGACGAGAGTTAGTCACCAAAAGCGCATTTCGACCAGTCAAAGTAGCCCGTAGGTGATTGTTATCTTTTGGGCGTAACTATCTTTCTTCGTGACGAGGAGCGTCCCGGTCCTCTCGCAGTGGCAGCCGTTCCCGATCCGGTAGTGGATTCTCCGATAATAAGCTCCGCCTGCAGGGTGATCGTGACTGGGTCTGAGAGACCAGCTTTGTTGGTGAGGCGGCTGAGCAGAAGTTCGCCAGCCTTGACTCCGAGGTCATAGGCGGGTTGAACGACGGAGGTAATGCTAGGGCGCAGCATCCGTCCACCGGGAACATCGTCGAAGATAGCGAGAGCAACCTGGTCCGGACAGCGGATCGCGAGCTCGTTGAACGCCTGTAGAGCGCCGAGCCCCATGGTTCCATTGGAGACGAAGAGAGCTGTGGGGTGCGAGTGACTCAACAGCAAGTCTTTGGTCATCTTGTAGCCGCTTTCAAAGCGGAAATCGCCTTCACGCACCAGATCCCGCTCGATCTTGATGTTCGCTTCACCCAGAACCATCTCGTAGCCTTTATATCGATCGCGCGCGGTCTGGAGCCAAGACGAGCCGTTGATGATGCCAATCTTTCGGTGACCCAGGCCAACCAGATGGCGCACGCACATGGCCGCTCCACGAATGTTATCGACAACGACGGCATCCACGTTGAGCCCAGGAGGTGTGCGGTCAAGACATACTACGGGGATTCCCATATCAATCGCTTGAACGATGTGGGAGACATCGTTTCCGGGATTAGGCGCGACCACGGCGAGCATTCCATCAACCCGATGCGTGCGCAGCAGTGAGAAAATTTGACGCTCGCGTTCCAGATCGTCGTCAGTATTGAAGATCGTGAGCATGTAGCCATGCTGAACGATTGCGCTCTCAACACCCCGCAGAACGAGGGGAAAGAAAGGATTCGTGATATCGGATATGACGATACCGATCACGCTAGAGCGGCGTGACTTCAGACTTCGGGCGTGGTTGTTTGGATGATAGTTGAGGTCGCGCATCGCTTGCTGAACGCGCCGCAACAGCTGAGAACTTACAGCGTTGCTGTCGTTGAGCACGTTGGATACGGTGCCAACGGAGACCTTGGCTCGTCGTGCAACCTCTTGGATGGTGGCAGTGCGCTTGTTAATATTGACTCCCGTTTCGTCGACTAAAGAGTGAACGCTGAGCAAATCGAACTGTCGCAGTGCCAAGGAGACTAAGAGGGTTGAGAGGAATTTGCAAGTGGGGTGCTCATGCTGTGAGGCATTGAGCGCAAACCGCCGCGAGCTTCGGTTGAACAGATCCGTCAACTCGTTATCGTCCTGAAAAATTTCTTGACAGCGATCGTTGGGGAAAGCATAGAATGGCGCGGGATTGAATCAGTTCAAAATGAGATCGTTCAGGCCAAAATAAGCAAGGTGAAGCTGTCTAGAGTCATCTTTTCGATCGTGAAAGTGCGGGAGCGATTCCCGTTCTTTTGCAGCAGGGACGGGGAATGTTCATCGTAGATAATCAAGCTGTCGCGTTCTTACTCTGCGTTGTCACCATGCTTGGTTGGGGCTCATGGGCTAATACGCAGAAGCTGGCTGGCAAGGAACGCTGGGCCTTCGCTCTCTACTACTGGGACTACGCGTTCGGAGTCGCTCTGCTGGGCGTGGTGTTCTGTTTCACTCTTGGCAATTTCGGTTCGGCGGGAAGTAGCGCTGTGGCGAATCTCCATGATGCCTCCGCGGGCTCGCTGCTACGCGCGCTTGCCAGCGGCGCGCTGTTCAACCTTTCCAACATACTGCTGGTGATCGCGATCGACGCCGCGGGTATGTCGCTTGCCTTCCCCGTGGGCGTCGGGCTTGCTCTCGTAATCGGCACGGTGGCGAGCTATTTCCATGCGCCGAAAGGTAGCCCTGTACTGCTGGGCGCGGGCGTTGTGCTGATCGTCTTTGCGATGATCATGTCCGCCATGGCTACACGGCAGGTGCAGAAACAACGTTCGGTTAGCACGAGCCGCGGACTGTTGTTTGCCATCGCCGCGGGATGCTTGATGGGGTTCTTTTATCCGCAGCTCATCTCCTCGATGTCGCCAAACTTCAACAGTGAACCAATTCGACTGGGATACCTAACGCCCTATACGGCACTTCTGCTGTTCGGCATCGGCCTACTGCTGAGTAACGTGCTAATCAATACAGTGTTCATGCGCGTGCAGGGCTCGACGTACCGAGAGTACCGAGAGGCAAAGCCGAAGTTGCATTGGTTAGGTTTGTTGGGCGGTGCCATCTGGATGATCGCGCTTAGCCTGAACGTCATCGCATCAGGGGTGGCGGGGCCTGCGGTGTCGTATGCGCTGGGACAAGGGGCGACGCTAGTGGCTGCCCTCTGGGGTGTATTTGTGTGGAAGGAGTTTCGCGGAGCGGCAGCCGGCACACGAACGCTTGTCGCGCTCATGCTAGTTGGTTACACCGCAGGGCTGATTCTGATAGGCTCCGCGATCATGTGAGTAGCTGGAAGGCGCTTTCAGAATAAGTGTCTGTTTCGAAGTGCAGCAGGCGCGTTGATCGCAATTTGGGTTCATTTTCTTGAATGAGCTTGTTTGTACCGTTCCAACTCCGCTCTTCGTGGCATCGACGGAGCTGTTCCGTGTCGCGTGACCGAGATGCCAGCTACGACGCATCCGAAGCGTGCGGCATCTTCGAGGCTCATTCCCTCTGAGAGCGCCACCGCAAGACCTGCGTTGAATGCGTCTCCTGCGCCCGTGGTGTCGATTACGGGTCCAGCGTTGAAGGCTTCGATGTGCACGGTCATCGACGAGGTCTTAACTAGAGCGCCGCGAGCGCCCAGGGTGAGTATAACGTTGCGAACACCGCGCGCAAGCAATTGATCGGCTGCGCTCTCTGCGTCTTCGAGGGACGCGACCCGACGGCCGGTGAGAGCTTCGGCTTCACTCTCATTGGGCGTAAGGTAGTCGCATAGTGCGAGGGTCGTGTCGTCCAACGCACAGGCGGGCGCGGGGTTGAGGATAGTAGAAACGCCGAGCCCGTGTGCAGTGTTCAAACCATGTACCACGATGGGAAGAGGAAGCTCAAGCTGGGTCATGAAGACGGCCGAACCGGCGATCTGGGTACGGGCGAGATCGATTTCATCTGTTGTGAGAGCGTTTGCAGCGCCCGGCGTGATGACTATTGCATTCTCGCCCTTGATCTCGTCGATGATGATGGCTGCAGCGCCGGTCGTTTCGCTATCCGAGGAGAAGAGAAACTGCGTGTCGACGCCTTCCTCTTTGTAGGTTCGACGAGCGATGTCGCCGAAGTTGTCGCCTCCCACTTTGCTGATGAAGTGGACTTGTGCACCGAGACGGGCGGCGGCGACTGATTGGTTTGATCCTTTACCCCCGGGTCCAAGACGAAATTCGGACCCGAGAACTGTCTCTCCCCAAACGGGCAGACGATTTACTCGGAAGGCCAGATCGATGGCAAAGACTCCCATGATCGCAATGGGTTTACTGTTCATGTCAAGGCTCCACGGCAGTCATATGTTGGGTCTACTAGCGTTGCTGGTTGAGCTCTGTTGGCGGTTAACTTTAGTGGCTTTGACTTGGTTCGAGCTGAGGGTTCTTCGCTCCCGGGGTTGGCGAGGACATCAACTCCAGGAACATCTTCTGAAACTTGGGCCAGTCGACATCCATTTGGACATGAGCCTTTTGAAGATCGAGGCCTGGCTTATCGTCATCGGTCCAAACAATGGTGTCTCCGTAGCTGACGCCTTTATCGACGCTGACATCGAAATAGACGTAGCGCTCCCGCGTGATGAGGCTTGGGTCAAGCCACGCAGCCGCAGCAAGCTCGTCCCATAGATAATCTCCAGGGCGGCGCGTGTAGCGGGCGATGTACTGGCCGGCTGGAGAGCTGCTTTTCTTCAACTCGTCGAGCATCTCCTTCGTGAGATGGGTCTCGATGGAGACGTCCACCGGGGTGACTGTGATCTTCGGCCAGTGCGCGTGGAAGACGATGGTCGAAGCTTCGGGGTCGAACCAGAGATTGAATTCATGACGTGGACTGTCAATGTATTCCTTATCGTCGGTATGCGGATTGAGGCTGCCTCCCATGATGACGAGCTCCGCTGCGAGTTCGGCGAAGTGCGGGTCGAGGCTGATCGCCTGGGCCACATTTGTCATAGGCCCGGCAGCGTAGATCGTAACCTGATGCGGATACTTGTGCACCATGCGAATCAAAAAGTGCGCCGCGTCTTCGTCGGATACTTTTGTTGTGGGATTTCCTTCTTGCAGCTTGGGGACATCAAAGGGACCGTGCTTCGGACGGAAGCTGCTCCAGGCGCCTTGATAGACGACTTTCCCGTAGATCTGCTCCCAAGCATTGGTCCACTGCTGCGTTCTTACCAGAGGAGTAATCGCTCCTGCCATGACGGGAATGTCAGTGCGGCCAACGAGTTCGAGCAGACGTAGAGTGTGGGCTACCTCTTCATCTCGCCATCCGTCTCCGGTGAGCACCGTGATGCCGAGCACATTGACGTGTGGAGACTGCAGAAAAACGAGCATTGAGTTCATGTCTGTTCCCGCTGGTCCGACTGCATCCTGATCGATGATGACGTAGCGGGCATTCTGCGCGGCGAGCACTGGAGATGAGATTACAGCGAAAAGAAGGGAGAAGAGAACCAGAGACCAAAGCGAGCTCTTTCGTAGATGTTTCAACGCAATTCCTCCTGAGACTATCCGTTGTCCTGCTTGTTTCCTGTAATGCGATCGACCAGCAGACGGAAGAAGCCGTCCGGTCTAACGTCGATGGCAACCCTGGTGTTGGCTGTGAAGGTTTCATCCGATGACGTCACACGTGGACTGTTCTCGAAGGCAGCCGCGTATCGAATGGGAGCACGCTTCCATCCAACGCTCTCGCCTGCCGTGATGAGGCCGTCGGTTTCAATCTGCACCCGATAGCTCTCAAAAGTAAGTATATCGGGACGGATCAGAGCGCTGACTGCAAGAGGATCGTGCAGGGTTGGGCCGCCCTTCTCTCCGTGCCCACGATAGGTTGCCATGATGGCGCGTGCGATACCGGCTGCAGCACGGCTCGGCTTATTTGTGCCAGCTTCGAGTTCACGAATATAGGGTTCGGTCAACTCGACCTTGCGAGTAACATCGAGTCCGACCATGGTGATGGGAACTCCAGAGTTGAAGACGATGCTTGCTGCTTCCGGGTCGACATAAAAATTGAATTCAGCCGCAGGTGTAACATTGCCGCCCGAAAGCGAGCCACCCATCAACACAATGCTCTTGATAGCCTTTGCAAGATTTGGCTCCGAGCGAAGCGCAAGGGCAAGGTTGGTCAGTGGGCCAAGCCCGATCAGTGTTACCTCGCCGGGATGTTCCAGAACGATGCGGCAGATCAGTTCCGTGGCGTGTTCTTTTATAGCAGTAATTTTGGGCGGAGGAAGTGAGACGCCGCCGAGGCCGTTCTCTCCATGCGCATACGACGCGGTCACCTGCCGCCGGATCAGGGGAGCCGAGGCACCTGCTGCCACTGGGATATCGGTCCGGTCACAAATCTCGACCATACGCAGGGCGTTAGGCAGGGTGATCTCCAGAGGCAGGTTTCCGGCGACTGCAGTGACGGCCATAACGTTGAGTTCGGGTGAGCGCATGGCCAGCATCAGGGCAAAGGCATCGTCGACTCCTGGATCAGTGTCTATAATGACCCTAGCGGCCGTTGTCGCCTCCGCGAGATGCGACATCCCTGTCCGGGGCAACATATAAGGTGCTCCGAATACGCGCGATGGCCCCTGAAACATCGCTACAATCGCAGAACCCGTTGTTGCTTTCAAAAACATTCTGCGGTCTGAATTCCGATGAAACCAATCTGGCTTCATGCCTTTTCTATCCTTCCATGATGAGTTGACGGTGATCAGAACACGAACTTCAATGCGAACTGAATCAGACGAGGATTATTTACTATCTGAGTGATCTGTCCGAATCCGGGAGAGTCCGTAGTGGTTCCGGGATTCGCGAACTGTGGATGATTGAAGACGTTGAAGACTTCTGTGCGGAAGACGAGCTGTGTCTCTTTAGGAAGGACGAAGGTCTTGAAAAGTGAACTATCGAAGTTGACGAAGTCGGGGCCGTATAGCGGGGTGCGAGATGCATCCCCAAGGACGCCGGGAGCGGGGTCGACGAAACACGCTGTGTTGATGAACTCTGCCAATGATTGGTGAGCCGGACGCGTATTGCAGATCTGATCGGGACGACTGCCGGTCGTTGTGCCGGCGTTGTTGACGCCTGCGGTGAGCCCGAGAGGAAAGCCTGATGCGATGTGCGTTATCAGATTCAACTGCCAGTTCCCGACCAACTCCTGAACCGGCGTGTTTACGTTGGAAGCAAACTTTTTGCCGCGCCCGAAAGGCAGTTGATAAAGAACGCTGGCGGATAGATTATGCGTCTGATCCGTCACATTGAGTCCCTTGTCGGTATAGCCTCGGGGATTGAGTGGATACGCGTTCGGCGCCGGATTCAGCGGATAGTACGGAACACCGATGAGCGAACCCAGGTCGTCGTAGAGACCGTTGTCGAATCCCTTGCTATAGGTGTAGGCAAGCAGAATGTAGACGCCATTGTTGTAGGCGCGCTCTGCCTTGACCTGAAGCGAGTCGTAGCGCGAGAGGCCGCGGTCGAGGAATCCAGTGATTGCGTTCAGATTCGGATACGGCCGCAAATTGGCGGGATCGACCTGAAGGCTGGGGGTAGCAGTGTTCAGCGGAAAGCCCGAGGTCTGCAGATGCGTCCCGCGAGATCCCGCATAACCGACCGTCAGGATGGTGCCGGTGGGCAGCTCCCGCTGAATGTTTAGATTGAACTGCTGAATTATTCCAGGGTGAAAGTTGGTGTTCTCACTGTACACATTACCCGTCAAGTTATTCACGTCTGGTGGGGTCGGCACCGGAAATCCAGCGGACAGTGTTGTCACCGGGTTTATGTCGTCGGCCTGGAAAGCAAACGTTCCGTAGAAAGGAGGATTCAGGTCCAGACCCTGTGCGCCGAGGTTCCATCCAGCGTCGTGAAGAATCGCGTAGCCTGCGCGAATGGCGTTCTTCGTGGAAAAGGGAGTGAAGCTGAATCCGATTCTTGGTTCGAAGCCGCGGTAGTACGACTGTATTCCGGCCGAATCAGACGAGTTGACGCCCGCGATCAGCATCTGGCCGGTTGGGAAGTCGAAGTTAGCCAACCTCTTCTGCGATTCGACAACCGGTGTTGTGTAGTTCCACGCCATGCCAAGCTGGACGGTCAAGTTTTTTCTGATCTTCCAGTTGTCCTGGAAGTAAGGGCGGAACTCCTTCCATCTGCGACCCGACACATCGCCCGAGAAAGAAACATCGTGTTCGCCGCTGCCGGGGATGCCAAGCAGGAAACTGGCGATGGGATTGCCGCTCGCCGAATTGAACGCGCCATTAGTGAACCCAGCCGTGAACAGGTTGTCGAACTCCATCTCGCCCATTGGAAAGGCGTTGCCAAGCTCGTTGAGCTGCATGAGGCGTATGCCGATGCCCATGGAAAACGAGTGTGCCCCATGCACCAACTCGAAATCATCGCTGTACTGGAAGACGTTCGTTCCATCTTGAATGGGAGAAAATCCGCGATTGCCCAGCCCCCAATACCCCTCGTTAAACTGCGTGTTGAGCAACCCGCTGCTCAAGTAGGTTCCGAGATTGGCATTGGGGATTCCGAGCTGCGTGCTCCAATCGGTGCCGTCTCCAAAAGACGTGATGTGATCGAAGATGCGGTTATATCCCAAGGTCAGCTGGTTGATCGCGTTTGGCGAGAAGATGTGCGTCTCAGAAACAGCAAGATTTCTTCCGCGATCCGCAAGTGTCTGATTGCTTGCATAACCTCCAGGTTGCGCCCCAAAATCGGGAAGCCCCGAGGGTAGAAAGACAGTTGCCTGATCTCTGCTGAAACGAGCGAAGGCTCTATCTTTCTCAGAGAAGACGTTATCAATTCGTATGTCGAAGCTGTTGTCGTTGAAGGTCTGGTTTGGAACATCGACATAGTTCGCGGAAAGCACTCCGGAGACGTTCGGAGCGGGGAAGTAATTGAGCATCTTGACCGCGATCGGGTTGAGCCGATAGGGGGGGATGATGTTTCCCTGAAACTGAGTGCGGCTTGCGTTTCCAGTGACCGGGTCGATGACCGTTGTGTTCGGGTCGTAAATAGGAACCTCGGGAGATCCTGGGAACGACTCTGTGAAGATACCTTCACGCTCGAGCATGGTCGGCACTTGGGTGAGCGAAGGAATTCCCTGAATGCTCCTAGTCCCCTGGTAGTCAAAGAAGAAAAAGGTCTTGTCCTTACGAATCGGTCCACCGATTGAACCTCCGAACTGATTGCGGATGTACTTCGGATTGACTGGAGAGAAGTAGCTGGTCGCGTTCAGATCGGTGTTGCGAAGGAAGTCGAAGAGTGTTCCGTGAAACTGGTTGGTGCCGGACTTCGAAGTGAGCAGGACGGTCGGACCCGCGCGTGTTCCATACTGAACGGAGTAATTGTAGGTGAGCACATTGAACTCTTGGAGCGCATCGATGGAGGGCACGATGGAGATGCCGCCTGAGGTCAACTCGTTGTTGTCGACACCATCGTAGATCCAGTCTGTTCTGTTTTCACGCGAACCGCCGACCGAAAGCGAGAATGAGCCGCGGATAGAGGTCTCGCTGCTGCCGCCGCCTGCAAAGAAGTCATTGGGCTGATTACCCGCAGAGGTCCCGGGAGCGAGCGTTGCCAGCTCCACGAAGTTACGGCCATTCAAGGGCAGGTCGGAGACCTGCTGAGAGTGAACGACCTGGCTCAGAGAAGAGTCAGTGGCTTCGACCGCAATTGCATCGGCCTCTACTGAGATGGCCGACGTGACTGAACCGGGCTGCAAGGTGAAGTTTATCTCCGGCGACGCCTGATTTTCGAGAAGAATGCCATTCTTGATAGCACTCTGGAAGCTCGGCGCAGATACTTGGATCTTGTAGTTGCCGATGGGTAGCAGGTTGGCGACGAAACGACCGTTATTGTCGGTAGTCACGACACGAGCTCCGTTGGTGTCGACGTTGGTGACAGTGACGACCGCCCCGGAAATCACGGACCCCGCCGGATCCGAGATCGTTCCTGCAATGGTCGCAGTAGCTTGCGCCTTCGCGATAGCAGGAATGAGCATAAAGCAAACGAGGAAGAAATGGGTTGCCAGATATCTGAATCTCAAGTTGAGCTCCCTAAGTTCAAATTCTTTGAATCGGTTCAAAACTCGATGACAGGCCTATACTCTCGGCAAAAGATCACTGTCAACAAGAAATTTAACGAACTCGCGATTTGAATAGAGCTGTGATGTGAATTTGGTAGGGAGTGTGGCAACACGATGGGCACCTCGTCTCTTATGAACAGTCGCCTGCCTTGATTGTCTTTGGCGATAGGGGTTGATGCTCAGACGGGGAAGTGATCCTATAGAGAGCCACGAGGTCGGGCTACTCCTGCGAATGCGAATCCGTGTGAAGAATGCCGAGCTTCCGTGCCTCATTCTGGCTAACTTTTAGGGACGACGCATAGCCGTTATCGACTTCGTCCAAAGCCTCTCTCGACCGATCAATTTGTACTCCGGCAGCCTCGAGAGCGGTTGGCATTGCTCCTTCGCTGGCGAAGCTACGTGTCAGTCCGCTAAAGCCCTCCAGGTCGGCTTGAACGGGGCATGAGGCGATCCATGGACCGTCTGGAGATTCGTGACGCAAATGGAGAGAGAATGTATGCATAAATCCTCCTGATTATTGTCATTAGGAGGCGTCTGAACCGAGAGGAGAATACGCAACGATCAGTAATCTCAATTGGTGTAGGCGTGGCTGCGATGCGACCCTTTGGCTACCAATGCTCTGTCTTTTGGTAAACCCAAAGCTGTGTCGATCAAGGAGAGCAGTCCGCCGACTGTATCGGAGCTCTGCACGCGCCTCGGCGTTTCGCTCACTACCCCAACAGGCACGTCCCTGAGCTGCGAAAGGCAGTTTCTCGGCGCTATCGTGAGTGGACAACCTGTTCACGACTACAATAAAGCGTCATGGTGATACAGAAGAAACAACCCAGCGCCCCACAGGACAGTAAGCGCCAGCCTAACGAAGAGACTTATTTCGAAGGGCTGGCTTCCATCACAGGCATGCTCATCATCTGGTCTTTTGTCATGGGCTTTGTCCTTCAAAACTTCGTCATTCCGTCCTCTTCCATGGCTAGCACCCTACTCGTTGGCGACCACGTAGTCGTAGAGCGCGCAACCCTGGCGCCCTCTACCTCTTGGACGAACCTCATCCCGTACCGCGAACTCCGGCGTGACGAACCCGTCGTTTTCTTCCGCCCGACGCCTAATCCCAAGGGTCAGCACGATATTCTGGTTAAGCGCGTCATTGGTATCCCCGGCGATCGCATTCACCTCCGCGGCGGCATCGTTTATCGCAACGGCATCTCCCTGGACGAGCCGTACGCAGCCAAGCCCACCCCCGCTAATTACGATCCCTACAACGACGAATTCCCCGCGATCTCACCAGCAAAAGGACGCGAAGTCACCGCCGAGTGGTCGCTTGACCTCCTCGACCACATCCAGGGTGAAGACCTCGTTGTTCCATCTGGCATGTACTTCGTCATGGGCGACAACCGTAGCAATAGCTACGATGGCCGCTACTGGGGTCTGGTCCCCCGAGCCAACCTGATCGGCCGTCCACTTTTCGTCTACTGGTCTTTCGAAACACCCGAAGACGATATGTACAAAACTTCCCCGTCAGAAAGAGCCAGTTCCACGCTCCACACCGCACTCCACTTCTTTGACGAGACCCGCTGGAGCCGGACCTTCCACCGGGTGAACTAAACTGCCTTTCACTCGGGGATGCGATCGTTGTAACAGTCCAGGACGTGGCCACAAGATCGGCCTGATCAAGGCGCTCGAATGACCAATGCCTAATCCCAGTGCACGAAAACGGGATTATCGGAAACTACGATTTTGAACTTGCCGCAAAGCATGACTGTGAAGGCATTAGAATGCACCCCATGGGGATCTCTTAGAGTTCAGCACGGAGATGACTGGATCGCCGCTAAGGCGACGAATCGCGCAATCGCCGGTTTATCCATGGGTGGTGGTCAAGCACTAGACATCGGCTTGCATCATTCTGAAATCTTTCATTACATACTCGGCAGCGCTGCTGTAGGTGAGCCATTCCTGGCTCCTTCGGAGGTTCTCAACGGTTCTCAGAATTCAACAACTTTAAATAACCAGATACGTTTACTTTGGTTTTCTTGTGGGCATCAGGATTTTGTTCTCCAGGGCAATCGAGACTTCGCGCAATTACTCGATGACAAGGGAATAAAACATACCTATAGGGAGTCGGAGGGGGCCCGCGTGTGGAGTGTTTGGCGTCACAACTTAAACGATGCTGTGCCGTTGCTATTCGCCAAGAAAACCCCTGCCTATTGACCGTTTTGCCTCGGTGTCTGAACCAATTCCCAGACCAGCAGAGCTGCTAGAGCAGCCTTTGAGCAAGCTAAGATCTGCTGGACATTTTTATAATCCTTTCGTCAGTTAAGCTTTGGGTTATTCATTGATTTAGTACCGCGATAGAAGGAGTGGGCATGAAGATCGGTGTTAGCGCATTCGCCTGGACCAAGGAGTTCACGTCATCACACCTCGATCTAATACCACAGGCGCGTGAGCGTGGATTAGATGGATTTGAAATCCCGATGTTCGATCCAGCGCATTTGCCTGTTCACGCTATTCGTAAGGCATTTCAAGCCAACGACCTGGAATGTACTATCTGTGCAATCCTGCCGAAGAACATCAATCCCATTAGCCCTGACGCATCCGTGCGGAGGAAGTCCCTCACCCACCTGAGTGCTTGCGTCGAAACCGCAAGGGAGCTAGGAGCAAATCTCATGGGCGGACCCCTATTTGCTCCTATTGGCTACCTACCAGGTCACCGTCGCAATCAAGAGGAATGGAACTGGGCAGTCGAGTGTTTTCAAGCCCTTGGATCTACTCTCGAAACGCACAACATGAACCTCTCTATCGAGCCTGTCAATCGGTCCGAAACGTTTTTTCTCAATAAGGCTACTGAAGCGCAAGCGCTTTGCAAGGATATTGGGAATCCGAGAATTGGCGTAACTATTGATACATTTCACGCCAATATCGAAGAAAAAAGTATTTCGGGAGCCATCACCCTACTGGGTGCAAGGCTGAAGCATGTGCATTTGAGTGAGAACGATAGAGGGCTTCTCGGCTCCGGGCATATTGATTTTATGGGCATCGTCAAGACGTTGCTCCTAAACGAATACGACGGATACCTCATGATCGAGGGTTTCGGCTATTCCGCCGACTACCCGGGATCCCCGGGGCACCTACTAGCTGACATGTCAGTTTCTCCTGAAGAGATCGCTATCGCAGGAGGTACTTATGTGAGAAATTTGTTGAGATAAAATTCCTCCTTATAAGCCCAAATTGCTTCAGGGTTGCCCCTCTCCCTTGCCGACTAAGTTTCCTGGCACGTCATGCTCCTTGAAAGCAACGCATCCAATTATTGGATTCCCAAGGGTGCTTCCAGTGCAGGGTCAGCGCTGCAGTGGTTCGAGCAGTGGCGCAACCGGAGCTGCTCCCTCGATCGATGGTAGGAAGCGCGGCGTCACCGTAACCTTTGCCGCTTGCTCGTACGCATAGCCGTAGGCGAGCAATCGCGCTTCGCTCCAGGCTGGACCGATGATGGAGAGGCCGACTGGGAGGTTCATGACTGCCCCCATCGGCACGGTGAGGTGTGGATAGCCTGCGACTGCGGCCAGTCCGCCAGCGCCAGCGCCACCAATCTGATCGCCATTCGCCGCGTCAATCTTCCAGGCCGGCGCCATGGTTGGCGACACGAGTGCATCAAGATGGTTGGCGTTGAGCATCGCGTCAATCCCGTCGCGGCCGGCGATCCGCTGCGATGTAGCACGCGCCGCCTGATAGGCAGGATCGTTGAGCCCCTTGGTTGTCTCGGCTTTCACGAAGGTCTCCTGCCCGAAGAGTGTGAGTTCGCGGTCGGCATGAGCCGCGTCGAAGGCGATGAGGTCGGCGAGCGTGCGCGTCTTAACCGTCGGCGGTGTGGTTGCGAGATAGGCATTCAGATCCGCCTTGAGCTCAGTGTTGAGCACCAGTACCTCCGCCTCGCCAATCTTGTCCCGGTCCTTGAGCTCGTTGATCTCGACTAGCGTCGCTCCTTGCGCCTTCAGCGTGGCCAACGCTTGGTCGAACACCTTGTCGGTGGCCGCCGACCAGCCGGTTGCGAAGCGCAACACGCCGATACGCGCGCCCTTGAGAGCGTCGGGCTTCAGGGCCGCCAGGTAATCCGCAATGTGCGCGTCGGCGTCGTTTGTTGCCGGGTCGGCGGGGTCAGAGCCCGCGATCGCGCTGAGGACGCGGGCGGCTGTCGCAACGTCGATCGCGATCGGCCCGGCGGTATCTTGACTGTGACTGATCGGCACGATCCGAGTACGGCTGACCAGCCCGACTGTAGGCTTCAGCCCCACCACGCCGTTCACGGCTGCTGGGCAGGTGATCGACCCGTCGGTCTCGGTGCCGATCGCGGCTTTCACCTCGCCTGCGGCTACTGCGGCGGCACTGCCCGCGGAGGAACCGCACGGGTTGCGGTCTAACGCGTAAGGGTTGCGTGTCTGGCCACCCACTGCGCTCCAGCCCGAGATCGAGGCGTTGGACCGAATGTTTGCCCATTCGGACAGGTTCGTCTTGCCTAGGATCACAGCGTCTGCCGTACGCAGCCGTGCGACCAGCGGCGCATCACGATGTGTAATGTTGCCGAGCAGGGCCATGCTACCCGCCGTGGTAGGGAGTGGCCCGTCCGCCTCAATATTGTCCTTCAGCAGGATCGCGTAGCCGTAGAGCATCCCGCGTGCTTTGCGCCGCCGGTCGATTGCGCGAGCCTGAGTCAACGCGGTGGGATCGAGTGAAAGCACAGCGTGGATGAGAGGATCCACCGCTCGCACTCGCGAGATCGCCGCCTCGGTTGCGGACTCAGCACTTTGAGTAGAATTTGAAGCAGGACTGGACGCGACGGCAAGCACTGCGAGCAATACAGCAATAATCACTATCTTCTTCCTTCTCGGTCGTAGTATATAAATTTTTTCGGGAAGACCCGCGTCTCTTAGAACGAGATTATTACCTTCCCAGGAATTGAATAAGGATGACACGGGTTTGTCTACAGTTATTGCTGCATGGTCAGCAGCTCGGAAACACATCCCGCCGACCTGAACTTAGCATCGTAGTTTCCGCAATACCGGGGTTGTCGGCGCCTGCGCCCAAGCTCACCGTCCGGGAACCTGAACTTGGCGCAAAACGTGGGTGGTCTCAATGGGCCGACGCAACACTGAGCTCAGACCCACATTCATTGAAAAC
>CAZZZG010000090.1:0-3469 GCA_964658525.1 uncultured Edaphobacter sp.
CAGATCGCCTACATGCTCCCCATCGCGGTCCTCGGCATCCTCGCCGGAGTCTTCGTCGACCGCTGGCCTCTCAAGCCCACCATGGTCTCGAGCGACTCCATCCGCGCCGTCCTCTGCCTGCTCCTCATCTTCGCCACGCAGATCTGGCACTTCTACGCAATCCTCGCAGCCATCAGCGTCATCTCCAGCTTCTTCTCCCCGGCCCAGGGAGTCGCCATCCGCTCCGCAGTCCCCCTCCACGGCCTCCGCTCTGCCAACGCGCTCATGCAGCAGGTCATGTTCGGCATGCGCATCATCGGCCCTGCCATCGCCGGCCTCATGGTCTCCTATCTCGGAGCCGTAAGCTGCTACGCCTTCGACTCCGTCAGCTTCGTCGGCTCCGCCCTGCTCATCGCCTCCGTCACCTTCCTTGCACCAGGACCAAAAGCCGCGCCAACCCCCGATGCCGCCGGCAACTCCGCAATCGGCAAGGTATGGCTCGACATGAAGCAGGGCATCAACTTCATCATGCACCACGCCGCCCTGCTATTCGTCATCCTCGCCATGGCAGCAGGCATGTTCGTGCTCGGCTGCTTCGGCCCCCTCATCGCGATCTACGTGCGCGACTCCCTCCACGCCTCCACCAAATCCTTCGCCATCGCCTCCGCCATGATTGGCCTCGGAATGCTCGTCGGCATCAACGGCCTCAACACCTTCGGCAAAAAGCTGAAGGACACCGTCCTCGTCTACTCCGGCCTCTGCGGCATCGCCATCGGCCTCGTCATCCTCACAGCCCTGCCACACCTCTGGTCGACGATCCTGGGCAACCTCATCATCGGCTTCTCAGTCGCAGGAATCATCGTCCCCTCCCAAACCCTATTCCAAAAAGCCACGCCCCCGGAACTGATGGGCCGTGTAGGTTCCACCTTCATGTCCATCATCTTCACCGCGCAGATCTCAGGCCTCGTCCTCTCCGGCATTCTCACCCATTACATCGGCGTGCGTCCGGTCTTTGCGCTCTGCGCCGCCATGCTCGTAGTCCTGATGGCGGTAGGAAAAATCTGGATGGAACCAAAGCCCTCAGCCACACAGCCTGCCTGAGCTCACGCTCACGCTCACTGCTTATCTGTGATCCATGAATATGCCTGGAGACCACATTATCGAGCTGTATGAAAAGCACGCAGAGACGTGGGTCCAGGCTCGCCTGCAGGATCGAACCTTCCCAGAGAAGAGTTGGCTTGACCACTTCTGTGCTCTAGTCCCGTCGCCCGCAAACATCCTTGATTGCGGATGCGGCGCTGGAGAGCCCATCGCCACCTACCTCACAGCGCAGGGGCACTCGATAACGGGCGTCGATTCGTCCGAGAAGATGGTGCGCATGTTTCGAGATCGGCTTCCCAACCAGCGTGCGCTCGTACAAGATATGCGGAAGCTGTATCTTGCCGAAACCTTCGACGGCATCCTGGCATGGGACAGCTTCTTCCATCTCAACCACGACGATCAGAGACGAATGTTCCCCATCTTCCGCGCACACGCCAAATCAGGCACCGCGCTTATGTTCACCTCAGGCTCTTCACACGGCGAATCCATCGGAGTGTTCGAGGGAGAACCGCTCTACCATGCCAGTCTCAATTCCGCCGAATACCGAATCCTTCTTGAAGATCATGGATTTCATGTCACAGAGAACGTTGATGAAGATCAAAACTGCGGTGGCCGCACTATCTGGCTAGCGCAGTCGCATCAACATTCGACCGGGTAGTCAGTAGCGATTCTTGATTCACTGCATTTTGCTGAGTGCGGCGAACGTGATCTTGCCCGGCTTTAGAAGCAGCATGATGAGCAGATAAGCGATCACCACCCATATGATCAGGACAAATCCATCGGACGTCGCCAGGGTGTACGCCTGCGCCCGCACCTGCAGACCAAGAACAGAGGCTGCACGTTGCAGAGCCTCTTGCTTACCAGTGGACTGCGGCAATGCTCCGCCTGCCAGCATCAGCAATCGATGATCAGTAAGCCAGCTGCCCTTTTGTACATAGAGCCCCAGCATATTGGAGTGGAACTGCTCTCGCACCGCAATGAAATGAGTCAAAGCAGCCACGCCGACCTGGCCGCCAAACAGTCGCATAAGGTGCATGAATCCGGAGAACGTAGCGGCATTGGCAGCGCTTGTCAGAGCGCCCGCTTCGAGCGCCTCCAGAACGATGCTGCTCACCAATCCAATGTAGGTGCATGCCAACCCAACAGAGAACAAAAGCTCGACCATTTCAAAGCTATTCCCTGCCCAAGAAGTATCCACGTGCGACCAGAGCCAACAGCATATCGCGCCCACGGTAAGTCCAAGCGCCAGCATCAGCCGCGAGTTCCCGTGAACGATGATTGTGGCCACCAGCCACACCACCGCAAACATCGGCAAGGCAACCCAGGCAAGCGTGTGTCCGGTCTCCAGCGGCCGGTAGTGTTGAATGTTGCTGAGGAACCCTGGTACAAGCACAATCGCTGCCAGGTGCATGAACTTGAACACAAAGATGGCCGTGGCCAGAATGATGATGTTCCGAGTGTTCAAAAACTTGAGGTTCACCTCTGGATTCGGCTCGATCATGCGCCTCACGACCGTCGCCCCAAGCAGAAAGAGTCCCGCGACCACCATCGCAACGATAGTGCCGGAGTTCAGCCAGTCCAGCCTCTGTCCTTGATCCAGTGCCCCGTACAAAAGAGCCAGACCGACGCTGAAGTAAGTGAACCCTAGCCAACTCGGCTTCGGGTCTGTATTGATCCGGCGCGGAATTCCGAAATAGATACAGACCATCATCAATGGCGTGAAGAGCGCGGCCGTCCAGAAGATCCAGTGCCAGGAAAGATGATCGATGTACCACCCCTCCAGCAATGTCGCAATGTTACTGACGAAGACAATGTCCGCTGCATACGCCGCGATCCCGAAGATGATCAGCCGCTTCGGAAGGTTGGTCAACACGAACGTCATCGTAAGCGAGTAGAAGGTGCCGGACGCCAGACCTCCCACGATCAACAGCGCCAACATCACCTGATAGTTCGGCGCAAACGGCAGCAGGAAAGATGCGGCCGTGAAGATCCCGGCAGCCGGCAGCAGAATTCTGCGCGGACCCCAAAAGGCGTTCAGGAAGACAACAAATACACCACTGAACATCGTCGCCATGTTGAACGCGGTCGGAAGCCAGGATGCATCATCGAAACTGATGCCAAGTGCACCCCGCAGATCGGGGAGACCGACGCTAAGTAATCGGCTGCTCAGCGTTGCGAGCCCCGCACCCAAAAAGACCGCAAAAATTCCCACGTATGGATTGGTCGTCGATTGGGGTTGAACAGCTTTCGCGGGCGCAGATTGACCTGCGGTCTCTGTCGTCGTCATTGATTTAGGTAGTCTCCGTAACAGATCAACTCATTTTAAGGACTTCTTACGTCCTTAGATCCAAAATGCCGTCGTTCGGATCCCTATATTCTTCACCACTTC
>CAZZZG010000090.1:3569-16597 GCA_964658525.1 uncultured Edaphobacter sp.
CGTCACATCTCTTCTTGAGACTCCTTGCCTCTGTCGCGACAAGATCACGAATCTTCTTCGAAAGCAGCGTGGTCGCAATATTGGCCAAAAATCCTCTCGAGGAAAAAGATAGTTCGACCTGAGTCGTTCCGTCTCTGGTCTCGATTCTGTGATCGGCGATCAACTCGCCTCCGAGCAGTCTCTGAACCCAGGTAAAGGCCACGTTCGGGGTACAGTCCGTAACTTCATACACTCCCGGCTGCAATCCCGGTTGTGTAACACGATACCGAGCGCCCACCCGTAATCCTTCGCCGGTTAGCGGCGTAATTTCCAGAACCGTTGGTGTCCAGTCCTTCCAATGCTCGACGTCAGCGAGTATCCGCCAGACCATCTCCGCTGGAGCCGACGTAACGAACCTTTCGACTGTCTCCATGCTGCAGTTCCTCCTCTGCGGTCCTCGTGAGACCACGTGCAGAATTCGCACTTTGCAGTCAGCACAAACCCATCATCGATAACCGCCCGAAGCCACATCTCCCGCTCAACCAAAAATAATTCTCAAAAAGTTGGCGTATTTTCCGAAGCCGAAAAGTGTGGTGCTAAAACTCCACATCCACCATGCATCTCACCACGTTTTGACCATCAAAACACCACATCCAAACACGCAATTTTTCCGCAACCCCCTTCAAAACCTCAGCAAAACGCCACATTCTTCCCCATCCACCACAGCAGAAAAAAAATCACTCACAATAAAAAAATCCACCAACTTTTTTTGAAATTTAAGCTGCCCTAGTCTCCCGAAAACGACTTACGAGCAGCCTCAAGAACCATCCCAATCTCAGCCTCGCCATGCGCGGTCGAAACAAAAGCAGCCTCAAACTGGCTCGGCGGCAACCACACACCCGCATCCAGCATAGCCCGATGAAACCGCCCAAAAGCAGCCGTATCCGACGTAGCCGCACTCGCAAAGTCAGTGACAGGCTGATCGGTAAAAAACCACGTAAACATTGACCCAACACGATTGGTAGTCAACGAAATACCCGCCTCCCGCGCCACCCCCGCAACCCCTTCCGCAATGCGGGCAGACGTACCTTCAAGGCCGTTATAAATCTCTTCTTCATGTCGAAGAAGATGGCTCAAAGTCGCGATTCCGGCAGCCATGGCAAGCGGATTCCCACTCAAAGTCCCAGCCTGATACACAGGCCCCAGCGGAGCCAGAAACTCCATCACATCCGCCCGCCCGCCAAAAGCCCCGCAAGGCAGGCCTCCGCCAATAATCTTGCCCAGCGTCGTCAGATCCGGCGTCACTCCATAAACTTGCTGCGCACCGCCAAGCGACAGACGAAACCCAGTCATCACCTCGTCAAGTATCAGCAGAGCCCCATACTGCGCCGTAATCTGCCGCAATCCCTGCAGGTAGTCCGCCGCAGGAGCGATAGTTCCCGCATTGCCCACGACCGGCTCCACGATGACGCACGCAATCTCCTCCGGCCGCGCCGCAAACGCTGCCCTTACCGCATCAAGATCGTTATAAGGCAGCGCGAGCGTGTGCATCGCCGTCTCTGCCGGTACCCCCGCAGATCCGGGAATTCCCAACGTGGCCACACCGCTACCCGCCTTGACCAACATTGCGTCCGAGTGCCCGTGATAGCAACCCTCAAACTTGATCACAAAGTTGCGTCCAGTGAAGCCGCGTGCCAGCCGAATTGCCGACATGCAGGCCTCTGTACCGGAACTGACAAAACGCAGCTTTTCGACCGAAGGAAAGCATCGCGTCACCAGTTCCGCCAAATCTGCTTCTGCCGCTGTAGAAGCTCCGAAGCTGGCCCCCTGCGAAGCAGCCTTCTGAATCGCTTCGACGACTGGAGGAAAAGCGTGTCCGAGGATCATCGGACCCCACGAACCGAAGAAGTCGAGGTATTTATTTCCATCCGCATCAAACAGATAGGCACCCTCGGCGCGGCTGACGAACGGCGGGTCTCCCCCCACAGCACGAAACGCTCGCACCGGCGAATCAACACCTCCAGGCAAAAATCTTTCAGCACGAAGCTGCAACTGACGAGAGCGAGTAAGCAAACGGGACATATCAACAGTATAAAGAGGCATATCATAAGGACATGACCGAGCCAGAACGTGCAGAGATTGAGGGCCGGGCGTTACTGCTGTACGACGGCGTCTGCGCTTTGTGCAACGGCGTGGTGCAGTTCCTGCTCAAACACGATCAGCAAGAGAAGCTCCGATACGCCCCCCTCCAAAGCTCCCTTGGTCGCGAGATTCTTGGTCGCTTCGAAATACACACCTTCCCCGACGGAGTCGTGCTGCTGACAGACGCCCTGAAGCCGCAGGAACGACTCTACAACCGCTCCGACGCAGTCGGTGAGGCTCTGAAGCTGCTTCCGATGCCTTGGAGACTTCTGGGGCGGCTGCTGTTACTGGTGCCGAGTTCCCTGCGTGAGTTCGGCTACGGGATCGTCGCTCGCTTCCGCTACCAAATCCTGGGCCGCTACGATACCTGTCCGCTACCACCTTTGGACCAGCGACGAAAACTTTTGGGCGTGTACGAATAACGGCACTTTACGATACTTTGATTATCGCCCTGCTAGACTAAACTTCTTCTTTTCAAGCACTACGATATGGAGCATTACCTTGACGGATGAGACCTCCCCGCCGCCTGATTCAATCGCCACGCACAGATCCACAGCCGAACGCGACACGCCCACCGGAACCTCCCCGCAACAGTCTGCAGTTGCAGAGAAAAAGCCTTCTGGCCTGAAGCGATCCTTAGAAGAAAAGACCAAGAGTACGGCGAAGAAGAGCATCAGCTATGCGGATGCCGGCGTCGACATCACTTCGGGCGACCGCAGCAAACAGCGCATCAAAATGCTGGCGCGGAAGACCTTCAACAAACAGGTGTTAAGCGAGATCGGCGGCTTCGGCGGCTTGTTTGCGTTGGATCTCGAAAAGTTTCCCAACCCCGTGCTGGTCTCGAGCGCGGACGGCGTGGGCACAAAGCTGAAGGTCGCGTTTGACCTGGGCATTCACCACACCGTTGGGCAGGACCTCGTGAATCACTGTGTCAATGACATTGCCGTGCAGGGCGCGACTCCGTTGTTCTTCCTCGACTACCTCGCCACCGGAAAGCTCGAAGACATGGTGATCGAAAGGGTAGTGCAGGGCATCAGCGAGGCCTGCAAAGCCAACGGTTGCGCATTGATCGGCGGAGAGACGGCGCAGATGCCGGGCTTCTACGCGGACGGCGAATATGACCTTGCCGGCACAATCATTGGGGCCGTAAGCCGCGACAAGATCATCACCGGAGAGCACATCCAGATCGGCGATGTTCTCGTTGGTCTGCCTTCAAACGGCCTCCATACAAATGGGTATTCCCTGGCGCGAAAGCTGCTGTTCGAAGTCGCAAAATATGGCCCGGAGCAGTACATCAACGAGTTGAAAGATAAGACAGGCGCAGCCTTGATGCGGACCCACCGCAGTTATCTATCGGTGATCAAGAAACTGACCGGAGCCGAGGTGGTAAGCGGCATGGCGCACATCACCGGAGGCGGGATTACAGAAAACCTGCCGCGCATTCTGCCGAAGGGCATGGGGGCGTTGGTCGACCGCGCATCGTGGACCGTGCCGCCGCTGTTTGAACACCTGCAACAGCTCGGCAACGTGGAGGAGGACGAGATGCTGCGGACCTTCAACATGGGCATCGGGCTGATCGCAGTGATCCCAGCGGAGAAGATCAAGAAGGCCAAGGCGATTCTGAACCGCGCAAACGAAAGGCATTGCCTGATTGGCCGAATCGTGCGCGGCGAACGCAAGGTCAGCTACAACTAGAACTAGCAACGTCGTCTACGGGCCCGCTGATCACTGTACTTCGCAAGTAGTCTGCGGGCTTTTTGTCTAAAGCTGCTATCACCGCGGCCTCAAGCCGTAGCATAGTTTGACGGCCGATGCGGACGACTGCGACGGAAGAAAAAGTAAATGATGACGCTGACGACCGCGGCGTACGCGCACCAGACCGAAGTGAAGGCATATCGTTTGACCAACATCACTACGAGCAGGCCCACAAGATTGAGCCATGCCAGCGTAATCAGGTCGGTGTAGCCAGAGAAGAAGAGCGAGCCGCAGGTCGCGATAACGTAGAGCACCGCAATGAGCGTCGTCGTTGTGATCGCATTAACGTAGACGATGCTGTTGTCATGAACTGAGACCTGCAGCGGATAAGCGATGAGCCCCCAGAGCATGTAAAGCATGAGTGCGCACCCCAGGATAGCGAACGGGAGCATCTGGCGGCGTTGTTTTAGAGTCGGTTCGAGGAGTAGGACGCTAAGTGGAAGCAAGAACGGCAGCAGTCCCTGTGCGTAGAGGACGTAGGCTGCCCCAGCGTTATGGGCAACTACGGGCGAAAGGATCCCGTCGAGACCCAGCCAAACGAAGCCTTCAACAAACTGATGGAATGCAAAGAGACAAGGCATAGCCGCGAAAAGCAGCTCACGGCGGTGTTTGACCTCAGTAAGAGTGACTACACCAATTGCGCCCAGAACAGCGCTGCCGACAAAGTTCGCGGTTGCAGAGAAGCACATGAAGTCCTCACGGTTCTGGTCATCATACTTCAGAGCCCGCCGCCAACCCCGCGCGTTTTCAAGAGATGAAATGTGTCTAACAATACGCAACGAAGACATAGAG
Organism: uncultured Edaphobacter sp.; assembly: GCA_964658525.1. Classification (GTDB taxonomy): domain Bacteria; phylum Acidobacteriota; class Terriglobia; order Terriglobales; family Acidobacteriaceae; genus Edaphobacter. Next base: position 8,238 of record CAZZZG010000090.1, read on the forward strand.
CGCGGGCCTCGCCTAAAATTGAAGCAGGGGATCTTTCATGCACCGACTTGGCATTCTCCTCTCCGGCAGAGGCTCGAACTTTCTTGCAATCGCGAAAGCTATTCACGAACGACGGTTGCTCGGCGCAGAGATTGCAGTCGTGTTGTCGAACGTAGAAGATGCTCCCGGCCTAGCGGCGGCACGCGAACTAAATCTACCCGCCTTTGCGATCCCTTCGGCTGGTCACAAACGTGCTGAGCATGACGCGGAGATGATCGCGCGTCTTCATCAACACAAGGTCGATCTCGTCTGCCTGGCGGGTTATATGCGTATCATCTCGCCTCTGTTCGTGGAGGCGTTTCCGAACCGCATACTCAACGTGCACCCCTCGCTGCTGCCGGCCTTTCCAGGTCTAGACGCACAGGGACAAGCGCTAAGGTATGGCGCCAGGGTGGCTGGTTGCACGGTGCACTTCGTCGATGAGGCGGTGGATCACGGCGTCATCATTCTGCAGAAGACGGTGCCCGTACATGACGACGACACCGAGGCGACTCTCTCGTCTCGCATCCTCGAGCAGGAGCACCGCGCCTATCCGGAGGCAATCTCCACGGTGCTCAGCGGGGAGTACGTGATTGAAGATCGCCGCTATGTCCGCCGCAAACCCTGACGTTAGAACCGCCGCATCGTCTCAGGCATTAGTCCCATCAGCGCTCCCAGCAGAAATAGCAAAAGCGTGTAGCGAATCATCGTCGCGCTGCTCGGGTTCTCAGGAGCCGTGCCCGTGAAGAGCCGCCACGTCATACCCGCTGCGATGAAGAGAAAGACTCCTTCATGCAGATAGGCAAAGAAGAGAACGGCCGCAGCCAAGATCAGACCACGCTGCATACGATTGAGCGCATGCGTTGCCTGCGCGCCGTCGAGACCCAGCACCGGCACCAGATTGATCAGGTTCAGCCATGCACCTGCATGGGCCAGCGCAGACCAAAACTCCACCTTCGTATAAAAGTAGATACCAGCACACGCTGCGGCCGCCAGCAGTCCGGCGAACGGTCCTGCGAGCGCGATGCTCGAGAGCGTGTCAAGCGAGATCCCGATGCTGTACCACCGCACGTACGCCCCGAGCCCAGGCAGGAACACAGGCAGATCCGCCTTCAACCCACGCCGCCGCGCCGCGATGTAGTGCCCGAGCTCGTGAATCAAGATGGACACAACGAAACCCAACCCGAATCTCCACCCAAAGAGCGCCCAGTACACCCCGAAGAAGGCGAAGAAGCTCAGAAGAAATTTGAACTTGAGCAGGGCGAACAAAAACGTCTTTGCCTTCAGCAGAAAGAATGCAACCGGAGCCAGCGGCCCCAGCCTCTTTTTCCACGTCGCAGTACGTTGCTCACCCGCTTCAATGCGCTCGTCGATCGTCGCAAGGTGCGCTGCCACCTTCTGGCTCTGTTCTTCACCCGCTGGCAGCCATTGGAGCATCTGCCGCCATGTCTCACGTGCCTGCGGCCATGCCCGCTCCTGCTCCTGCGACATCGCCAGCTGCCCAAGCCCCGTCAAATAATCCGTGTAGACGATCGTGTGACACTCCGGGCAGGCGAGCGTCATCGGCGGGAGCCACAAACTGCACTGGGGACAGTTATGAATCGGGTCAGGCGTACCAGCCGAAGGGTTGGTTTCAATCACTGAAGGATCAGTCATAGAAGCATCTATCATTTTATCCGTTCAACGACGCCGCGATCAGCACCTACGTCTCGCGACCAGCTTGCCCTGGCTGCTCCGTTGCATCGTTCAGCTTCACTTTGACGTCAAGTCGCTTATGCCCCCGGAAGACCGTGAGGGTAACCTCATCCCCAGCCTTATGCGAGTTCATCGCTGCCGCCAGATCCTGTGCATTCGTGATCTCCTGGCCGTCGATTGCGACGATCAGATCGCCGCCCAGCATCACCTGTGTATTCCCCTGGTAGGCTCGCTGAGTTCCTCCATGCAGACCGGCTTTCTCCGCAGCACCACCCGGCAGGACGCGTTCGATCAACAGGCCGTAGTCTGCGGCCAAGCCGATCTGTGCGGCCACCTCCGGCCCGATCTCGAGAGTGGCTATATCGAGCGTGGGACGGCGCACCCGCCCATACTTTGCAAAGTCTGCGATAACCGCCTTCGCCGTATTTACCGGAATTGCAAACCCTATCCCCGACGATTGGTCCGCGCCGTTGTTTGCAATCAACGTGGTGATTCCGATTACTTCACCGCGAGAGTTCAACAGCGGGCCACCCGAGTTTCCAGGATTCACCGCGGCATCGGTCTGGATCGCGTCTTCGATAGGATTGTTGTTCGGGCCGCGAATCGACCGGATCGCCGAAATGATGCCACGAGTCATCGTGCCGGACAAGCCAAACGGATTGCCGATCGCATAGACCCGCTGGCCAACGGTCAGGCTTTGCGACTCAGCCAGAGTCGCCGGCTGCAGGTTCGGCGCGTTGTTGATCAGCAGCAACGCAAGATCATGCCCTTTGTCGACGCCAACCACCGTCGCCTTGTACTTATGCTTGTCCGAGAGCGTGACCTCGACCCGCTGCGCGTTGTCGATCACGTGGTTGTTGGTAAGGATGTGGCCCTGCTTGTCCAGAATGAATCCGGAGCCCTGCCCCTGCTGCGGAACAGGCCCATAAAAGAAATCGAACGCCACCGCTGTCGATGTAATGTTTACCACCGACGGAAGAGCTTTCTTGTAGACGGCAATATTCTGCTGCTCCTCAGTGTCGTACGCAGGCGCCGCATCAGCCTCGGTCAGTTCAAAGTTCCCCATCGGCCCGGTCACCGTCGCAGCTCTTGTCGCTGTAACCGGCACAGATGGCACGGCACGATGCAGCCACGGGGAGACCGCCCCGGTCGACCAGACATGGGTCGTCAGATAATAAAAACCGCCAAGAATAAGGACCACAAGCAACACGGGGCGCAATTTCATCGTGAGCACGACCTGAACGTTCAAATAGCCGTCAAAAAAACGGCTAATTCAATTGTATCGAGCCGCGTGCTCGTCTGCTCGGTCGCGGCGGTACGCCGTCAATCCCCGTCGAAGATGTCCAGCGGGATAATTCCGAAAGGGCGCTACAGCGGGACCAGATTCGTCCCGCCTCTTCGGGGATCAGAGCCTTGAAGATTGTTACGTTTCCACCACATCTCCCCGGGGAGGGACTAAGCCTGTATTTACTTACTTACACCATTCGCTGCAGCCGATTGAGTGCAGACGGCTTGATACGGGGAGCGTGGAGAAAATTCTCGCGTTCGGGCTGACGTTTGGCCGGTGCCTCCCACGACTCCTCCTTGACCCGCACCGGACCAGCCCAGGACTCGGCATCGAGGTCTGCGCTGGCAACGTTGGCGCGACCCACCAGAGAGCGGTCGGTGCGATCGAGCCGATCCGTGCGCTCAGGTTTCTCTCCACGCTCGGAGCGTTCGGCACGGTTGATAACCTCTACCTCTTCGCTCTTTGAGACAAGATCCACAGCCTCCAATGCTTCCTCGGCGTCTTGTTCGTTGCTGTGAACGGTCGCCATCAGCGAGGCCATGAAGTTCGCCATCATTCGCTGCGCACATTTCTGTCCACACAGGTGCTTGGCACCCTTGCGAGAGTTCTGCGGCGACTCCCAGCCGCGAAGCTTCAGCTCTCCGCCCGTTTCATAGGCGACGAACCAGTAGTTACTCGTCTGCTTCTCTGCTGCACAGATATCGCAATTGATCGCTTGCCGGATCATCTGCCCGTCTCCTTGTCCTTCGATAAAGTGTGCCTGTCTGACACAGTCCCTTCATCGGCAGAAGACTGAAATGCATCATCCCGGGACATTCAATTTGTTCAGGAGTTTCCGCCCGGCATGTTCCACGACTGGCGCTCGTCTATGCTGCAGCCTCGAGAATCGGCCAAAGCTGATCGACCTGCCACTCTAATTCCGTCAAAGCACCGCCGTTGGTCAACACGTAGTCGGACAAAGCGCTCTTGTGATAGTCGGAGATCTGCTGCGCCAGCCTACGGCGTGCCTCCTCCTCGAACTCAGCGCGCTGTTCCTCGTTGATAGCCTTACCGCCTGAGGAGCGGGCGACAAATCGTGCGATCTTCACCTCTTCGGGAGCCGTCACCAGAATGATCCTGTCGAAGCGTTTCTGCCATCGTGCCCCATCGACAGTCCCGTAGTTCGTCTCAAAGATCAGTGCCGACTCCACCATCACGACAGCACGTGGTTCCTGCTGCGAGATCTCCTCGATCAAAGCCATTTGGCGCGCTATCACCAGTGGATGCGCGATCGCGTTCAACTCCTCGACCCGCCCCTCCGTGAACGCGATGTGTGCCAATGCAGCGCGATCGAGCGTTCCATCGGTCCGAACCACACCGGAGCCAAAGTGCGCGACCATCCCGTCGTAGATCGGTTGCCCCGGCTCCATCAGCTCGCGCCCAATCGCATCCGACTGCAACACACGCGCCCCAAGCGCGGCAAACAATCTCGCTGCGGTCGACTTCCCGCTTCCCAGCCCGCCGGTAAGGCCAACGCGCAGCATGACGTCTAGTTGTTCCCCACAGAGATCCCGCGCCTCAGCTTCGCTGCCGTTACTGTGTTCTGCATCAGCATCGCAATGGTCAACGCACCAACACCACCCGGAACAGGCGTGTACGCTCCCGACAACGCAAACGCCGCCGGATGAATATCGCCGACAACAACCGATCCGCGCTTGGCAAAGGTCGCTGCCCGATCCTCATCGCCGGGGAAGAACTCATCAACCTCATCGGCGTCGGTGATGCGATTGATCCCGACATCGATCAGCGTCGCTCCCGGTTTCACCATCTCCGCAGTCACAAATCCCGGCCTGCCCATCGCCGCCACCAGAAGATCGGCCTTACGAGTGATGCTGCCAAGATCAACAGTCTTGCTGTGGCACACCGTCACCGTGGCAGAGGCGTTCAGCAGCATCATCGCCGCAGGCTTGCCGACAATATCCGATCGCCCCACGATGACCGCATTCTGGCCTGCCACGGGCAAGTCGCTTCGTCGCAGAATCTCCATAATCCCCGCCGGCGTACATGGAGCCAATGCCGGTTGACCACTCTGCAGCCGGCCCACATTCATGGGATGAAACCCATCCACGTCTTTGTCCGGCGACACCGCCTCGAGCAGCCGCTTGGTGTTGACATGCTTTGGAAGAGGAAGCTGAATCAGAATGCCGTCGATGTCCTCACGAGCATTCAGTGCCGCTATCAATGCCAACATCTCATCCGTAGTAATGCTCTCCGGCGGCGTAAGCATCTCGCTGAAGATTCCCAACTCGACACAGGTCTTCACCTTGCTGCGAACGTAAATCTGCGACGCGGGCACTTCTCCTACGAGAATCACGGCCAAACCCGGCGTGATTCCGCGAGCGACAAGCGCTTGAACCTCGACTGCAACCTCAGCCTTAATCTGCCCCGCAATCGCAATGCCATCTAAGATTCTGGAATATCTTTTCATCTCACTCATATCTCTCCTATCGTATCGCGCTCCCCCGATCCTCTACCGGTAAGATAAGGATATGAGCGCGCAATCCCTACCGGCCCCGGATCTTCGATATGTTGTCTGCCCGGTGTGCCATCAGCCGCTCGAAAGCGTCGGCAATATCATCTCTTGCAAGGGCTGCGGACGACGTTATCCTGTTCTCGATGGAATTCCCGTGCTGCTTGCGGACCGCGTACTCTGATTGAGCTCTTTCAAGGAAACTTTTCGGGCCATCTCGTCGTAAAGCTCTCGGGCGACACAAATCTGTCGGGGAAATGAAATGAGTTTCAACGCGACCTCGGTTGACCCAGGACGTCTAACACGAAGGGCAGGCCGAGGGTGGACACACGCCGAGCAGGAGAAGTACAAATGACAAAGGCAAAGGGTGCCCAAGTCGAAAAGTTTGCCGAAGCCGATCTCTCGGGTCTGCGGGAGGATCTGATGAAGTCAGGCCTCGACTCCTGGCAGGCTGCCGATCTCATCAGCAGTTTTCTGGTCACCCGCGGCTACGGCGTCTCGACGCAGGACGCACGCAAAGCAGCCTTCCGGATGGAATCCATCAGCTGCTCGCTCCCCTGTCTGCAGGAAGAGTTGGAAAAGATCGCGCAGTTGATGTGAAATACCCTCCTCTTGGCAGCACCGCCAATCCGAAAAAAGTCTGTCGAACATCAACGTCGTCGGCTACGCTATCCCCATGCCCGCCATCTTCCGCCGTTCAGTCCTGCTAACGCTGACGCTCGCTTTATTTGGAATCGCGTCGGTATTTGGCGAACAGGCCGCGGAGAATCCTGACAATCCGCAGCTAGTGAAAACGACCCTCACCGACGGAATCGATCGAATCGCCGGACAGGAACCCACTTCACGGGTCCAGTACGTTCGCCTGGCGCTGCCAGGGACTCTTCATCTCCCCACTACTGCAGACTCTCCCGCACCATCCCCCTCACCTACATTGATCGCCCAGTGCACGCTACGCCCAAACGGAAGATCTTATTTCGAGCTCTTCGCAAACTTCGGACGCGTCACTGATTTAGCCTTTTATCCTCCGTGGACACGCACCCCGGAAGGCGACCTCTTCCCTCCGCCCACTGAAAAAGTCATGATGACGATGGACTTCCTTGGCTACACCCATGTAAAACCCGTCCGCCGCCAGTGGGAGATTCCCGTCCAGACACCGGGCCAGTATCGTTACAACCCACCCGGTTCCGGCTCTTCGAATCTGGAAGAGATCGCCTACTATCTCCACTATCTGCTTGCTCTCCCCACACTCCGCCTCACGCTCAACAACAACTCTGCCGACTTTCTCACCACTCCGCTGCTCAACGAGATCCGCAAAGAACCCCTCTGCCGCGCCGCCTCTCTTTGAACGGAGGAGAGTCTATGAAGACCGTCAAGCTTCTCTCCTGGCACGAAGACATCGCCGTGAAAGCTGCCTCGCTGAAACAGCGTGGCCTCAAGATCGACGCGTCTCCTCTAATCAAAACTTCAGGACTCATCGGCGAGCTGGCCAATCTCAACCCGGCCGTGCTCATCCTCGACCTGGACAAACTACCGTCGAACTCGCGCGAAATCGCTGAGATCCTGCGCTCCAGCAAGTCCGCACACCATATACCGATTCTCTTCGCCGGTGGCCAGCCCGAAAAAACGGTACGCCTCCGCAGCGAAAATCCGAACGCCAGCTACGCCACATGGGCCGAAGCTCCACGCGCTCTCGCCAAGCTTCTCCAGCATCCGCCCTCGACTCCCGCCGCCGCACCCCCGCGCAACTTCTCATCAACACCCCTACTGAAAAAGCTCGGAATCACCGCGAATATGGAGGTAGCTATTATCGCTACCCCTGACGCCTTCAAAGAGCTCCTCGGCGATCTCCCCGAGAACACCGTCTTCACCTCACGCATCCAGCCGACCACCAACCTCGCGCTCTGCTTCATCCGCTCACTTGCGGACCTCGCCGCCACCCTCGACCTGCTGACACTTCGCCTACCCAGACAAATCTCCGTCTGGATCGTTCACCCCAAGCGCACCGCAAAATATCCTGTCGACTTCAACCAGAACCACGTCCGCGATCAATCCCTCGCCGCCGGTCTGGTCGACTACAAAGTCTGCTCCATCGACAACGACTGGTCCGCGCTCAAATTTTCATGGCGCAAGCGTTAGTTTGCTTGTAACGAAATAGCAATCGTCCGATCACGCATCTCCCAGGACGAGAAGATAACCACGCTCCCGTCGCCCTCCGACAAGGCATAATCAAAGGATGCCGTCCCTTTGGTCTCCAACCGACTGGCCCCAGCGACTCGCCGAACTACAGGCCCCCACCGGCGAGCTCAAAGAAGCTCCTCTGCGCCGCGACGTCCGCTCGCTCGGCATGTTGCTCGGCGAAGTCTTACGCGAGCAGGCCGGCGAGCCCCTCTACGAAGCCGTCGAAGCTCTTCGCCGCATCGCCATCGCCCGCCGCGAAGCCGAAGCCCCACAGATCGGAGCTGCCGATCAGGAGACCGCTTCTGCACACCTCCAGCAGGCTCTTGCCCGCGTCCACACTCTCGATCTGCCAGCCGCCTACCAGCTCGCACGGGCATTTGGCTTCTACTTCGAACTCATCAACCTCGCCGAGACCAATCATCGCAAGCGTCGCCGCCTCTCCCTCCAACTGAATCAGAACTCCAACTCCTCCGGTTCTATTCAACGAGGCGACCTGCGCGGAACTCTTCGCCGACTCCGCGAGGCCGGCTTCACCGCCCAACAAGTTCACACCCTGATGGACCGCATCTGCGTATCCCCGGTATTCACCGCGCACCCAACCGAAGTCGCCCGCCGCAGCGTCATGTTCAAGCGCCACCGCATCTCCGATCTGCTCGAACAGCTCGACCGTAT
>CAZZZG010000091.1:0-16433 GCA_964658525.1 uncultured Edaphobacter sp.
TGCTGATTGGCGGCATCGCTACTGGCGGCGTTGGACTGCTGGTCGGTGGGCTGGTTGGCGGTGGCGGCGGAACGCTGCTGAGTGGATTGACGGGAAACAGGGATATCGAGATTCCGGCTGAGTCGATTGTGCGGTTCAAGCTGGCGGATAACCTGGTGATTCAGCCTTCTTGATTTGCCGATGTTGATGGAGAAGCTCATCCTTGCGGGTGGGCTTTTCCTGTTTGTGAAGATGTGCGGAGACCAGGTTGGTGGCCTGGTCCGTGATGTCTGTGTCGCCGCCGCAGCCGGCCAGCCAGTGGATTTCGGGATCGCGGCGAAACCAGGTGAGTTGGCGCTTGGCGTAGTTGCGATGACCTTGTTGGGCCTGAGCGACAGCCTCGTCGCGGGTGAGGTCGTTGCTCAGGACGGCGGCTGCTTCAGCATAGCCGAGTGAGATGAGGGGGCGACAGGCTTCTCCATAGCGTGCGATGAGGCGTTCGGTTTCTTCGATGAGGCCGCGGTCGAACATGGCTGCCGCACGTTGATTGATGCGTTCGTAGAGGAGAGGCCGAGGTGGGTTGAGGCCGAGGCGCAGGATGCTGTAGCCGGTTAGCGCGTCGCGACCCTGCTGCCATTGGACTGTCATGGGCGTGCGCTTGTTTCGGTCGAGGGTCTGGCTCGTTGCCAGGGAGACCTCGATCGCGCGGACGACTTTGGGGACGTCGTTGGCGTGGATGGCGGCGGCAGCGGCTTTATCGAGTCGTGCGAGGATGCGATGGAGATAGGCAGGGCCGCGGGCGGAGGCGATGTTGCGAAGACGTTCGCGTTGACCGGGCTTTTGTGGCGGAGCTGGGAAGAGGCCGTCGGTGAGGGCGCGGAGATAGAGGCCGGTGCCCCCGGCGACGATGGGGAGATGGCCGCGTTCCGTGATGCCGGCGAGGGCTTCGCGAGCCTGGCGGCTGTAGTCGCCTGCGGTGCAGGGCTCGTCGGGCCACGCGACGTCGATCATATGGTGAGGTATGAGGGTGCGCTCTTCGTGCGATGGTTTGGCGGTGCCGATCTCCATCTCGCGATAGACGGCGACCGAGTCGCAGCTGACAATCTCGCCGTTGAAGTGCTGGGCTAGATGAATGGCGAGGGAGGTTTTGCCGCTGGCGGTGGGGCCGACGAGAACGATGAGGGGATGTTCTGGAGGCTTCACCATAGACGCCACCAACCTTGATGGAAGATAGCGCGTGCGTCAGCTCGGAGGAGAGTAAACAGGAAGACGGCCAGGGCAAGCAGGAGCAGACCGCGAATCTGTCGGCGGCGTTCGGTCTGGAGGGGCTTCGATGGGGTGTGGTTTGCGATGGTGGGTGCCGATGTGTCGTGTCTGATTCTGTTCTTTGATGATAGATGACGGAGCGTGGTCGAAGTACTTGTTCCGGTCGGCGGTGACAGGCGTCCGTAGACGCATAATCAGTCGAAAGTTGCTCAAAGACGGGCTGAGTGTGATCCTTAAGGTATGAAGTGTGAGAGATTGTTCTACGCGGTTGTGGGGTTGATGCTTGCCTGCGGTGTGTCTGCTGGCGCGCAGGAGAAGGGGATGTGGCGTGCAGAGAGTTCGACGGCACAGTCGATCACAGGCGATATCGCGATCTCCGATGAAAAGCTAACGATCAACTTCATCGGTTTTGTGATTGCGCAGATACGGCATCTTGAACCGGGCGAGGTGAGCGCGGTTTTTGATGCAGACAGCGCAGCCGGTGGAAGTGGTAATCTTTACCGGCTGAACATTCCGTCGGCGAAAAAGTTCATGCATCACAACACTCTGTGTGGCACTGAGGATACGCAGTGGATGGCGACCTATGTTGCGGGGCGAACTTTAAAGCTCGCCTTTTTCTCGGGGCCAAACGTGCCGGAGTTCACGTTGAATGCGATAGCGAACTCGACGGACCTGTGCGGCACATTTTCTTACACACGCTGAATCAGCCGCAGCTATGAGCTGAGACCTTCTAGTTCGCTCTGCTCTTCCATGATCTGAAGGGCGTGTTACGGAAGGGGCTTGTTGGTGAGGAAGTCGATGCGAAGCTCGAGGTTGGGGCCGTGGAAGCTGGCCGGGAGCGGGGGGAACTGCCCCTCGCCGGTGATGGCGCCCCAACAGGCTCTGTCGATGGACTGATCCTGGCTGCTGCCGTCGAGGTTCATGGCGGCGATGCGGCCGTCGGGCATGATGGTGAAGCGGATGAGGGTTTCGCCTTGTTTGTTGAGGGGTGGCCGGGCCTCTTCGGGAATAAGGGGATACCAGTTGCGTTTGATGTCCTGAAGGATGCGGCGAATATACGGGCCGAAGTCGACGCCCTGGGTGTCGGAGAGGATTTCGGCGCCGGTGCCCATGCCGCCGCGTCCGCTGGTTTGTCCACCAGAGTCACCGGCGCTGCCGTGGTCGCGGGCTGCGCCCTGGGCGGCCTGGCGGATGGCATCACCGGAAGTTTGGGCGGGTTGGGACGGGCTTTGGGGCTTCGACGAGAGCCTGCTGGGCCGGCTGCTGCGTCGGTTGGGGCTGTGGGGCTGGAGGAAGCGGAGTTGCCTGTTGCGGAGGCGCAGGTTGCGTGACGGGAGGCGTGGGAGTGGGCTTAGGCGGGGCGGCTGGAGCTGGGGGGGCAGCTTTACGCATTGCCTGCAGTTGCTTCAGCATCTTCTGGTCAACGACTGGCCGTGGCGGTGGAGACTTGGGAGCACTGGTTCTAGGAAGATTGGTTGGATCATCGAGGCGGGTTAGCTGCTGCTCGCGATCTTTGAGTACCTGCGCGGGACTGATGAGGCGCGGTTGATGGAAGAGCACGCGTGGGCCGTAGAACAGGAACCACAAGATGGCCAGATAGATGATGACCGAGATGTAGATGGACTCACGGAAGCGCGCTTTGGAGCGCTCGTCGTCGAGTGAGTCGAGCAGGTGAATGAGTTCGTGCTCTTCGAGTTCGCCGTAGCGGCCTGTGCGCACCTTGAGGGGTTGATTGGGAGGTGCGGATTTGGGCGGAGTCTCGAGTGAGGGCATGGGCTATGTGGTCTGACGGCTGCGGGAGGCGAAAGTTTCGCAAGCGGAACGGATCGTGATCCCCGGCGGGTTGCACCGGTTTGCATAGTCCCTTTTATTTTCTCACCTTTGACGCTGGTATTGGGAAAGAAGAATGCGCACGAATTTCCAGAGATGTGGGGTGAAACCGTAGACTGGAACGGTGACTCTAAGATTTGCGCCGGATGTTCGTGCCGTTGTGCTGACGATCAGCGATCGCTGTTCTCGCGGGGAACAGATAGATCTCTCGGGACCTGCTGTTTGTGAGCTGTTGGAAGATGCAGGAATCGGTCAGGTGCTGAGCGAGATACTGGCGGACGAGATCGACCAGATCGCCGAAGCGTTGCGACGTAACTCTAAAGTTGTAGACCTGATTGTGACGACCGGAGGTACCGGGCTGACCAAGCGCGATGTAACGCCGGAGGCTACGCGGATGGTCTGCGAGCGACTGGTAGATGGTTTGTCGGAGCGGATGAGGGCAGATGGGCTGCTGGAAACGCCGCTTGCCGCGCTAAGCCGTGGTGTGTGTGGAACGCTGGGAGATGCTTTGATTGTCAATCTGCCGGGCAGTCCGTCTGGGGCGAGGAGTTCGCTGGCATCGATTTTGCCGGTGCTACCGCATGCGCTGGATCTGCTGGCGGGGCGTACGGGGCATTGAGAGTTTACGTAGCGCGATCGACATGGAAGGGCTGACGACAGATAGAATGAAAAGGACCCCGTGAAGATCTCTCCTGTTGCGCTGCTGCATAAATTGAACGTTGTGATGCTTGCGGCATTGAAGCCGCTGGGCGTGTGGGGTATCGGCGCGCTGGCGGTGATCGATTCGGCGGCGATTCCGGTGCCGATCGATGCGCTGCTGATCGACTATGTGGTGCATGATAAGTCGCGTTTTCTACTTTATTGTTTTATGGCTGCGGTGGGTTCGGCGGTCGGTAGTTTGTTGCCGTACTATCTCGGGCGCGCGGGCGGAGAGCTGTTTTTGCTGAAGCGGATTAATCGGCAACGGTATGAGCAGATGCGCGACCGGTTCGCGAAGCAAGAGTTTCTTGCAATTATGATTCCGGCGATGATGCCACCGCCGACTCCGGTGAAGTTGTTTGAGTTTGCGGCGGGCGTCTTCGAGATGAAGGTGTTCTGGTTTTTTTCCGCGATCTGCGTCGGTAAGTTTATACGGTTTTTGATCTGGGCCTTGATCACCATTACCTATGGGCCGGCGATTCTGCACACGGTTACGCATATGATCCATCAGCACCTCAGTTATGTGCTTGGGTTCAGCGGAATCCTGATAGTGCTGTTGCTGGTGTACGTGTTGCGGAAGGTCTTCGATCGGCGAAGGGGAACGAGTCTTCCTGTCGAAGAGAGTTAGGCGACTTTCGCGAATTTAGTGCTGAATGCGGTTGCCCAACTCCATGCGAACGATGCGGCGATCTGCATTGAGGAATACAGCGCCCGAAAGTGGGGGATCTTTGCGACCAGACAAAAAAGGTGTGTCGTAGATGAAGCGCAGGTCGCGGAATGTGACGGTGGTGAGGCCTGCTTCGTTGGCGCCTGTGTCGGTGACGATGGGATATTGTGACCAGTCGAGGTAAGCCTGTCCGAGCCAGCTTCGTTTGGCTACGAGAGTGGCGAGAGTGGTGGGTGGTTTGTAGAAGACGTCGGCCTGGGTGCTCGTGGTGACGAGGTTGTTGAGGGTGTCGACTGAGGCTATCTGGTAAAACTGCGGGGTTTCGGCGATTGTCTCCCAGTGAAATGGATTCGTGGGGAAGGGGCTGGCGAAGACGCGGGAGACGGGGGCGGCGTTGTAGTCAGTGGTTTGAGCGAGCTGGAGAGCCTTGGCGTGTTCGACGAAGCGAAGTGCCCACAGCGCAACGATGGCGAGGAGAGCGAAGATAGCCCAGCCGCGACCGCGGAAGGCTGGTTTGCGAGCGCCTATCTCGCTGTTGATGAGGCCGAAGAGCGACGGGGCGATGAGAGCGGTGAGCAGGAGAAGAAAGATGACCGGTTCGAAGATGAATACGATGGAGCCGGCGTACCAGTGAGGGTCGAAGGGGAAGAAGGGGCGGATGCCGTAGTTGTTGGTCCAATCGAGGAGCAGATGGCTGAGCAGGGCGATGAGAGAGAAGCAATAGAGGAGACCCCAGCGGATGGGCGCGGCCTGTTTGCCTGGATGGGGGCTCTGATCGGCTTGGGGAGTTTTTCGGCGCAGACGCCATCGATGGAGGAGCCAGATGAAACCGACGGTGACGGCCGCTTCGAATGGCAGGCCGATGAAGGTGTGGGTCCAGCCGCGATGATGCTGGAAGGACGCGATGGGGCCGCGGATTGACCATAGAGTATCGAGGTCGGGAGCTTCGGCGGCGAGGGTCATCGCGAGGGTGGCGTAGGCGGCCTTGCGGTTGAAGCCGGAGCGGGCGAGGACGGCGCCGGTCATGAAGTGGGTGATGGGTTCCATGTCTGCTGTGATGTTAGCTTGTCGGTGGTCGCGCGGGGCTCAGCCCTGCGAGAGTTGCTGGCACTTGTTAGAATCAGAGGTGAAAATGCCTACTTTGACGCAGATTACGCCTGAGATTCTTGCCAAGTACCAGCCTGTGATTGGGCTGGAGGTTCATGTTCAGCTTTTGACGGCCTCGAAGGCTTTCTGCGGATGCGTGAACAAGTATGGTGGCGAGCCGAATACTCATGTTTGCCCGACTTGTTTAGGGTTGCCGGGGGCGCTGCCGGTTTTGAATCGCAGGGCAGTGGAGTTCGCTGTGCTCGCAGCGAAGGCGATCAACTGCGAGATTCGCGAGACAAGCATTTTTTCGCGCAAGAACTATTTTTATCCGGACTCGCCGAAGGGGTATCAGATTTCGCAGTTCGATAAGCCGATTGCGGAGCATGGGTGGATTGAGGTGCCCGCGCTTAACGCTGCAGGCGCGGCAGTGACGAAGCGGATTGGTGTGACACGGCTGCACATGGAAGAGGATGCGGGGAAGAGCATCCATGACGGGTTCGCGGATTCGGTGTCGAAGACTTATATCGATTTGAACCGGTGTGGGACACCTCTGGTGGAGATTGTTAGCGAACCTGATCTGCGCACGGCGGATGAGGTGTTCGAGTACTTGACTAAGCTGAAGGAGATTCTGCTATATACCGGCGTGAGCGATTGCAATATGGAAGAGGGCTCGTTGCGCTGTGATGCGAATGTCAGCGTGATGCTGAAGGGTGCGAAGGAGTTTGGGACGAAGGCTGAGGTGAAGAACGTCAACAGCTTCCGTTACATTCGCGCGGCGGTGGAGTACGAGATCGAACGGCAGATTGGCGTGCTGGAAGACGGTGGGCGAGTGGTGCAGGAGTCGCGGCTCTGGAATAACGCTGAGGGGCGGACCTACTCGATGCGGAGTAAGGAGCAGGCGCATGACTACCGGTACTTTCCGGAGCCGGATTTGCCGCCGCTGGTGGTTGGAGCAGAGTGGCAAGCGGAGATTTTGAAGATGCTGCCTGAACTCCCGGAGGCGCGGCGGGCTCGGATGATCGCGGAGTACGAGATCTCTGCGCAGGATGCGGCTACTCTGACGGCGACGCGGGAGTTTGCAGATCGGTTTGAGACGGCAGCGAAGAAGGCGAAGAGCCCGCGGCGTGTGGCTGCGCTGCTGACGAGTGAGTTGACGATGCGCTTGCGGGCTGCGGGGCTGGAGTTGGAGCAGTCGCCGGTGTCGATGGAAGGCGTTGTGATGGCTGCGGACCTGGCGGAGTCGGGTGAGCTGTCGAGCAAAATGCTGAAGCAGCTGCTGGATTCTGCGTTTGAGAAGAACGAGGATTTTCCTGCTGTGTATGAGCGGGAGAAGCCGCAGCAGATCTCAGATACTGGCGCGATTGAGGCGATGATCGATGAGGTGATCGCCGGGAATGCGAAGCAGGTGGAGCAGTATCGCGGAGGGAAGAAGACCGTGGCTGCGTTCTTCGTCGGGCAGGTGATGAAGCTGTCGAAGGGACAGGCGAATCCGGGATTGCTGAATGAGTTGGTGACGAAGAAGCTGGATGCGCTGGGGCCGTTGTAGGGCGAGTAGTTGCTCTTACGGTGGTTGCTCACGCGGCGTTTCGTTTGGATTGCGATTTCCTTAGCGTCGGTAAAACCTTGTATTTTTGAGTTCAAATAAGTCCTTGCGTGCCGTGCGGCTTAGCGTTTAATGAGCGGATGCGCGTGTGTCTCCTGCTGTCCAGGAATGTTCGTCGTGGAGTTTATGTGAGCGTTTTGCTCGCCATGTTTGGGTGCAGAAGCGAGGCTCCATATGTTGTGCCCGAGGAGCCGTTGCCGGCGAACACAGTGCTGCTGTCGCAGATGATGCGGGAGTTGTCAGCCACGCCTGGATTCACCGATGCGCTGCTGGCGCAGTTGGATAAGGGCGGCAAGAAGGGGCCTGCGTTGATGACGCCGGCTCTGATCAAGAGGCTGCGTAAGCTGATTCTTGGTAAGGATTGGCAGGGGCTCGATCGCTTTCCGGGATGGACGATGCAGGAGGTCAATCCGACGGTTGGGGTGATCTCGCGCGCAGTGAAACATCCAGGCACGCCACCGGGAACGCCGTCGGGTGCACCTACTGAGGCTTGGCCAAATGGTGTCGATAATGGCGTGATTGCGGAGTATCTCGATCTGGGGGCCTATCCGGCTAAGAAGGCGGAGACGATCAGTCTCGATAAACCGTCGACGCAGCCGGAGCTTTCGAATGCGACGCTGGTTACTGAGTTGGGTGCTGGTGTGGTGCGTGGGGACGTGGCTAATCCGAAGCTCGCGCCGATGCATGCGGACAGCCAAAGGCTGGCGGATGTGTTGAATCGTCTGGGGCTGAATGCGTTGGATGGAGCTGCGACGGTGACTGCTGAGGTCGGCGGTGAGACGGCGACGACTCCGCAGGCGCTGATGCAGGCTTTGATGCGGACGAGGCATACGGTGAAGGTGTTTGATTCCCGGTATTTCGCGAACTTCGGACACTTTCATTACAAGGGCCAGGATGTGATGATGCCGTTCTTTGTGAACTCGCAGATTGCGATTCCTGGGACAAAGCGATCGCTGCTGGTGCCGGTGAGCCATGCGGAGTATGAGTGGGAGATTCGCGGACCAAAGGTGAATGCTGATGTGAGCTGGTACTTCGGCATCGATGGCAAGGCGGAGTTTCGCACGATGGACACGCTGGATCAGGCGTGGGTGCTGGGGCGTCATGCACATGAGTATCGCGATGCGGATGCGGTGGAAGTGACGCGGCTGGTTGGGAAGTTGCTGATCATGTATGTGCATCAGCATCTGTCGCGGCCCGATCTTCCGTTTGGGGGGTACTATCCGCTAGGTGTGTGTCAGGATGGCGTCGCTGCGATTGAGAAGAAGATGACGGGAAATGACACCCTGTTTCCGAATACGGCGGATGCGGCGCTGTTTGATGATCCTCGCGATGCCGAAGCGAATGCGATGATGATCGCGATACCGAAGGACAGGAGCGGAGCGCCGCCGTCTCCTGCGAGGATCTTTGGATCGTTGCCCGTTACAGACTTTAATTTGATTACGATCCCTGGGCTGGCTGCGGATCTGGATGCGGTGCATGCGGCGTTGCAGGAGGGTTCGTTAGAACGAACGTCTTCCTGGATACGAAAGATGACATTGCGGCTTGTGGGCGTGACGGCGCTGGCAGCGCTCGCGGGGATTGTGTTGTGGAGACGAAGACGCAGACAATGAATTGAGTGGAGAATGTTTCGGATCCGATGTGAACTCTTGATGCAACGTTGATGCAGTGTTGCAGCCTCTTAGAATGAGGAGGCAAAACCATGACGACAAAAAAGGTAGCGGCAAAGAAGGGATCGAGTAAGAAAACAGCGACGAAGAAGACATCGGCGAAGAAAGCTCCTGCGAAAAAGGTAGCGAAGAAGACGGCAGCGAAGAAGAGCTCGACACGGAAGTACAGTCCTTCGGCGAGCAAGAACGTTGAGACTGAGATGAAAGAGATGAAGAAGGGCACGTTGAAGAGTGGTCGCAGTGGCAAGAAGGTGACCAGTCGGAAGCAGGCGATTGCAATTGGTTTGTCAGAGGCGCGGAGGGCTGGCAAGAAAGTTCCGCCGCCGCCAGAGAAAGGTTAGGGGATGACGGAGGTCGCAAGGTATCACGCGATGCTTGAGGTCGCGTTGCAAGAGGCTCGCACCGGTCGGAGTGAGGGTGGTGTTCCGATCGGTGCGGCGCTGTTTGATGAAGAGGGAAAGCTGCTGGCTTCGGGAAGAAATCGGAGGGTGCAACAGGACGATCCGTCGGTGCATGGAGAGACGGATGCATTTCGTCGGGCGGGAAGACAGCGGTCTTACAAGGACAAGATCATGGTGACGACGCTGGCACCATGCTGGTACTGCAGCGGATTGATTCGGCAGTTTGGGATTCGCACTTTGGTGGTGGGGGAGAGCAGAAACTTTGCCGGCGGAGTGGAATGGTTGAAAGATCTTGGAGTGAAGGTGATCGATCTGGATTCGCAGGAATGTTCGGATCTACTTGCCGGCTTTATCGCGGAGAAGCCGGAGATCTGGAATGAAGATATCGGAGAAGAGTAGATGCACTCGGGCTAGTTAGTCGACGTTTGAGGTACGGTTGCGGGTGATGAAATACCATACGATTCCGCAGAGAAGGTAGGCGAGGTAGAAGTAGGGGAGCCAGTTGAGCGGTGGAGCGGGTACTGGGTAGAGGGTCCCAGCGAGAGCTAGCAGAGTGGCGAGGGTGGCGGCGAGGGAGAGCGCGATAGTGGCTGGAGTGAGGTAGCCGTTGCGCTTGAGGTAGATCGGGAGCGCGAGTGCGGCTAGGCCGTAGGTGGTCATGAATCCGTAGACAGAGAGTGCGCCCATCCAGCCGTAGATGTCGATGCCGGAGACGCCGTGGGCGGCGAGAGCGCAGACGGGGAGCGCTGTGAAGAGACCGGTGAGGAGAACGGCGGCGCTGGGGGTGGCGTTCGTCTGGTGGGCGGTGCTGAGATGGCGGTGGGCGAGGCCGTTGTGGGCCATGCGCATGAGCACGCGTGCGGCGGCTGTGATGCAGGCGAGAGTGCAGGCGAACATGCTGACCAGTGCGCCGAAGTCGATGAGTGGGCCGAGAGGTCGCACGCCTACCAGGGTTGCGAGGACACTGAGTGGTGCGGTTGAGGTGCCGAGGTCCTGATGGGCTGCAGCCATGCCGAAAGTCTCGACGTATGCGCAGAGGATGAAGAAGAGGCCGCAGAAGATGGCGGATTGGATGACGGCGCGAGGGATGGTTCGGAGTGGATTGACGGCTTCGTGGCCGAGTGTGGTGGCGCTCTCGAAGCCTACGAAGCTGAAGAGGGCTAAGACGACCCCGAGGCGAACGGCGGAGGGAGAGACTCCGGTGAGGTGGATTTGTGGTGGGTCGATGTGGAGACCATTGTGCTTGAGGAGGAGAGCTACGACGACGGCGATGGAGAGGACGGAGAGCGCTTCGATCCAGAGCATGAGGCGCGTGGATACCTGGACGTCACGGTAGGCGATGGCAGTGGATGCGGCGACGCATAGCAGACCAAGGATGGTTGCTGAAGCGGTTCGGCCGAAGATGGCGGTGAGGAAGACGTTGGCATAGTTGATGAAGCCTCCGGCGACGGCTGCTCCTGTGGCGATGTAGGCGAGAAGGAGAGCCCAACCTGCGATGCTGCTGACGAAGGGAGGAAGGCCTGAGGTCGCATAGGTGTAGAGCGCTCCCGAGCAGGAGGAGTAGCGGGCAAAGCGGCTGATGCAGAGGGCGATGAGGAGGACGGCGACTGTCGCGAGCAGGTAAGCGAGCCAGGTTCCGTTGCCTGCGAGGGCGAAGACGAGTGGGATCGTCATCGTTGGTGTGGTTGTGGGAGCGATGGTGGAGATGGATTGAGCGAGGGTTTCGGTTGGCGAGAGTATGTTGACGCGCAGGCCTGATGGAGCTTTGGAATCGGGGACGGTTGCGACGGTTTGCTCCATTTGCTTCACCCTTCTGGCGAGATGGGAAAGGCGACGACGATGCGGATGCTGCGTCTGGGGCAGAGTTTCTTGCTGTCAGGATGACTGGATTTGAATCGAGGATAGCGGAAGGAGGGCCGGAGGGAGAAGCATTATCTTCTTTGCTTCATTCTTACTTTCATCTTCCGGCCCTCATCTTTCGGGCTTCGATGTTGCGGCGTGCGGCTCTACTTGCTGTCTTTTGACGAGGCGGCTGGTGTAGAAGCGGTTGCTGGAGCTGCGGGCGCGGCGGCAGGTGTGGTGCTCGAGGAGGTTGATTCAGTGCTTGGCGTCGTTGCGGTGCTCTTGGTGGTGCTGCCGTTGGTGTCGCCGGAGGACTTTGGTTTGGCGTTGCCGTAGCCGTCGGCGTACCAGC
Source organism: uncultured Edaphobacter sp. (assembly GCA_964658525.1). Lineage (GTDB taxonomy): Bacteria > Acidobacteriota > Terriglobia > Terriglobales > Acidobacteriaceae > Edaphobacter. The sequence goes on from CAZZZG010000091.1 coordinate 11,396, forward strand.
CGCCGCCTTTGAAGGTGACGGCGGGAGCGGAGAGGACGCGCTCGAGGTGGCCGCCGCAGTGAGGGCAGACGGTGATCTCGGGGTCGGAGAACTTCTGGATCTTTTCAGTGTGCTTATGGCAGGTGGTGCATTCGTATTCGTAGAGCGGCATGGCTTTCTTTCTCGGTCTCTTGCTTATTGGGATGCAGAATGAGGCTTGAAGATGCGTTTTCAGGCCCCATCCGTTGTTGGAGCGTTAAATTTTGCCTAGTTCGATGAGTCGGACGCTAGCGATGGCTTCTACTTTGCGCAGGGCGTCGACGGCTGCGGTTGCGGAAGCGGCCTTGGGAACATCAATTTGAACGACGGCAAGTGCCTGGCCGTGGGGAACTCGCTGGCTTTGCGTAGAGTGGGCGCGGCCCAGGGCGAAGTTGGCGATGTTGACCGATTGCTCGCCGAGGATGGTGCCGATGCGTCCGACGACGCCGGGGACGTCGTGGTTGCGGATGGCGACAAGGGTGCCGTGGAGTGGGGCTTCGATGTCGATGCCGTCGTAGCTGAGCAGGCGGGGTGAGTTTCCGTGGAGAACGGTGGCGGAGGCGCTGGCGTCGCCTTCGGAGGAGTGGAGCACGATCTTGAGGACCGAACCTGCGCCGCCGGGGGTGAACTCTTTTTTGTCTTCCTGGATGCGGATACCGCGCTCGGCGGCGATGGCTGCGGCGTTGATGCGGTTGGCGGTGCTGCCACCGTCTGCGCTGCTGAAGATGCCGGCGATGGCGGCGTTGCGGATGAGGTCCGTTTTGCCGGCAGCGATGCGGCCGGTGTAGGAGATCTGAATGTTTTCGAGGTTGCCGGGGGTGGCGTGGGCGAGGAATTGACCGAGGCGGTCGGCCATCTCGATGTAGGGAGCGATCTCTTTGTACTCTTCGTGCGAGAGCGAGGGGAGGTTGACGGCGTTCTGGACGACGCCGAGCTTGAGGTAGTCGCGGACCTGCATGGCGAGCTGGATGCCGATGGCTTCCTGGGCTTCGTCGGTTGCTCCGGCGATGTGAGGGGAGAGGATGACGTTGTCGAGGTTGTAGAAGGGCGACTCTTTGAGCGGCTCCTGGTGGAAGACGTCGAGGGCGGCGCCGCCTACGTGGCCGGATTTGATGGCGTCGGCGAGGGCCTGCTCCACGATGAGTTCGCCGCGGGCGCAGTTGATGATGCGGATGCCCTTCTTCATGATCTTGATGGAGGTCGAGTTGATGAGGCCTTCGGTCTGGGTGGTGAGGCCGACGTGGAGGGTGAGGTAGTCGGAGGCCTTGAAGATGTCGTCTATGGGGACGAGGGTGACGTTGTTCTCGCGGGCGATGACGGGAGCGACGAAGGGGTCGTAGCCGATGATGTTCATGCCGAAGCTGGCGGCGCGGCGTGCGACTTCGAGGCCGATGCGTCCGAGGCCTACGATGCCGAGGGTCTTGCCGCGAAGCTCCTGACCCTGGAGGGATTTTTTGTCCCATTTGCCGGCGTGCATGGTGGAGTTGGCGCGGGGGATGGCGCGGGCGAGGGAGATCATGAGGCCGAGGGTGAGCTCGGCGACGGCGACGGCGTTGGCGCCGGGGGTGTTCATGACGACGATGCCGCGATGTGTGGCGGCGTCGGTGTCGATGTTGTCGACGCCTACGCCGGCGCGGCCGATGACGCGGAGTTTGGGGGCGGACTCGAGGAGCTTGGCGTCGGCCTGGACGGCGGAGCGGACGACGAGGGCGTCGGCATCGGCTAGCTCGGCGGCTAGTCCGTTTTTGATCTGATCTGGAGTGACTATCTGCCAGCCGGGTTCTTGTTGGAAGACTGCGAGTGTGGCGGGAGAGACTTTTTCGGCGAGAACGATCTTCAAAGTTGACCTCTGCGTTCGGTGTCTGTTCACTGTGACTGGTCGTTGGAGGGGGGTACCCCCCCCGTTACCCGCGCACAAGTTATTTGTTTTCATTTAGATAGAGGGGATGGTGAGCGCTAAATTCGTCTATCTAAATGGGTTACGGCTAAATTCTTCCAACAAAGGGAGTTAGGGTGATTGTTGTCGTCGTTCGCTTGCGATTATGGCTATTTTCTATGCTGATTCTATTTTACGGGATTGGAAGAAACTCATGTGCCACGGGGATGTCATTGTTTGATATGGGTTTAGTGGGTTTGGGGGCTTGACAGAGGATTGCGCGCCTCGACTAGAGTGGCGACTGGTCAAGCCGTAGCGTCAGCGGCGGGCGTGCATGAAAGAGTGTCAGTCCATCTCTAAACCAGAGGATTTATTCCTAATGCTCGTATCCCAGGCACGGCAGCTGCCAGGCGCGACAGCCGAATTGATGACAAGAAAAGCGAGGTGGGTATAGGATGATGCCGCTGAGAGGCGCACGTCTCAGATTGAGACTATTTCGAAGGTCTTAGTCTTGGAGCGCAGATGCCAGGGCGTGGCAGTGCGCACCCTTTCGCAGGCCCCCCGGCCCCCCCACTACTTGTGACCGCATGACGTAAGGCCTGAAAGACGGCTCTATACGTGCGTTTGATTGCGATTCAACCGAGGAGATCTCCATGAAGAGAGCTACATTCGCTTCGTCGTTTTTGTGTGCCGCTGTGGTTGCGAGCGGCGTGTCGGGAGTTCAGATGCTGGCGCAACTGCCGGCCAATGCAACGTTGTATGCCTCAGGGCTGGAGGGTCCGAGGGGATTGGCGTTTGGTCGCGATGGGACTCTTTACGTCGCGGAGGCTGGGCTGGGCGGTAGCACGTTCACTGGGAAGGCCTGCACGCAGGTTCCGGGCATTGGACCTTATAAGGGAGGGTTGACTGCACGGATCTCGAGGATCGATACGAGCGGAGTCAGGACGACGCTCAGCAGCGGGCTTCCATCGGCTGTAGACGCCCAGGGCGACGTGCTGGGGGTTGCGGACGTAGTGTTTCAGAATGGAAGTCTGTATGCCGTAACGGCGGGAGGAGGATGTTCGCACGGAAATACGAGCTTCCCGAATGCGTTGCTTCAAGTGGATCTGAAAGATGGGAGCTGGAAGACGGTTGCAAATCTGAGTCAGGCGCTCGTTGAGTTTCCGGCGAAGATTACGAGCCCCGATGACTATGAGCCGGACGGGACGTGGTATGGACTCATCAGCTCGAACGGTAGCCTGATCACGGTGGAGCCGAACCATGGACAGGTGTTCTCGGTAACCCCTGGTGGCAGGGTAAGTCAGGTGATTGATGTCTCGGCTTCGCAGGGTCATATTGTGCCGACTTCGCTGGTGGAGGAGCAGGGGGTGCTGTACGTCGGGAATCTGAATCTGTTTCCGATCGATCCTCAGTGGGCGAAGGTGATGACTGTGGAGAAGGGTGTCCTGATTCAGAATCCGCTGCCGGGATTTGCCGGGACGCTCGATTCGTTTTTCAACTGGAACATTGTGAGCTCGAAGGCTGGGTTTACTACGATCGTTTCGATGAAGGTTGGGCCGGATGGATTGTTGTATGTGCTGGAGCTTTCGGATGCCGCCGGATATCCGACACCGGGCGCGGGGAAGGTTGTGAGGGTTACACGCTCGGGGGCCATTCAAGACGTGGTGACAGGGCTTGCGGTGCCGACGGGTATGACGTTCGGGCCGGATGGACGGCTGTATGTGTCGAACCTTGGAGCTGCTCCGCAGGGGACTCCTGGGCAGATTCTGCGGATTGAGGTGCCGGCGGTGCAGTAGGGTGAGTGAAAAAGGTAAGTCCGGATGAGCTCCGGACTTACCTTTTTCGCAGAACTCTTATGGTTTGGCTGGACTGTTATTTTGCGTGTTCGGCGAAGAAGGTTTGGGCTGCGACTAGGCCTTTGCCGAAGGTGAAGTTGGGGGCGGGGAATTTGGTTTTGTGGATGACTTGTTCGAGGGCACCGATGATGGCGATGGTGTCCATGTAGTCGAAGAAGCCGATGTGGGCGATGCGGAAGAGCTGGCCCTTCATCTCGCCCTGGCCGTCGGTGACGATGGCGCCGAACTGAGATTTGAGACCCTTGACGAGGGTGCCGGAGTCGCTGCCTTCGGGGGCTACGATGGCGGTGGCGGCGGCGGCTTCGTTGCCTACGGGGGCGAAGAGTTTGAGGCCGAGTGCGGTGGCTGCGGCGCGAGTCATGGCGGCGCAGGTGATCGCGTTATCGACTAACTTCTTGCGGCCTTCGGCGAGGTCGCCTTCGGGTTTTTCGGGCGTGCCGGCTTGGGCGGCGATGTAGTTCAATGCTGCGCCCAGAGCGGCGATGAGCGCGACGGAGGGGGTGTAGGCGGATTCGCCCTTGGCGGCGTTCTTGCGCTCCTTGCGGAGGTCGAAGTAGTAGCGCGGGTTGTAGGTGGCCTCCATGCGGTCCCAGGCGCGGGCGCTGACGGCGAGATAGCTGAGGCCGGGGGGAATCATGACGGCTTTTTGCGAGCCGCCGATGAGGACGTCGATGCCCCAGGCGTCCATGTCGAGGTGCGAGGTGCCGAGGCCGGTGATGCCGTCGACGATGAGGAGAGCTTCGGAGTTTTCGGATTTGAGGAGCTTGGCGATGGCTTCGATGTCGTGGCGGACGCCGGTGGAGGACTCGGTGGCTTGGACGAAGACGGCGCGGGTTTCGAGGTGGAGGTTGCCTTTGATCTCGTCGAGGGAGAAGGTGCTGCCGTAGGGGGCGCTGACGACGTCGACGTGGCAGCCGAAGGCTTTGGTGATGCCGGTCCAGCGCTCGCCGAATTTTCCGGCTGTGAGGACGAGGACGCGGTCGCCGGGGGAGGTGAGGTTGGAGACGGCGGCTTCCATGGCTCCGGAGCCACTGCTTGAGAGGATGATGACGTCGTTTTTGGTGCCGACGAACTCTTTGAGCTGGGAGAGGACGCGGGTGTACATCGCGCGGAACTCGGGAGTGCGGTGGTGAATATCGGCCGCAGCCATGGCGAACTGGGCGGCGGGGAGGAGAGGGGTCGGACCAGGGGTGAAGAGGCGCGTTTTGCGGATCATGAGTTTATTGTAGCGGGGTCCTGCCGGACGGGCCTCCTGCGCGGAGGGCGGTCACTTCGTGACTTGTGTACC
>CAZZZG010000092.1:0-16339 GCA_964658525.1 uncultured Edaphobacter sp.
TCATCGCCGGCGGCGACACCGCCCTCCGCAAATCCAGCGAGCAATCCGAAGACTCCCCCGAGCAAGGCGCAGCCGACCTGGCCATGGCAGGCATCGCTGCACAGGACGCTCTCATCGGTATAGCCGCCAGTGGCCGCACCCCGTATGTTTTAGGAGCCCTCGCCCACGCCCGCAAATTCAGCGCACTCACCATCGCCCTCGCCTGCGTCCCCGACTCCGCAATCGCCGCCGCCTGCGACATCGCCATTGCCCCCGTCACAGGCCCCGAGATTCTCACCGGCAGCACGCGCATGAAGGCCGGCACAGCCACCAAGCTCGTGCTCAACATGATCTCCACGGGCGTCATGATCAAAACAGGAGCCGTCTACGGCAACCTCATGGTCAACATGCAAACCACCAACGCCAAACTGGTCGACCGCGCCCAGCGCATCATCATGGCCGCCACCGGCGTCGACCAACTTACCGCAACAGAGCTGCTCACCGAAGCCGGGACCATCAAGACCGCCATCGTCATGCAAAAACTCTCGCTCGACCGCCCCACCGCCGAAGCAAAACTGGCAGCCCACAACGGAATCTTGTCGGCCCTCCTCCGGACAGCCTAAGCTGCTGCCTCCGGAGTTTTTCAGATAACTTCTGACAAAGCGGCATATCGGTACTAGTCCGGTGTCGATGAGCGCGTTGGCGATTCGCCATTCGTCGCCGAGGTCCTGGCAGGTCGAGTATCATCAGCACCGCTTTCTGTGGCTAAGACATTCGGGCAGAAACCACGAAGCGCGAACTTGCATTTGACATTGCCGAATAACCCACTACCATTTGGTTGTGGATAGATTTGGGACAACATTTGCGGCTTTGTCTGATCCGACTCGACGGGCAATCGTCGAACGGCTCGCGCGCGGGCCTGCCCCCGTGCACCGATTGACGGAACCGTTTGCGCTCTCGCAGCAGATGATTTCAAAACACATTTCCTACCTGGTGCGGGCGCGGATTGTGATCAAAGCAAAACGTGGACGAGAGAGCGTCTGCACGCTAAGGCCAGAGGCGATCAAGACCGTCAGCGACTGGGCGATTAGTTATCGCCGATTCTGGGAAGAGAGTTTCGACAGGCTTGATGAGGTTGTGAAGCAAATGAAAGAAGAGGAGGTCAGATGATGACACAAAACACGGTTAACGAGACAGAGCGGATGGTTATTACACGAGTTTTTGATGCCCCACGCGAGTTGGTTTGGAAGGCGTGGACAGACCCGAAGTACATCATGCAGTGGTGGGGACCGAAGGGCTTACTGCGCCTGTTTGCAAAATGGATTTTCGCGTGGGAGGAAAACTTCTCTGCTGCATGAAAGCGCCGGATGGGCAGGAGGGCTGGAATGCGGTTGAATACTACGAGATTGTTCCGTACGAGAAGATCGTTTCCTTGATGTACTTTTCTGACCCGGAGGGAAACAAGATTGACCCTGCGCAATTGGGAATCGAGTCTAGGCCATCGAGGGTGCTTACGACGTGACTCTTTTTGAGGACTTAGGAAACGGCCAGACGAAGCTTACTTTCATTGGAAATGAACCGATGGAGAGCGCCAAGAACAGCGGGCAACTCGAGGGCTGGAACGAGATACTCGAAAAAATTGCCGCAGTTGTTGCGGAACTGGCGCAGGCGAAATAAGGGGCTGAAGGTTTGATTCGCGAAACTCAACCGTGGAGAAAGAAATGAAAAAAATACCGTTTCTCGCCATCGTCCTGCTGGCATTCGCATTTCCCGCTCATCCCCAGGACGCGATGAAGAAAGATACGGCCGTCAAACCTGCAGATGCGGAATCGAAAGTCGTGCTCGATTCCTGGAATGAGATTGGCCGCAAGCTGACGGCGATGGCCGAAGATTTTCCCGAGGACAAATACGACTTCAAACCGACACCCGCGGAGCGGAGCTTCGCCGAGCAGTTGCTGCACGCGGCGGGTTCATGCTACTACTTCACGAATCCTGCGATGGGCCAGAAGCCTCCCGCGGCAGAAGATCCGAAGCGAGAGCAATACAAGTCCAAGGCCGACATCGTTGCGTTCGTCAAGAAGTCCTTCGCCGATGGCGCAACCGCTATCCAGTCGAAAGGCGACAAAGGCCTGATGACGGAGGTTGTTTATTACCCTCAGCAGAAAGCGCGCGTTATCGACATTGCATACGGCATCATCGAGCATAGCGGTGAACACTACGGCCAGCTCGTTGTGTACTACCGCCTCGCAGGTCTTGTGCCGCCGGAGTCGCGGCCTAAGAAGTAAAGCCAAAAGACCAGGTGCCCGTCCTTATCTCGCACCCGTTTGCGCGAATGGGCGGGGATTTTGATTTTTGGGACCGGAGGCTTAGTTGAAACCTGCTCCTCGCCACTTGGCCGGATGGTTACCTTTCCGGGCAAGCGACGTTGGCTCGGCTGTTGCCTTCAGGGCTCAGTACTTATCGAGTGCGACCCGTGCCGTTTGGATCATCAGTTCTGTGAAACGCCTTTATCGTCACTTGCAAACAAGTGAACCCGATTCGTTCGCTTGGCGACCACTACAATGATTCCATTCACGCTCTATCAACTTCGAGCCACTATCATCACTCGTCATGCTACCCTCCATTCGAACGCAGATCCTCACCACTCTCCTGCTAGCCGCAGCATCGATCCCCGCCCAACAGACCCCTATGACGAACCCTTTCCTAGGACTCATGACCGCCGCCGACAAGCACGCTAAGGCGCACAACGCCCAAACGCCGGTGCTCTCTCCAAACGATGCAACCGTCCTTGGCTCCAATCCCCCGGTCAACGTAGCGGAACTTCACAAAGCAGGCATCAGAGTCATTCCATGGACCACGAATGACCCCGCGAAGATGCGCGCACTCATCGACCTCCGCGTCGACGGCATCATCTCCGACTACCCGAACATCCTCCAGCAGGTCGTCGCCGAACAAAAGGCCGCTCATCCTGAAGACGCGGAGTACTTCAAAATCTTTGTCGTCTCCGCCCATCGCGGAGGCCGCGGCCTACGCCCCGAAAACACTCTCCCGTCCTTCGAAGACGGCCTCGACCATCTCGCTACCGAACTCGAAACCGACACCGGCGTCACCAGCGATCACGTCTCGCTCATCTGGCACGATCAGTTCCTCAACCCGGAGTCCTGCCGCCGCGTTGACGGCAAGCCGTACACACGCGAAGAACGCGTCTATACTCGCGACATAACGCTCGCTGAGGCTCAGAGCACCTTCATCTGCGACAAGCTCCACCACGGCCCCGCATACGGCAACGCAAAGTTCGACGACCAGCAGAACGACCTAGCTCTTTCACCCGTCGCCGTAGCTTTCGCCAAGCAAGAGAAGCTCATCAGCCCCTACGTTCCCACTTACGCCGAGCAGCTCTTCCGCTTCACCCGCTTCTACGCCGACTACTACAGCATCGGCCCCGGCAAATCGCATCCGGACGCCGCCGCCCGCGCCGCAAACGCCCGCACGGTACGCTTCAACCTCGAAACCAAGATCACGCCGTTTCCTGAAGATCCGGCGGGTCAGCCTCCACCGCCGTTACCGGAACACACCGAGCCCAAGACGAATCACACCTTCGACCCGCAGACGTTTGTAACCGCGCTGTGCGGAGCCATCACCCGCAATCACATGGAGTCGCGCGCCGAGGTGCAAAGCTTCGACTTCCGCACCCTCATCCTCGTCGAAGAGCAGTTCCCTAAGATTCCCACCTACTATCTGACCGGACCACCCAACATGCTGAGTTCGGACTTCGTTCCCGCTGATTTGCGTCAGTAAATTTTGGCCACCACGCCGGGATTTTTTTCTGGCGTGGTGGTTGTGGTGTTTTGCAGGGGTTTTGGGAAATTGTTGTTGCGTAACGTGGTGTTTTGTCATGGTAAACGTGGTGTAGATCGTGGTGAATGTGTGGCTGGAAACACCACAAATTTTGCGTCGGAAAATACACCACGTTCTTCAACTTTATTTTTGGATGTGTCCTGCCGGACGGGCTCCCTGCGCGGGAGGCGGTCACTTCGTGACTTGTATACCGGTCTTTGGTCGCTTGAAACCTTAGGTCCTCCCGTTGGTCGGAAGGAAGATGAGCTAAAACAGGCTCAGTTTGCGGGGCATCTCTATGCCCAGGTGCTCGTAGGCCAGGCGGGTGGCTACTCGTCCTCTTGGCGTGCGGTCGAGGAAGCCGATTTGGATGAGGAACGGTTCGTAGACCTCTTCGAGAGCGTCTTGTTCCTCGGCCAGCGCTGCGGCTAGGGTGTTGAGGCCTACAGGGCCTCCATCGTACTTTTCGATGATCGTGCGGAGGAGACGGCGATCCAGTTCGTCAAAGCCGTGAGCGTCTACTTCGAGCAGGGATAGGGCTGCCTGGGCGGTTGGGCGGTCGATGACGCCCTGAGCACGCACCTGGGCGTAGTCGCGAACGCGGCGAAGGAGGCGGTTGGCTATGCGCGGGGTTCCGCGAGAGCGCATGGCTATTTCGGCGGCGCCGTCGTGGTCGATGGGGACGCCGAGGACTTCGGCGGAGCGCTCGACTACAAAGCGGAGCTGGTCGTCGGTGTAGAACTCGAGACGAAGGAGGATACCGAAGCGGCTGCGCAGGGGTGAGGAAAGCAAGCCGGGGCGTGTGGTTGCGGCCACGAAGGTGAAGGGCCGAATCTCCATGACGTGCGTGCGGGCGGCCGGACCCTGGCCAATGATGATGTCGAGTTTGTAGTCCTCGAGCGCAGTGTAGAGCTTTTCTTCGAGGACAGGCTGGAGACGGTGGATCTCGTCGAGAAAGAGAACCTGTTTTTCGCGCAGGTTGGTGAGGATGGCGGTGAGGTCACCCTGGATTTGGAGGGCCGGGCCGGAGGTTTGCTGGTAGCCGACGGCCAACTCGTTCGCGATGATGGTGGCGAGAGTGGTTTTGCCGAGGCCGGGAGGGCCGAAGAGGAGGACGTGGTCGAGCGCTTCGCCGCGCGACTTCGCTGCTTCCAAGGCGATGGCGAGTTGCTCCTTGGCCTTTTCCTGACCGATGAACTCGGCGAGGCGGGTGGGGCGGAGCTTGAGTTCGAAGGCGTCATCGTCGTCGGCCTTGCCGGCGGAGACGAGGCGTTCGGCCTCGGTCGATCGTGCCTGATTGAGATCTATCTTCGGTTTGTTTTTGAAGGAGTCCACTAAGGGCGATGGTAAGGCGAAGTTGGGCGTGAAGCAAACTTGTTTTCCTACGCTAGACACTATCTGCATTGGACCAGCAACAGTGACTAACATATCGGGGCCGTTGCGTAGCACCAAGATTTTGTAGAGCTATTGGAGGCATGAGACTATGGCTGGCATGAGCCCCCCGCACCCAAAATCGAAAAGGCCGACTCGAGCAGCATCCGCGGTCAGATACGGCATCTTCTCCTCGAGGTTTGGGACCCAATCGGGGTCAAGGACGAGCCAAACGCACAAGATGAGTACGATGGATATATCGGAAGTCTTTATGAACTTCTTCTCAGCCAAGCCGCCGACTCAGAATTGGCTAAATATCTCCATTGGGTCGCCCATGATCGAATGGGCTTTGATACAGCACAAATTCGCGACACGGAAGAAACCGTTGACGCTCTACGCCGGATACAGCTTCCCCCAAATTAAATCCAGTAGATGCTGCTGGGCGGAAGGCGATAGTTAGTCGTGGAGGGAGTAGACGACTGAGCCGTGTGGGGGTAGATCGACCTGGAAGCTGTTCAGCGTGCCGAGCTCTTTTCTTTGCCAGAGGTCGCGGACTTTGTACTGGGCGCGGTCGATGTAGCCGTATTCGGCGAAGGTCTTGTCGACGTGCATGGGTGTGTCGCCGAGGTTGAAGATGGCGAGATAGCGCTTGTCCGCCTTGATGGATTGCGAGGTCCAGGTGACGAGGTCTCCGTCGGTTGTGCTCATGGTGGAGTTGGTGGAGTAGCGGTCCATATCGATGACGGCCTGATTGGTGAGGAGCGATGTCAGCGCATCGTCCATCTGGGTGAGATTTCCGCCGATGAACAGCGGCGAGCGTGCGATGGCCCAGAGGGTGATCATGGTGCGCTGCTCATCTTCGGTGAGTCGTGAGGCGCGGGGTTTGCCTTCGCCTGGGTTTGGGCGAAGCTGTCCGAGGGGCAGCATGTCCGCGTCCGGCCAGCTTCCTGGCCTTGTGTATTCCGCCCACTGGGCGAGGATGGAGAACTGACCTTTGATGCTCTGAGACCACGGCATCTCGGGATCCTTATCCCAGTGGTCCCAGACGTCGTCGGAGATGCGCCACATCTGTGCGTTCTTCGCGACCTCATTGGCATGCTCGATCGGCGTTGGCCCGGGAGAGAGACTGAGCACCATGGGGCGGCCGGATTGCTCGATCGCCCTATGGATCATGCGAATCTCGGCGCTCTTGTAGGGATGGCTGATGCAATCGACCTTGATGTAGTCGACGCCCCAGGAGGCGTACTGCTTCATGAGTGCGTCGTACCAGGCTTGTCCGGCGAGGTTGGCTTTGACGCCGAAGTTGTCCGGGTTCCAGGAACAGGTATCGGTCGTGTCCGCGGCCATGCTGGCGCGGTAGTGAGTGACGCCGATATGCGTGTTGGCCAACACTGCCTTCTTCGGAATGCCGCGAAGAATGTGAATTCCGAACTTAAGGCCTTCCTGATGCACGGCATCGCCGAGTGGTTCGAAGCCGTTGCTGATGGCGGACGGGAACCGGTTGGGCGCGGGCTCATATTGTCCGCCAGCGTTGAGGGTGTAGCGCAGCGTCTCTGGCATGGAGAAGTTTTCGGGATTCTGCAGATACCACCCTTCGTCGACGACGACGTACTGCCAGCCGAACTCCTTCAACTGCGCCGCAAGAACGACCATGTTGGCGCGAAACTGGGCTTCGTTGATCGTGGGGCCGTAGGCGTCCCAGCTGTTCCATCCCATCGGCGGAGTGGGAGCGAGTGCCTTGTCCTGTGCACCGAGTGGGGAGACCATCGGGGAGACGATCAACAGGAACGCCAGAACTCTACCGAAGCGCTTCATCACCATGCGAATAAACATATCAAAATAAAAGTACTTCCGACGGCTGCGACGCGGGCGGGGCGGAATGCGCTGTTCGAGTGGATGGCCGCGTGGCTCCGGGAAGATGCGATTAGACTGATCGTGTCGAAGAATGTCGTACTCGAGGAGCATGAGTTTGATGAAGATTCGTTTTGCTGCCGCTGTGGTTGCCTCGGTTTTCTCGCTTTCGGGAGCGCTGATCGCGCAGTCGATTCCGCCTGCCGTGAAGGCGGCGGAGTCGTCAATTGACAACGAGAAGATTCGTGCGCAGGTGAGATTTCTTGCGGATGATCTGCTGGAGGGTCGCGGGCCTGGGCTGCGGGGAAGCGAGATTGCGGCGAAGTACATTGCGACGCAGTTTGCCCTGTATGGGCTGAAGCCAGGCGGGGACAACGGGACGTATCTGCAGCAGATCAACTTTGTCGGTACGAAGGTGATTCCGGAGAAGACGACGATGTCGTTGATCCCGAAGAAGCCTGCGGGGAATTCGATTGATCTGTATTCGATCGACCTGAAATATGCGGACGATTATACGGTGAGCAATCGCATGCTGACGCCGAGTGTGGATGTTGATGCGCCGATTGTGTTTGTCGGGTATGGCGTGGATGCACCGGAGTTTCAGTGGAACGACTATGCGGGCGTGGATGTGAAGGGGAAGGTGATTTTGTGCATTGTGGGAGATCCGCCTTCGACCGACCCGAACTTTTTTGGCGGCGACGCGCTGACCTACTACGGGCGCTGGACGTATAAGTTTGAAGAAGCGGCACGGAAAGGTGCGGTGGGCGCGCTGATTATTCATCGCACGGACCTGGCGAGCTATGGCTGGGATGTGGTGAAGAACTCGAATACGAGTGAGAAGACATATCTGCGGGATGATAAGAATCCGCAGCTGGAGGCGGCTAGCTGGATTCAGCTGGATGTGGCGAAGAAGATCTTTGCGTCGAGTGGGATGGATGCGGATGCGGAGATTGTTGCGGCGGGGAAGCGCGGGTTCAAGGCGGTGGAGTTGCTGGTGCGGTTGAAGGCGCATATCGAGAGCACGGTGCGGTCGTTCCAGTCGCCGAATGTGGTGGGGATTTTGCCGGGGGCGAATGCTGGCGGCAAAGACCAGGCTGTGATGTATACGGCTCACTACGACCATCTGGGGTTTGTGCCGGGTATGGCTGGGGACAATATTTATAACGGTGCTGCGGATAATGGGACGGGCTGCGGAATGTTGCTGGAGATGGCGCGGGCGTGGGCGCAGTCGGGTGTGAAGCTGCCGCATTCGTTGATCTTCGCTTCGGTGACGGCGGAGGAGCAGGGCCTGTTGGGGTCGGAGTATCTCGGGCAGCATCCGCCGATTCCTGCGGGACAGATTGCGCTGGATATTAATTACGACATGATTCTGCCGATTGGCGTGCCGCTGGAGACGAATGTGAATGGCGCGCAGAGAACTACGTTTTATCCGACCGTGGAGGCTACGGCGAAGAGATTTAATCTTGCGATTGTGCCGGATCCTAAGCCTTCAGCGGGAAGCTACTATCGCTCGGACCACTTCAGCCTGTCGCGTGTGGGGATTCCGGCGTTCTCGATTGAGACGGGGAATCTTTACGAAGGGCATGATGCGGCGTGGGGACACAAGCAGCATGAGGATTTCACGGAGCATGACTATCACAACTTCAGCGACAACTTTCATGAGGATTGGGACTTCAGCGGGAACGCGAAGCTCGATCGCTTTGGAATGGAGCTGGGCTGGGAGGCTTTGAGCGCGCCGACGATTATTCAGTGGAAGGCGAATGACGAGTTTGAAGCGGCTCGGAAGGCTAGCCAGGGTACAAGGTAGCGCTAGTAGAAGTCGGCGCAGCTGAGGAAGTAGCCGCAGGTTCGGCAGACGAGCTTGCAGCGACTGTCTTCGAGCCGCGAGGAGCATGTAGGGCAGAAGCGGGAGTGATGCTCAACCGGAAGAGAGGGGATCGGGCAGGTCGCGGTCTGATTGGTTGCGGATTCGGGAGCCGATGTCAGCAGCATTCCGAGATGCTATCGCAGATGAAGATATTTTCAAGGTCCTTTGGTTCAAGCGGCGCATCGAAGGAGGTACTGTTGATTTGCAACAGTTGAAAACCAAAGGAGAAATACGATGGATCGCAGCGGAAGCGCAGTATGGCACGGCAAGATTATGGACGGCACTGGCACGATTTCAACCCAGAGCGGCACGTTGAAGGATACGCAGTACAGCTTCAAGACTCGCTTCGCTGATGGCGTGGGCACCAACCCCGAAGAGCTGATTGCGGCGGCGCATGCGGGATGCTTTACGATGGCGCTCAGCGGGCAACTTACTGAAGCAGGATTTACTCCTGACACGATTGAGACGACGGCTGTGCTGACGCTGGATGTGCACGGAGCTCCGACCATCACGAAGATTCACCTGACCACGAAGGCGAAGATTCCTGGCATCGATAAGGCGAAGTTCGATGAGCTGGCGCACAATGCTGAGTTTGGCTGTCCAGTGTCCAAGGTGCTGAAGGCTGCGACGATCACTCTCGACGCGACTTTGGTCTAGACTTTGCTCTGATCGGGGGCACAGAACTAAGTTTTAAGGGAAAGGCACGGGCGATTGCTCGTGCCTTTCTTTGTGAAGCTGAAACGCTTATAGGTAGCTGAGCCACCAGTCGCGACGGCGGTCTTTGAGTCCTGCAAACCAGGCGCAGGCTGGATAGAGCACGAGGACCACGCTGATCCATATCGCGTAGACGACGGGGAGAGAGTAGCCCCAGTTCTTGAAGTGGCCGATGAAGATGACATAGGGCGTGATCCAGAACCGCCAGTCCGGTCGAATGGACGCGGCCACTGTGAGAGCCACCGCGTGCAACAGGAAGATATGCAGGATGTAGAAGAAGAAAGGAATCCGGCCGTAGACGTCGAGGAACGCGCGGATGCGAACTGCGCGGGCGTGCTCGACCGCATAGTCGGCGAGCGCGAATAACAGGAAGACCACGCCAAGAGTGGAGAGCAGATAGTGCAGCGACGGCGGATATTTTTCGACTGAGAAGAAAGACATCAAGGTATTGACTGGGGTAGCAAGATGTTGCCAGCCGGGGCCGGGGTCGCCGTAACTGTGGGTGAGGCGCAACACCGTGAATAAGCCGAGAAGAGCCGTGCCCAAGAGGGCGGAGAAGCGCTGATGGCGCTCCGGAGTCTGCACGAAGAGAGGACCGAGACTGTAGCCAAGAGCCATTACTCCCACCCAGGGCAGGATCGGATAGCCGTACAGGATGACGGGATGGCCGTTCAGCGTGAGAAACCCGCGCTGATGGAGGATGTACCAAGTATCTGCCCAGTTTCCCAACGCCTGGGCGTGGATGCTGTCGAGCAGATTGTGGCCGAAGATAACGACGGCAGCGAAGACACCGACGACGGAGACAGGCAGCCACTGCAAACCGGCAAGGACAACCATCGAAACACCGATAACCCAGATGACCTGGAAGATGGGCGAGTGAAAGCTGAACGACCAGCCCACGCTGACGACTGTAGCCTCCAGAAAGATGAGCCATAGACCGCGAGTGATCAGAAAGCGCGTGAGGGTGGCGGCGCTTTTGCGCTGGCGCTGGAGGTAGACGCTGGTGCCGGCCAGAAGGAGGAATCCGGGGGCGCAGATATGGGTGATCCATCGAGTGATGAAGAGGGCTGGCCAGGAATGAACGGGCTCGGTTGGATCGATGGCGACGTTTGAGAAGTAATCTCTTGTGTGGTCCAGCGCCATAATGACCATCAGTAAACCGCGCAGGACATCGATCGACTCTATGCGGTAGCTGCGACCAGTGGGCCTGGCGCGTAAAGGTATTTCAGTAGCAACAGCTTCCTGCACTGGCTGCCTCCAAAATGATGGGTCATACCGACACCACCTCTGCAGCTAGTGTGAGTGGTCGTGGTCATGCCCGTGACTATGTCCGTGAACCCCAACTTCTTCGGGCTCCGGAGGGGCTGCGCAACCATGAGTGGTCTCGCAGTCGGTTATCTCAAATTGGATGGTGGTGTGGGTGATTTGGAAGCGGTCACGCAAGGCACATTTGATATCCGACAGAATGTTGCCGCACTCGGACATCGGCATTTCGGCGATGGTGACGTGGCTGGCGAGTGCATGAGACTTCGAGCCGAGGCTCCAAACGTGCAGGTCGTGCACGTTGAGAACACCGTCGACGGAGGCCATAGCCTGACGAATCTCGCCGAGTTCCAGGTTGCGAGGCGTGCCTTCGAGCAGGATATTCAGCGTCTCGCGAATGATGCCGGCCGAGCTCCAGAGGATCATCGCGGCGATGAGGATGGAGAGCACTGGGTCGATCCACGACATGCCAGTGAAGAAGATGGCTGCGCCGCCTGCGATGACGGCGGCGGTGGAGAGCGTGTCCCCGAGCATGTGGAGGAAGACGCTGCGTATGTTGACGTCGCCTGAAGACTTCCAGAGCAGGGCGGCGACGGTGCCGTTCATAAGAACGCCAGCCGCGGCGACGATCATCATCAGCTTTGGCTGCACTGCGACTGGCTCGCTGAAGCGGTGGATCGCGGAGATCGCGATCCATACCGAGAGCACGATGAGGGTGGCGGCGTTGACGAATGCGGCCAGCACACCCGCTCGCTGATAGCCGAAGGTCTTCTGATCCGTGGCGGGGCGAGATTGAAAGTAGACGGCTACGAACGAGAGCATGATAGCCAGCAGGTCGCTGACGTTATGGCCGGCTTCAGAGATGAGTGCCAGGGAGTGAGCGCGCAGACCGAAGAAGAAGGTCGCTCCGACGTATGCGAGCGTGAGCACCATCGAGAGCTGCAGAACACGCTGCATCTTGCTATTCGGAGTGGCGACCATGTGCATGTAATTAAGTGTAGTCTGCGCGCGGGTTAGGTTCAATCGACAAGGGTTACGGCACCGTTACAGAGAGATACCCGCTGCGCGCGGGGCGGTCACTTCGTGACTTGTATACCGGCTTCGCCCAGGGCCTCCCGATGGTCGGCAAAAGATTCTTGATCGCGACCAACGGGAGCGCCAACCGAAGGGGTATACACGTCACGAAGTGACCGCCGCCCGCGCAGGGCCTAGATCGGTTCGCCGAGTTCGTCCTCTTCCGAGGGATAGGGCACGGGTGCTCGGGTTCCCAGCCGCAGACCGCTCCATGTCTCCGCTACAACGATGCTATTCGCAGGATTTTGCGGGGCGTAGCGGACCTGGATGGGAAGATCGGTGCGTACGCCATGAACCAGTTCGGGAAGCATGGTGACATCTTGTGCGCACTCGTAGGTTACGCCTGCGATGCGGTAGACGTAGACGATCATCTCCGGCGTCATAGGACCCTGGCGGACTGGCTCCGGGTCGTCTTCAAGATCCAGCGCGGGTTTGCGAACATCCGCAATCATGGTGTCCATGATGGTTCCATCGGTGATGCGCCCAGTTCGTGCCAGCAGATCACGACGCTCCCGCTCCAACTCTTCGGCCGAAGGCTTGCGGCGGGTGAGAGCGTAGGTGGTGACACCGATTGCTGCCGCAGTCGTTGCGCCAATGGCGATCAGGACTCGCGGCGAACGGAGGGTGAGCGGCAGATGGGTTGTAATCAGCGAAAACACAGTCTCTGCCAAAAAGCATAGACCATGGCAAGACGATCGTCAGCGAGAAGGTGCTGTATCAGTACACAACTTTCCGGGTATGGAACCGGGAAGCGACTTCGAGGGACAGGTTCGCTCGCACGATATACTGGAGATTGCCCATGAAGCGAGCCTCTTCTTCCCGCACAAAGTCGCCTGTTGTTGTAAAACAAGCCTCCACTCTTCCGTCCGGTCTTACCCATCCTCTGGATCTGGGGGAGGGGCGGCGAATTCGTTCGACTACTGTGATCTGCGTGCGCCGCGGCGACTCTGTCGTGATGGCGGCTGACGGACAGGTGTCGCTGGGAGCCACGATTATGAAGGGAACGGCGAAGAAGATACGCCGTCTCTATCAGGATAAGGTTCTGGCGGGGTTTGCAGGATCGACCGCGGATGCGTTTTCGCTGTTTGCGCGGTTCGAGGGGAAGCTGGAGCAGTATGCCGGTAACCTGGGGCGTGCGGCGGTCGAGTTGGCGAAGGACTGGCGTACCGACAAGATGCTGCGGCAGTTAGAGGCGCTGTTGATTGTGGCGGACCCGAAGTACACCTTTCTGATCTCGGGCACCGGCGACGTGATCGATCCGGACGAGGGGATTGCGACGATCGGGTCCGGCGGCAGCTTCGCGCTGGCCAGTGCGAGAGCTCTGATGGAGAACACAGATTTAAGCGCCCGTGAGATCGCGGTGAAGAGTCTAAGGATTGCGGGCCAGATCTGCGTTTACACCAACGACCAGATGACGGTCGAAGAGCTGAAGACCGAACCGCCAGCGAACCAGTAGTCGCGGCCGTCCGTAGAACCCCTAAAGTTTCGTCGCAGCGATATGCGACCAGGAGTACGGCAAGATGGCAATTTTTTTACCCGGAGCAGCAGAGGATCAGGCGCTTGCGCTTGATGAGATGACGCCGCGAGAGATTGTCGCGGAGCTTGATAAATACGTGGTTGGACAACATGCGGCCAAGCGGGCAGTGGCGATTGCGCTGCGCAACCGCATGCGCAGGCAGAAGCTTTCGCCTGAGCTGGCGGACGAGATCATGCCGAAGAACATCATCATGATTGGGCCAACGGGCGTGGGTAAAACAGAGATTGCGCGGCGATTGGCAAAGCTGACGAACTCGCCGTTTCTGAAGGTCGAAGCCTCGAAGTTTACCGAGGTGGGTTATGTGGGGCGCGATGTGGAGTCGATTGTGCGAGATCTGGTGGAGATCGCCATCGACATGGTTCGCGAAGAGAAGATGGAAGAGGTGGAGGACAAGGCGGAGATTGCGGCTGAAGATCGGCTGATCGATCTGCTGCTGCCTCCGACGCCATCTGCGGCACCTGCGGCCGCTACGACTGCGGCAGCGGCCACGCACGAGCCTGGGAGCAACGTGATTCAGCTTCCTACTGCGGTTCCGGTGGATGATCACGAGGAGAAGTCAGGAGATCGCGAGCACAGGACGAGGGAGAAGCTGCGGCAGCAGTTTCGCGAGGGCAAGCTGGATGAGCGCACGGTGGAGCTGGATGTGCGCGACCGCAACCAGCCTAGTTTTGAGGTCATCTCCAACCAGGGTTCGGAGGAGATGGATATCAACCTGAAGGACATGCTGCCGGGCCTGTTTGGACAGCGCACGAAGAAGCGCAAGATGAAGGTTGTTGAGGCCTTCGACTACCTGGTGCAGGAGGAAGAGAACCGGCTGATTGATATGGATCAGGTGACTCGGCTTGCGGTGGAGCGTGTAGAAGACTCGGGGATTGTGTTTCTGGATGAGATCGACAAGATTGCAGGGCGTGAAGGCGGCCATGGGCCTGATGTTTCGCGCGAGGGCGTGCAGCGGGATATTCTGCCGATCGTTGAGGGCACAACGGTTAACACCAAGTACGGGATGGTTTCGACCGATCACATTCTGTTTATTGCGGCTGGAGCCTTTCATGTTTCGAAGCCGAGTGATCTGATTCCGGAGTTGCAGGGACGGTTTCCGATTCGCGTTGAGCTGAATTCGTTGACGGTGAATGACTTTATTCGCATTTTGACGGAGCCGAAGTCGTCGCTGGTGAAGCAGTCTGTGGCGCTGCTTGAGACGGAAGGTTTGAAGCTGGAGTTTACGAAAGAGGCGATTGCAGAGATGGCGCAGTTCGCCTTCAAAGTGAACGAAACTACGGAGAACATTGGGGCGCGCAGGCTGCATACGATTCTTGAGCGCGTTCTGGACGAGATCAGCTTCCAGGCCCCAGATCTGTTCAAGAGTCCAAGGGCGGAGATTACGGAAGAGGGTGTGGTGGGCGAAGTTCCTGTGTCTGCATCGCTTACGTCAGAGTCGCAGGTGCCATCGCCTCCACTACCCGTGATTGAACGGCAGACCGCGACGGGCGTGGAGAAGGTTGTCGTGGTGGACCCTGAGTACGTGCGGCAGCAGGTCGCTTCGATTGTGAAGGATCAGGATCTCTCGCGGTATATTTTGTAGCTTTCTCGCTTTAGCGAGTTAGCGAAGAGGCTGGCGTGAATGTGCGCCAGCTTTTTCAATTTGATCTTCGCCGGTCGTAAGCGCATCGAGACAACAAAACTTTTACAAATGTTCTTTAGTTCGCTTTTGACAGGTTTTCGGCGCTGCGAGCGGATATTCCGCTGTTTTGAAGGCGTTGTGTCTCACCCTGGTCACACGTTGGTCATCGACAGCAACTTATTGAACTACATGGGGTTCAATGGTCAGGCATAGGTTGAGTCTGTTGTGACGTTTACCTCTCTGTCACATCTAAATGGACAGAGGTTTTATGAAATGCCAAGGCTAACTTCACTTCTCTCCCTTGCCCTGGCGACTCTGTTTGTGCCGGCTTTTGGACAGCAGCCCGGCGCGAACCCAGCCCGCCCAGGAACTCTCAATTATGTAGAAGGTCAGGCTTCGATCGATGGCCAGCAGGTTACAGCGCGTTCCGTAGGGCACGCCGAGGTGGAACCGGGACAGTATCTGGCGACCGCGGACGGTAAGGTGGAGATGTTGTTGACACCGGGCATCTTCCTGCGACTCGATAAGAACAGCACCGTGAAGATGATCCGGCCAGACCTGACCCACACCGAGGTGTCGGTTGAGCGCGGACGTGCAGAGGTAGAGGCCGACCAGCTTTACCCACAGAACAGAATCCTGATCGATCAGAAGGGTGGTCAGACGCAGATTCTGAAGAATGGTCTGTATGAGTTCAATGCAGATGCGAATACGGTCCGGGCCTTCGACGGCAAGGCTGCGGTTTATCCCGGCAGCAATCTCGAAAGCAATGTGAAACCGATCGAAGTGAAGGGCGGACACCAGCTTGCACTGACGGGCGAGCGCGTAAAATCGGTTGGTTTTGACAAGGACCGCACACAGGATGATCTCTATCGCTGGAGCGAACTGCGCTCGCAGTACCTCGGCGAAGCGAATGTCGATCTGGCAGCGGAGTATGCCGGATATGGTCCTGCCTACGGCTACGGAGGATTCGCGCCGGGCTGGGCATGGGATCCCTATCTTTACGGATATGACTGGCTGCCCGTTGGCGGACCGTTCTTCAGTCCTTTCGGCTTTGGCTTCTACTCCCCGTATTACCTGTATGGTGGCGGATTCGTCTATGGCCGAGGCTTCTATGGGCGTGGTTATGGATATCGCGGAGGCTATGGATTCAGTGGTGTCCGCGGTGGATATCGTGCCGCGTCATTCGCGGGCGGGGGCTTTCATGGTGGTGGATTTCAGGGTGGTG
>CAZZZG010000093.1:0-16122 GCA_964658525.1 uncultured Edaphobacter sp.
GAGCAGGACGCCGATGGTATTGAGGGAGGGCACCATCAGGAGGAGGATGGGAGCAGCGACGAAGCTGCGGGGGTTGGCGAAGATCAGGAGGAGGCGGGAGAGCGCGAAGGCGGAGAGGAGGGTGAAGAGACCGGCGTTCCAGAGTTTGTTGGGATCGAGACCGACGATGGTGGCGGTGCGGAGGCTGAGGGTAAGGGCGGCCATGAGGCCGATAGCGGCGAGAACGCCGTAGGTGGGGAGGAGGAGATGGCCGGCGTGGATGAGGTAGGGGTGCACGTTCTGGGAGGGTCAGATGTCGCGACAGAGGCACTGTCGAAGGCTGGCTGGATTTCGCGATGAGTTGGGAAATCCAAGATAGAAAAGCACAACAGCAGATCCCCTGCGGGGATGACAACAAGAAAAACAACGGCAACTGCTAATAAAACTACTAGCGGTGAACTGTTTGGCGGCTGATTAAGTTTCAGTTCGATTCTAAAAAGAAGACCGACCCACTGGGCCGTACGTCGAAGCGCTGGTGAACCCGTCCTAAGACGGCGGGACCCTGCCGTGGCTCTTTAGGCTTTCCTGACTGGAGGACTGCACACCGAACCATGTCTACGAGCCAGGCCCCTGTTCAATGAATGTTGGTTCAACCAGCGTTGTTCGCGCACCTGCTTTGCAGGCCGGTGTTCTTAGTTTGGATGCTATCGGGATGTGATGAGATTCGCAACTCTGCGGGAGTGCGAAAGGACTTAACTCTTGTTGCCGAGCGGCTTTCCTGAGCAGGACGACAATCCGGCTTGGAAATATTCGATCTGCAAGCTACCCGACTTTGCGGTCTTCGAGGAGTTCGTCGAGGAGGTGGGATAGATCGCCGGCGCGGGAGCGGACGGATTGCTGCGAGTTTTGAAGGGTGCCGGCGAGGTTGTCGCTTCGATCGCGGGCGCAGCAGAGTTCATCGGCGATGTTGAGCGCGGCGAGGACTGCAACGCGGAGACTGTCGACGGTGTTGCCGTGGGCGGAGACGGCGCGCATCTTGGCGTCGACGATGGAGGCCAGGCGTTCGATGTATGCGGGGTCGGTGCCGCGGAGGTGATAGATCTGGTCGTAGATTTCGACGGCGATGGACTGGTTCTGCGTGGGCTCGGCGGCCGCCGGAGTGGTTGCCTGCGGGGCTTCGAGGGTCTGGTCTGCAGTCTGGGCCATCGGGTCTCCTTGAATGAAGTTAGAGGAGTTCGTCCATCTGCTGGAGCATCTTTTCGACGCGCTGGCGGACGGCTTCACGCTCTTTGGTGAGGGTGGTGAGTTCGGATTCGACCATGGTGTTGAGACCCTGCTGCTCGGCTAACTGGGCGCGGAGGGACTCTACTTCGGCTTCGGCGGTGGCCCGGGCTTCGCGCTCGCGTTTGACGACTTCCACGGCACGGAGGACTTTTTGTTCGAGGGCCTGGAACTCGTCGGCACTGATGCTTGGGGAGGAGATGGTGGAAGAGCTCATATTCAATTCAGTATAGACGCGGAAGACGTGGATTTTTGCTGGGGAAAAGTGGGGTGGAATCTATTTGGGTGCGTGTTTTTCGCGGAATAAATTTTGATTGTGGTGGAGTGGCCGTTATTTGAAGGGGTTTCGCGTTTTTGTGTGGTTTTGATGTGGTGAATTTGTGGTGTGGTCGTGGTGATTTGCGTGGATGAGTGTGGTTTTTCGCCGCGTGTTTTTGAGTGACGAAAAAAGCGACAGGAATTTGAAATTTATTTTGAGGCAGGGAAGGCGTACCTAAAAACACGGAGGGTTAGAAACAACCCGCAGATCCTCCGCGGCGGAATGTACAAGCAACGACAAATACAAATACAGGGATCCTTCGCTGCGCTCAGGATGACGACAGGCGGGTACGGTGACTTTATTACGGTGTTGCGGCGCCGTCACGGATGGTGCCGCCTAGTGCGGTGAGGGCGGCGATGATGCGGGACCACCAGTCGGTGAGTTCATCGTCGCGGAGGGTGCGGTCGTTGGACTGGAAGACGGTGCGGAGGAGGAGCGAGTAGACGCCGGGGAATTTCTTCTGGTCGCGAAAGACTTCTACGGGCTTGAGGCTTTGCAACTCGGGGATCGCGAGGGCGTGGATCGCGGAGGAGACCGCTTGCCACTGGGTGGCGTCGGGGAAGACGAAGGAGAAGTCGCGCTCGACGGCCTGATAGCGGGAGAGATCGTGGGCAGTGATTTTTCTGAGTGGGAGTTCGTAGAGTGCGGCGAGGTCGAGTTGGGCGAGATAGACGGGTTGGCGGAGCTTGCGGGTTTCTTTTTGCGTGTGCGCGAGTTCGCCGAAGTGGGCGATGGGTTGGTTGTTCAGGAGGGCTGTCGCGCTGCGGCCGGGCTGTAGCCAGGCGGGCGCTTCAGGGGTAAAGGTGAGTGCGTTTGGTCCGCCGTTTGGGGTAAAGAGAGAGAGGACGGATTCGATTGCGCCTTTGAGTTCGAAGAAGGGGGCGTCTTCGGCGGAGTAGAGGTTCGAGTATTTTGCGGCGGCGGTGGTGAGGCCGAGGGAGAGTTGTGGGGTCTCGTGGACATCGGAGATGAAGGTGCCATCGGCGGGGATGGTGCCGGTGAAGATCTGACCTTGTTCGAAGAGGCGGACTTCGCGGACGTCGCGGTTGAGGTTGTGCGCGAGCATAGTGACCATGCCGGGGATGAGCGAGGGGCGCAGGAGAGACGCCTCTTCGGAGAGTGGGTTCTCCATGGGGACGGTGGCGACGTTTGATGAAGGCGGTTCGCTTTGCGAAGAACCCACCCTTTGCGATGAGACCGCAAAGGATGGGGCACCCGGATTCGTTGATCGGTAGAAGAGGTCGGCGTCGTGTTGGGAGGCGAAGGTGCTGGAGACGGATTCGCTGAAGCCGAGGGCGAGGAGGCGGGTGCGGACGGCGGCTTCTTTCGCTTGCGTGGGTTGCGTGATGACGATGCCGGGGGCGGGGAGGGTGTTGGCGAAGCGGTTGTAGCCGTAGACGCGGGCGACTTCTTCGATGAGGTCGATCTCGCGTTCGAGGTCGAGACGCCATGAGGGGAGTTTGGTGGCGTAGACGGCTTGATCGTGACGCAGGCCGTGGAGGAGGAGTTCGCAACCTAGCGAGGTGAGGTACTGGGCGACGATCTCGGAGGTGATGCCTTGCGGGTCGATGGTGGTGCCGAGGTGACGTTTGACCTGGGCGACGGAGAGTTCGATGGGGGGACGGGTTGCGGTACGGGCGGCTACTTCGGGGTCGATGAGGTCGATGAGTTCGCCTTCGAGTTTGCCTCCGTGCTGGAGGATGATCTGCGCGACTAAGGCGTTGGCGACGGGGGCTGCGTTGAAGTCGGCGCCGCGCTCGAAGCGGTGGGAGGCGTCGGTGTGGAGGCCGTTGCGACGCGAGGAGCGGCGGACGCTGGCGGGATCGAACCATGCGGCTTCGATGAGGATGTTCTTTGTTTCGGGGGTGATCATGGAGTCCCAGCCGCCCATGACTCCGGCTAGTGCGAGGGCCTTTTTTTCGTCGGCGACGACGAGGTCGTCGGCTTCGAGGGTGCGGTCGGTGCCGTCGAGGAGTTTTAACTCTTCTCCTTTGCGGGCGAGGCGGACGACGATGCCGCCTTCGATTTTGTCGAGGTCGAAGGCGTGGGTGGGATGGCCCATGCCGTGGAGGACGAAGTTCGAGGCATCGACGGCGTTCGAGATTTGTTTCTGGCCGAGGAGAGAGAAGTACTCGGCGACTTTGCCTGTGCTGGGGGCAATGGTTACGTTGCGAACGACCTGCGCGGTGAAACGGCCGCAGAGGCCTTTGGCTTCGGGGGCGATGCGGACGGAGAAGGGCTCGTCGACGAGCGAGCCGATGGGGAGCTTGGTGTTGAGGGGCGCGAGGGGCAGGTTGTAGATGGTCGCGGCCTCGCGGGCGATGCCGTAGTGGTTCATGGCGTCGACGCGATTGGTGGTGATGTCCATCTCGTAGAGGTGGCCGTTGTTTTTTCCATCAGAGGCGGCGAGCGCGTGGATGCCTTCAACGGCGATGCCGCGGAGGGTGAGATCTTCGGCGAGTTTGTGATCATCGACCGGAATGTTGGGGACGTAGGTGCGCAGCCAAGCGGTGAGAATATTCATGATGTACGACTTTTAGTCTAAATGTTGAGGCGGGATTGGGTTGTGTATCGGCGTCGTGACAGGCGATGATGGCTGCTGCGTGGTTTTGGGGAGTTTGCGGATGCGGCGATTTTTTGTGAGTTTGGCGTTGATGGTTTTTAGTGGTGTTGCGTGGGCGCAGAGTTCGGGTTGGCCTGCTGGACCGGAGCATGCGGTGGTGAAAATTTGGCCGACGGGGGGTCCCTGGGGCCCTGGGGTGAATACGACGACCGGGCCGGAGGCGGATACTTCGACGGCCGCGAGCGAGAAGATTGCTGGGCGGCCGGTGGTGCGGCTGGGGAATGTGTCGGTCCCGACGATTACGGTGTATGAGCCGAAGGGCGTGGGAGATGGCGCGGCGGTGGTGGTGTTTCCTGGCGGCGGGTACAGCATTCTGGCGATGGATCTTGAGGGGACCGAGGTTTGCGATTGGCTGACGTTGCGGGGAGTGGCTTGTTTTCTGTTGAAGTATCGGGTGCCGGAGACTGGGCCTTATCCGAAGGCGGCGGAGGCGCTGCAGGATGCGCAGAGAGCGGTGGGAATAGTGCGGGCTCGAGCGGTGGAGTGGAAGATCGATCCGAAGAAGGTTGGTGTGCTGGGGTTTTCGGCGGGGGCACATCTGGCGGCGGCCGTGAGTACACACTATGCGACACGGCTTTATCCGCTCGTGGATGCCGCGGATGAGGTGAGTTGCAGGCCTGACTTTGCAGTGGTGATGTATCCGGGGTATCTGGCGGTTGGGAATAAGGGGATGGAGTTCAATCCGGATATTCCGGTGACGAAGGATACGCCGCCTACGTTTCTGGTGCAGGCGGAGGACGACCATACCGCGAATGTGGAGAATGCCGTGGAATACTTTCTGGCTTTGAAACGTGCGGGTGTGCCGACGGAGTTGCATGTTTATGCCGAAGGTGGGCACGGGTATGGGCTGCGGCGAACGAAGCTGCCGGTGACGGGGTGGCCGGATCTGGTGGATGTTTGGATGAAGACGATTGGGGTGACGGCTGGGGCGAATTAGGGGCCAAGCATTTTTCTTCTGACTGAGACGAACATTCCGTTTGCGTGCTGCGTACTGGGGTGGGTGTTCCGAATTCATCTCAGGAGTGTTGGCGATGCGGAAGATTTTTGTCTTGCTGATGATGGTTTTGTTGAGTGGCGCCTGGGCACGCTGTGTGGCGCAGACGGTTCCGGCGCTTGGCGATATCAAGAGTCAGGAGGAGTTGACGAGGGCGGTCACGACGCTCGATAAGGAGTTGTTCGATGCGTATAACAACTGCGATCTCGCCAAGCTGGGGACGCTGGTGGTGGACGATCTGGAGTTCTATCACGACAAGACAGGGCTGGCGGTGGGTAAGCAGGTGTTTCTGGATGCGATTAAAAACAACATCTGCGGGAAGGTGACGCGGAAGCTGGTGGATGGATCGATGGAGGTGTATCCGCTGAATGGTTACGGTGCGGTGGAGATTGGAGTGCACCGGTTTTATCATCCGGGGATGCCGGGGGATGTGGGTGAGGCGAAGTTTATTACGCTGTGGCAGTACAAGGATGGGGCGTGGAAGGTGTCGCGGGTGATCAGCTACGACCATGAAGCGGCGAAGTGAGTGCGGAATTTGTGGCGGAGGCGGGTGGGGTCGGATATGCTGGTCGCTACTCTGGATACAAAATTTTGATGGACATTTTTCTAAATGAGGATGGACGATGCTTCGTTTACTTTTGCACTGGATTTTGAACGCTGTGGCCCTGCTGGTGGTTGCGCATTTTGTTGAGGGCTTCGACGTGAGTAACTTCGTGTCGGCGCTGATTGCGGTGGTGGTGATTGGGTTGTTCAACGCTACGCTGGGGCTGTTTTTGAAGATCATTACGCTGCCGCTGGGGATTTTGTCATTTGGGATTTTTTTTCTGGTGATCAATGCGGTGATTCTTTGGTTCTCGAGTAAGTTTGTTCCGGGGTTTGCGGTGACTACGTTCAAGGCGGCGTTTCTGGGGGCGCTGGCGTTGGCGGTGCTACACCTGCTGTTTGGGTTCTTTGGATCGGCTATGAAGAAACGGGTTTAGGTTGCGGCTGATTCCGGAGCGTGCGTGAGGAATCCTTTGAACAATCCATTCGTAGTGTTTGTCGCTGCATTTTTTCTGTTATGGCTGGCGGCCTGGATTGGCGCGCAGCGGGGCCAGCGGCGGCGTGATTTTACCGAGGCGATACGGACGGACTTTGGGGTGGTTCTCGCGGCTACGCTGACGTTGCTGGGGTTGATTATCGGCTTCAGCTTTTCGATGGCGACGGCGCGGTATGACCTGCGCAAGTCGTATGAAGAGTCAGAGGCGAATGCGATTGGGACGGAGTATGTGCGGGCTGATCTGTTGCCGGCGGCGGAGGGCGCGCAGGTGCGCTCGCTGCTGAAGCAATATACGGATCTGCGGATACGGTTTTATAAGACGCAAGACAGTGGGGATCTTCGGCAGATTAATTCGGAGACGGCGCGGATGCAGGATGAACTTTGGGTTGCGGCTTCGAAGCCTGCGGCGGCGCAGCCTTCGCCTGTGATTGCGCTGGCGGTGAGTGGGATGAATGATGTGTTGAACTCGCAAGGGTACACACAGGCTGCGTGGTGGAATCGGATTCCGACGGGTGCATGGTGCCTGATGTTTGCGATTGCTATTTTTTGTAATGGGCTGCTGGGATACGGGGCTCGGCAGATGGAGCCGAAGCTGTTTATGGTGCTGCCGGTGGTGGTGGCGGTGGCGTTTTTTTTGATTGCGGATATCGATAGCCCGCGGGGTGGAGTGATTCGGGTGCAGCCGCAGAATCTGATTAGTTTGCGGACTGGGTTGGGGGAGTAGTAGATGCGGGACTATGCGTTCTCGCAGATGGTGCGGATGGCTGTGGCGTAGTCGAGTGGGTTTGAGGAGAGTTCGAAGCAGACGGAGGCGTGGCCGCCGGGTATGTCCATGACAAGTTGGTAGAAGTTTCCGTAGCCGATCAGGACGAAGTTTGCGCCGCCACAATCGAGGTTGCCGCGTTGACGCGCGAGGGTGAGGAGAGCTGGATTTACGAATAGCTCTTCGTAGCGGTCGGACTCTGAGGCGGAGGCGCCGGAGAGTGCGGAGCGTTGACGGGATGTCAGATTGCCTTGCTGGTAGAGAGCGACGTAACGGATGGCGGGGTGGACGGCGAAGATTTTATCTATGGTGTCAGGGGCAGACGGCATGAGCGATTTTATCGCTGGGTGCGAAGCGACGGACGGTGATATGTTCCGTCGCTTGGGTTGGGTAACCTGTTTTCATCTCTGTAGGACGACTGCAGGAGCAACGCAAAGACAAAAGCAGATCCCCTTCGGGGATGACAACAAGAACAGCAAGGACAACGACGGAAATACGGTGAGTTGCTACCAGGGGTCGAGGCCAAGGAGTTTGCGGCCTAGTGGGGTTAGTTCGGCGGTTTTGTATTTGGTGCGTTCCCATTCGCGGGGGTCGCCGGGGAAGGCGAAGCCTTCGGGGGCGCGGCGTTCGCGCCAGGATTCGATGCGGCGCTGGCGGATCTCTTCGTTGCCTCCGTCGGCAGGCGTCATGGAGATATATTGCGCTACGCGGGCTTTGTCTTCGGAGGTGTTGGGGCGGATGCCGTGGGTTAGCAGGCTGTTGAAGATGAGGAGGTCGCCGGCTTTCATGAGGACGGGGACGAGATCGTAGCCGGTGATGTCGGGTTTGAAGCCGTCGCGGTCGGCGGGCTGGGTCTTCTTCCAGGCTTCGAAGTTGCGGAAGATCTCGGGGACGCACTGGAAGCCGCCGGTGGATTCGTCGGTGTCGACCAGCGAGAGGACGCCCTGGACGTTGACGGGGAGCGGGTCGAGGGTGGTGTCGACGTCGTTGTGGATGAAGCCGGCGAAGGCGCGGCCGCTGCGGTTGGGGGTGTTGAGGTTGGCGCGGTCGATGGTGACCCAGAGGCGCTCGTCGTCCCAGATGTCGACGAAGGCGTCGTAGACGCGGGGCTCCTGGCGGTTGTCCCAGAGAGTCTGGTGGTTGTAGACCTCGACCATGCCGCTGTTGTTGAGCTCCTTCATGGCGTGGTTGCGGAGTTGCGCGGCGTTCCAGGTGGAGACGTCGTTGGGGTCCATCTCCTGGAACTCCCAGAGGAAGTTGCGGGTGCGCTCGACGTTGGCGGCGGGAACGGCCTGGCGGACGACGACGTAGCCATAGGTCTGCCAGTGGTCGAAGTCGGCTTGCGAGAGGACGCGGAGGGGGAGCTTTTTCTTGATCTCGCGGAGAGGCTGGCGGGCGACTTCGATGTTGAGACTGTTTTCGCCGGGCTTGCCGACGACGTTGTGTTCGAGGACTGCGGTTTGGGTTCTCATGTTCGGTTCCGATCCTTTGCGCTGATTGCTTACGAGAGAACTTTAGAGCGGGACGGAGGGGAGTTGTTGGCTTTGGGTGTCAAATAGTGGTACTGGAATCTCACCTGGGCGGGCGGGATGGCTATAATTGCGTCGGCTTTCGGTTTGGGGAGACTGGCGACGGCAAAAACAACAACAAAAGCAGATCCCTTTCGGGGATGACAACCAGAGGGGCAACGACAACTACAACCGCAAACGCAACGACAACTACAACGGCGAATACGGGGGTCTTTCCAGTGCGCCATGCGATAAGGCCGCATGGCTTCGGTAGAGATGACGATGTTTTAAGACGTGGGGGCGAAGAACAAACAACGGCAAATGCAACAGCAGATCCCTACGGGATGACAAACAAGAAAACAGGCAAAAGCAGACACAACAGCAACTGCGACGGCATTCGGGGAGATTTTAGAGGCGAGGGATGAAACCGTTTCTGGAGCACATCAAGACGTCAAAGGATTCCTCGTGGGTGTTGTTTGATCGGCGGCTGCCTGCGATTCCGTTTGAGTGGCACTACAACAGCGAGTATGAGTTGACGCTGACGTTGAATAGTCGTGGGCAGAGGTTCATTGGGGACAACATCTCGCGGTATGACGATGGCGATCTGGTGCTGATTGGGCCGAAGATTCCGCATACGTGGTGCTCGAGTGAGGACGTTTGTAAGGAGCGGGAGCACCAGGCGCTGGTGCTTTGGTTCAGCGATGCATTTGTGAAGGGGATGATCGATCCTCATGTGGAGCTCAAGCCTGTTCGTCGGCTGCTGGAGCGGTCTTCGCGGGCTTTGACGTTTTCTGAACCGGTAAGGGAGAGGGCGCGGGATATCATCTGCGCGATGGTTGGGCAGGGGGCGGGGGCGAGGTTGACTGGATTGCTGAATGTTTTGTTATTGCTTGCGGAGGATACGGGGAGTGAGCCGCTGGCTTCAGAGGCGAACCAGAGTGAGAGCTTTGCGGAGGCGACGGAGGAGCGGATTGGGAGGGTGATCTCGCATCTGCATGAACACTATCGCGATGAGATGGTGGTGGAGAAGCTGGTGAAGATTGGGGCGTTGAGTCGTAGCTCGCTGCATCGGCTGTTCAAACGGCAGACGCGGATGACGATGGGGATGTATGTCGCGCATCTGCGCGTGGGGCACGCTTGTGCTCTGTTGCTGAATAGTGAGAAGCCCATTGCGGTGATTGCGGATGAGGTGGGGTATGGGAATCTGGCTAACTTTAACCGGCAGTTCAAGGGACTGAAGGGACAGACGCCTCGGGAGTTTCGAAGGGCGTTTCAGCGTGTCCTGCCGGACGGGCCGCCTGCGCGGCGGGCGGTCACTTCGTGACTTGTGTACCCCTTTGGGTGGTGCTCCCGTTGGTCGCGAGTAACTTCTTTGCCGACCATCGGGAGGCCTCGGGCGAAGCCGGTATACACGTCACGAAGTGACCGTAGGGCCTTAGGCGAATTGCTCTAAGAAGCGCATGTCGCCGGAGTAGAAGTGGCCTATGTCGGAGACGCCGTGGAGCATCATCGCTATGCGCTCGACACCCATGCCGAAGGCGAAGCCGGTGATCTTCTCCGGGTTGTAGGCGTCGTCGGAGGGGTTTACTTTTCGGCGTTCGGCAGTGACTGCTGCGAAGACGGCGGGGTCGACCATGCCACAGCCGAGAAGTTCGATCCAGCCGGAGTGTTTGCACTTGCGACAGCCCTTGCCACCGCAGAAGATGCAGGAGATCTGGACGTCGGCGCTGGGTTCGGTGAAGGGGAAGAAGCTGGGGAAGAAGCGGGTTTTTACGTCGGAGCCGAAGAGGGCCTTCATGGCGTGGTCTAAAGTTCCTTTTAGATCGGAGAACGTTATATTGGTGTCGACGCAGAGGCCTTCAATCTGATGGAAGATGGGCGAGTGGGTGGCGTCGGCGGCGTCGTTGCGGTGGACCTTGCCGGGGATAACGATGCGGATGGGTGGGGCCTGCGCGATCATGGTGCGGATCTGCACCGGGCTGGTGTGGGTGCGCATGAGGAGACGGTCGCGTGATGGACGGGACTGCTGGTTGGCGATGACGAGGGTGTCCTGTGTGTCTCGTGCGGGGTGGTTCGGGGGGAAGTTGAGGGCTTCGAAGTTGTAGAAGTCGGACTCGACCTGGGGGCCGAGGTTGGTGCTGTAGCCGAGATGATGGAAGACGGAGACGATCTCGTGCATGGTTTTGAGTAGCGGATGGGGGATGCCCGGGGTGCGGAGGGTGCCTGGGAGGGTGATGTCGATTCCCTGCACTGTTGATTTTGTGGCGCTGGCTGGGGACTCGAGGGCGCCTTCGATCTGCTGCTTGAGCTGGTTGAAGCGGATGCCGAGGGCTTTTTTGGCTTCGGGCGGCGCGGATTTTAGCCAGGCTTCGCTGATGAGCTTGAGACGGCCTTGCTTGCGGCCGAGCCAGTGGAGGCGGAAAGCTTCGGGTTCGTTGAGGGAGGCGGTTTCGCGGCGGGCCTGTACGGCGAGGGCGGCGAAGGCGGCGTCAAGGGAGGCGTCGTCGAAGTGCTGTAAAGCTGTGATTTCGTCGGACATTTCCTATTCAGAGTAAATCAGGAGGGGTAACCGCGGGTCCGCGACGAGAACTGTGAGCATGGAATTCATTCTTGACAATATGTATGTTTAATTTTACATTTAGTTCGCTGAAGCGTACTTATGGAGGCTATATGAGTTATCAGGAAAAGGTGATCTTTGGGCAGTTCCTTCCGCCGCTGTTGGGCTGCGCCTATTTTTTTGGGATTTTGCGGGTTGGTATGCGGCCATGGTCTGTGCTGGGGAACGTCATTCTGGTGATTGTTTTGCAGATTGTGTATCTGATTGTGGTCGCGATCTTTTCCAAGATTGAAGGTCCCGATGAGCGGGATCGGTTGATCGAGTACAAGGCCTATAAGGTGAGCTACCTTTCGCTGATGGTGCTGGGCGGGATCTGGGTGTGGGCGCTGGTGGCACAGTGGTTCACGGTGGGGCAGCTTACGTCGCCGACGCTGATTATTATGGTGTGGTTTGGGGTGGAGGCTTTGAGGACCGGGACGCAGTTGGTGATGTACCGAATGAGCGTGTCGGCATGAAGGCGAAGATGAGGATTGAGAATAAGGTTCGGCGGCTGCGGTTCGACCATGGAGAGATGACGCAGCAGGCTTTGGCCGAGAAGGTGGGAGCGACGCGGCAGACGGTGCTGGCGATAGAAGCGGGAAAGTATGCCCCCTCGCTGGAGCTGGCTTTTCGGATTGCGGATGCGTTTGGAGTGGGGGTGCAGGAGGTGTTTCAGAGGGAGTATGAAAAATTGCCCTGATGCCTGGCTTTGCCTTGAGCGATCAGGGCTGTTTAGGGTGGTCCACTAGCGGCCCGACTGATTGGATTGGCCGGCGGCCGTGAGGTTTAGCGCTCTGCTTGTGATTGGCGTTGATTTGATGAGGACGGGACCGGATTTGGTCTGTTTTCGCCAGATGCGAATCATCTCAAGCGTCTCGGCCTGGGTTAGCTTGGCTAGCTTGGTAAGCGGATCGCCGGCCTTGGCGTTCATCGGCCGGACGATGGTTGCCTGATTGATCCCGGGACGAATCCGGAGGAAGACTCCGCCGACCTGTCTCGGGTTTGGAGTTGGCAGTGTAGTCGCCATTCTAAGTTCGCCGTTCGGCTTCATGTTGTTGAGCGCGTATACGACGCAGTTTCCATCTTTCAGGAGTTCACGAACCAGATCCTTTACGAGCTCGGATTGATTGGCGTTGAACTCGATACCATGCACATTGGGCATTTTGCATGCCCCCCTTTCTGACTACTGAGGCAATGCTATCGAGGGGCGCATAAGTAGTTCGTAAATGGCGACTTGGACGCTGCCTGGGCGTGCATGGCAGGGGGGTATAGGGCGGATCGTGTCCGAATCTCTTCGGAAGGAAACTTTTTTAGTCCTGTTCGCCGAAGACCTTGGCGTAGGTCTTTCCGTAGGGGTAGAAGCGATCGGTTTCGCCGCGTTGCCAGGCGGCTTTGTGCTCGGTGTCGGTGATGTCCCAGTCGGGACGGATTTTTTTTGTGACGGCGCGGAGGTCCTGGCGGAGCTCTTCGAGGGTGGGACGGCCCCAGAACCAATAGCCGTTGTAGATCTTGAAGACGACGAGGCCGGGCTCGAGCACGAGGGTGTAGGGAATCATGGGGTTGTGGACGGGGTCGGTGTATTCAGCGATGTCGAGATCTTTCTGGATGTGGCGGCCGGCGTCGGAGAGAAAGGTCCAGTGGGCGCCGAGGCCGGTGCGGTATTCGTTGGTCTCGGAGATGTTGTCGGTGCTGATGGTGACGAGGCGGCTGTAGGCTACTTCCATCTCGCGGTGGAGATGGACGAGGAGCTCGGCCTGTCGGCGATCTTTCGGGCAGAAGCCTCCGCGGCTCAAGATGAGCACCATGGGGTGTTGTCCCTGGAGGTCGGAGAGTTTGCGGCGGGTTGCGGTATGGTCGCTTAGTTCGTAGTCGGGAAAGATGGCTCCGGGAACGATATCTGCACGCATGGGAATGGCTCCTGCTTCCATGATGCACTTGGGACCTGTGGAAGCAGGATTACTGGTGAAGATGCATGAATTTATGGTGTCAGAGGGCCGACAGGACGATGAGGACGACGAGGGCTCCCATGAGGAGGCTGCGGCGGTCGGTGATGGCGTAGACGACGGGATCTTCATCGAGCTCGCCACGGGAGGCCTTGAGCCAGAGATTGCTGATCCAGAGGAGAAGGAGCGGGACCAGGAGCCAGAGGCGATTGGTGTGTTGGTAGAGCTGGGCGGCGTCGAGGGTTGAGATGTAGAGAGTGAGGACAACGACCGACGCATAGCCGCTGGCCGTGCCGAAGCTGCGAAGTTGTTCGATGTCGGTGACGTGGTAGCCGCGGCCACCGGCCTTGACGCCACCGCGCTCGCGGAGGTTTTCGAGCTCGGCGAAGCGTTTGACGAAGGCAAGGGAGAGGAAGAAGAAGATGCTGAAGCCTGCGAGCCAGGTGGAGATGGCTACGCCGGTGGCGGCTGACCCGGCGATGATGCGGACAGTGTAGAGGCCGGAGAGGACGATGACGTCGACGAGGACGGAGCGTTTGAGACGGAGCGAGTAGGCGAGGGTTGTGATGAGGTAGATGCCAAGCCACATAAGGAAGTACTGCGGACGAACGAGGCTGTGGCCGGGCGAGATGGTGGCGATGACGTGGGGTACGAGAAGGGCGAGTACAAACGAGGACACAAGAAAGAGCGCAACGACCGCGATGCCGGAGAGTGCGGAGAGATCTCCGGAAGCGAAGGGGCGGCGGCGTTTGCGGGGGTGCTGGCGGTCGGCTTCGAGGTCGAGGAGGTCGTTGACGATGTAGGTGGCGGAGGCGCAGAGACCGAAGCTGAGGAAGGCCACGGCGGCCCCGGCGACCAGGCCGGGGGCCCAGGCGTGGGCGAGGAGAAGAGGCAGAAAGATGAGGAAGTTTTTGGCCCATTGGTGGAGACGAAGGGCTTTGGGCCAGGCTTTGAGGGGAGAGACGGTTTCGTCGAAGGAGCGGGCGGGGGTGAGGCGGGCTTTGCGAAGGGCGGCACGGAGCCCCGGGGTGGGGTTGGCGACCATGGGCTCCTTGCAATTTTGGAGCAGGGAGAGGTCGGGCATGGCGTTGCCGATGTAGGAGAAGTTATCGCCGAACTGGGACCGGAAGGCGGCGAGCTTGTTTTTGCCAGCGAGGTTGAGCTGGCCATCGGAGGCGAGGACGCCGGTGAAGAGTCTCAGGTGGTCGGCGACGCGATTGGCGGTGTCGGCGTCGGCGGCGGTGGCGAGATAGATGGGGCGGCCGGTGGCGTGCTGTTGCTCAATATATTGAAGGAGTTCGCGATTGTAGGGGAGGTGAGCGACGTCGAGCTTGACGGTGGCGGCGAGGTTGCGTTTGAGGGCGGCTTTTCCCTGGAGGAGCCATGAGGGGAGTTTCAGGAGAGCTGCCGGGTGGTGGCGAGCAACGGCGAGCGCGGAGTCGTGCAGGGTGTCGGACTTGACGAGGGTGCCGTCGAGGTCGACGCAGAGCACTGGCAGAGCGGCAGTGTCGATTGCGGGGGGCGGCAGAGGCAAAAGTGTCCTTCCTTACGTCTAACTAGAATATTAGGAACAAAGTGGGCTGTGTTGCGTAATTCCCAGTAGGGCAGCCGCGAGATGAATGGCTTCGGTAACTAAGGTCATTATCATTTATTCTTAGATATCTGGCACCGTAATCAATTTGTTCGTGCAGTGAATTTTACCGAGAGAGCAGAGACCATCACATGCTGTCAGCACAGATTAGCGAAAAAGAGCGACACGACGGGGTAACGACGGCTGAGTCGCAGAAGAGTCTGCGACAGGCCGAGCCGTTGCCCGAGGAGCCAAAGGGCTCGGGCGCGCGGAAGTGGATTGTGGTTCTGCTGATTGCCGCGGTGGTGGGGGCGGCGATCTGGAAGATTCGCCAGAATACGAAGGAGCAGAACGGCGTCCAGATGATGATGGCGGCGCAGGCTGACAGGCCGACGCCGGTGCAGGTGTCGTCGGTTCAGCAGAAGACGATGCCGATCTTTCTGACGGCTCTGGGCACGGTGACGGCGTACAACACGGTGACGATCAAGTCGCGTGTGGATGGACAGTTGATGCAGGTGCCGGTGCGCGAGGGGCAGGCAGTCAATCAGGGACAGGTGCTGGCTGAGATCGATCCGAAGCCTTACCAGGCAGCGCTGGAGCAGGCGCAGGGACAGCTGGTGAAAGACCAGGCGAACGCGGTGAACGCGCGCGCTGAGGCTGCGAGGTATGAGGCATTGCTGTCTGCGGGCGTGGTCTCAAAGGAGAGCCAGCAGGCGCAGGCTTCGACGGCGGGACAGGCGGAGGGTTCAATCGCTTCGGATCGTGCGGCGATCGAGGCTGCGAAGGTGAATCTGGGATATACGAAGATTCTGTCGCCGATCAACGGAGTGGTTGGGTTGCGGCAGGTGGATGCTGGGAATATCGTCCATGCGGCCGATACGACAGGGTTGCTGGTGGTGACTCAGTTGCAGCCGATTGCTGTGATCTTCACTCTGCCAGAGGACCAGTTGCCTGAGGTGTTGCGGCGGACTCGTGCAGGCGACAAGCTGGTGGTGGAGGCGTATGACCGCGCGGCTGCGACGCATCTGGCGACCGGAAGCCTGTTGACTGTCGATAACGAGATTGATACGACGACCGGAATGGTGAAGGCGAAGGCCGTGTTTGAGAACAGGGATGGCGCGTTGTTTCCAAACCAGTTTGTGAATGTTCGTTTGGTTCTGCAAGAGAAGCGGAATGCCGTGGTGATTCCCGCCTCGGCGCTGCAGACGGGAACGCAGGGGAACTTTGTTTATTTGTTGAAGGAAGGACAGCCTCCGGTTGATCCGCTGGCGAAGAAGGACGATGGGCCGACGATCGAGCTGCCTGAGAATAAGACGAAGTTTTATGTCGAGGCGCAGACGGTGAATGTGGAGCTGACCGAGGGGACGCAGATCATCCTGAACGGTGGCGTGAAGCCGGGCGATCAGATTGTGGTGGACGGGCAGGAGAAGTTGAAGAACGGGAGTAAGGTGTTTCCGAAGACTGCTCCGGTGAAGAGCGGAGATGGGACGACTGCGGAGTTGGGAAC
>CAZZZG010000093.1:16132-16328 GCA_964658525.1 uncultured Edaphobacter sp.
TGTGAGGCAGGGCTCGTGAGTCCTTCGAAACCATTTATTCTGAGGCCAGTGGCCACCTCGCTGTTGATGGTGGCCATTTTGCTTGCGGGGTTTGTCGCGTATGAGCAGTTGCCGGTGTCGGCGCTGCCGCAGGTGGACTATCCGACGATCCAGGTGCAGACGTTTTATCCGGGGGCGAGCCCGGAGGTGATGGCGT
>CAZZZG010000094.1:0-16006 GCA_964658525.1 uncultured Edaphobacter sp.
TGCGCAGCATCGTTTTTATCCCCGAAGGCAAGATCGCCTGGGGCAAGCTCTCGCAATCGATGGACTACGGCGCGCTGACCATTCAGCTCAAGACGGACTTCGACGGCTGCGTCAAAATCCTCGGCGAACTGGTAAAGCAGTTCCCGATCTACCTGCTCAACTCGGTCAACCCATACCGTCTCGAAGGTCAGAAGACGCCGGCCTTCGAGCTCGTCGAGCAGATGGAGTGGCAGGTTCCCGAGCACGTCATCGTTCCCGGCGGCAACCTGGCCAACTCCTCCGCTCTCGCCAAGGGCTTCGCCGAGATGCATGAGCTCGGCCTCATCCCACGCGTTCCGAAGATCAGCATCATCCAGGCTGAAGGTGCCAATCCGCTTTACCGCAGCCTGCAGGAGAACGGAGGCGAAAGCCTAACCCCGGTGGTCGCAAACACCCGAGCCACAGCCATACGCATCGGCAACCCAGCCTCCTGGCGCAAAGCCGTGAACGTCCTTCAGACAACGGGCGGCTGGTGCGAGCAGGTTTCCGAGCAGGAGATCGCGCTCGCCAAAGCCGAAATAGGCGCAGAAGGCGTAGGCTGCGAACCGGCCTCGGCTGTCACCCTGGCTGGCCTAAAAAAGCTCGTCGCACAGGGCAAGATCACTGCAGAGGAGCGCGTCGTCCTCATTCTCACCGGCCACACCCTCAAAGACTCCGCCTATACCATCGAGTATCACCGCAACGAATTGTTCTCAGACGCTGAAAAAGATCAGCTTAGCGCTTCGGAGCAATCCCGCCATGCCGCTCTGCGCAAGCCGCCGATTGTCCTCGAAGCCGATCCCGGACTGGTGCTCCGGACACTTGAATCTCACATGAATCAGCCTCAACCAGCATGAGCGTAATCGTCGCGAACGATCCGGCCAAACCCTACCACCTGCGCCTGCCTGCGACCTCGGCTAACCTCGGTCCGGGATTTGATGCTCTCGGTCTCGCGATGGCGCTCTATCTGACGATTGACGCCGCCATTGCCGATGGCTTTCATATCGATGCCACCGGTCGCAACGCAGACCTTTGCGCCAAACTGGAAGACAACCTCATCCTCACTACCTACGTCGACGTTCTCGCGAATGCCGGAGTTCTGGCCCGCCGACTCCATCTCCATCTCCACAACGAAATCCCCTTAGGAATGGGCTGCGGTTCGAGCGCGTCGGCGCTCCTGGCCGGCGTGCTTTTGGCAAACCACTTCGGCAACCTGGGCTGGACCAGTCAGCAGATCCTTAGGGAAGCCTGCTGCCGCGAAGGCCACCCGGACAATGTAGCAGCTTGCTACCTCGGCGGAATGACAGTTTCTACGGTGAGAGAAGATTCTGTAGGAACAGCAACTTGCGGGGAACACTTAACTTGGGGCTTGACCCTGGCTTTGCCTGTGAAAAGCCTCGCCACCAAAAAAGCCCGAGCCCTCCTTCCCGACCACTATTCCAGGGAAGATGCAGTCGCCAATATTCAATCCGCCGCTCTCCTCGTAGCCGCCTTTGCTCAGGGGCGTGGCGACCTCCTCCGCACCGCCATGCAGGACCGCATCCACCAGCCCTACCGCATGAAGGCTTGCCCGCTACTTCCACTGCTTCTACCCCTTACCCAGAACCCCGGTGTTCTCGGTGTCGCACTCAGTGGTGCCGGCCCCTCGGTGCTGATCATCTCCGAAGAGGCAAGCTCTTCCTCGCTTCCAGCCATGGTTAGACAAGCCGCCGGAGATCAATTACTTGAAGTGATTCAGACGAAAATCTCTATGGGAATACTTGAGGCCTAAGCTGATTCCGCTCAGCCTAAAGGGCTTTGGTACTCAAGTAATGATATTTTGTTACCTAAGAGTTCTTTACGAAAGGTAAAAAGCCTCGTACTTTAGCCGAGTGGGCAGTTCTGGGGAGGGCTGCTACGCCGCCCGTTGACCTCTTCATCAGAGGTCCGGGCGTTTCCTCTTTAAGTGGTATTTCGCTAGCTGAAACTATCAGTTCAAAATTGCATCTATTATTGAGAAGACTGCATTGCACCGGATGGGTGTTAAAAGTGCAGAGCATTCTGGAGGAAGATAAATGGCAGGACAGTTCGTCACCGAAGTAAATGACGCAAACTTTGAAAAAGATGTTCTTCAGTCGGCCGAGCCCGTTATGGTCGATTTCTGGGCGGCATGGTGCGGACCCTGTCGCGCACTCGCCCCGGTCGTTGATGAGGTTGCCACCCACTATCAGGGCAAGCTCAAGGTCATGAAGATGGACGTCGACTCCAACACTGCAACCCCGATGCGCTACGGCATCCGCGGTATTCCCGCCCTGCTCATCTTCAAGGATGGCAAGGTTGCAGAGCAGATCGTTGGCTTCGTCCCCAAAGACACCATCGACAAGTCCGTGAATAAGGTTTTGGCGTAAGTCTGAAGTTACGCAAAAGTGCGGCCCGCTGAGTTCAACTCGTGGGCCGTCTTTGTTTGCTAGAGACTGGGCCGCTATGCGCAGGGCGATCACGCCGTGACATGTATACCCCTTCGGTCGGTGATCCCGCTGGTCGCGATGAAATTACTCCACCGACCATCCGGAGGCCCGGGCGAAGCGGTATACGCCCATCGAAGTGGGATAAACTCAAGCCTTAATGTTCGAGTGGATGCTCTTCCGCATAATCATGGTGGCCTTTTTCATTCTGGCCAGCAGCTTCTTTGTGGCTGCCGAGTTCGCCCTGGTCAGCGTCCGCGAGACTCGCATCCAGCAACTGATTGCCCTGGGCCGTCCCGGAGCGCGCACTGCCCTCAAGCTCAAACACTCCATCGATGAGTTCCTGCCCGCCGTCCAGCTTGGAGTCACAGTTGCTGGTCTTGCTCTCGGTTGGATAGGGGAACCCGCTGTCGCCGAGATCATCCTCAATTTTCTCGGTGGGCCGCTCCATCGTCTGCCCGCCCACGCCGTCATCTACGCACACACCGCAGCAGTCATCTTCGCGTTTTCGCTGATCACCTACTTCGAAGTCCTCCTGGGCGAGCTCGTCCCGAAGTCGCTCGCACTCCAGCGTACCGAACGCATCGCGCTCGCCGTCGCCGGTCCGATGGACGTTTTCATCCGCCTCACGCGCCCCGTCGTGAAGTTGATGAACGTCTCCGCGGCGGTCGTCCTCAGGCTCTTTCGCGCCCCCCTGCGTGGCGAAGGCGCTGTCCATTCGCCCGAAGAGCTGAAGCTGATCGCCACCGCAACACGCCGCATGGGCCTGCTTCCCGTCTTTCAGGAAGAGATCATTCACCGCGCCATCGAACTCAACCACGTAACGGTGCGCGAGATCATGACCCCGCGCGGCAGCATCTTCTCCCTCTCCGCCGACCTGCCGCTTCAGCAGGCCTCCGCCCGCATCGTCGACGAACAACACTCCCGAGTTCCCGTATACGATCCCGCCAGCGGCCCCGAGCACATCATCGGCATCGTCTACTCGAAAGACATCTCCCGCCTCATGCACTTCCGCACCGTCGCCCTCTCGCTTGGCGGCAAAGGCGAGTCCAGCCTCACACTCCGCCAGGTCATGCGCGAGCTCACCGTCGTCCCCGAGACCAAGCTCGCCATCGAGCTTCTTCAAGAGTTTCAGGAGCGCCGCCGACACATCGCCATCGTCGTCGATGAATTCGGCAGCACCGTCGGCCTGGTCACCGCCGAAGACGTCCTAGAGCAGATTGTCGGCGAGCTGGAAGACGAGTTCGACATCAGCAAATCGCCTCTCCTTAGCACTACTGGAGCCATGTCGCTTGACGGCAGCACCACGCTTCGCGATCTCGGCAACCAACTCCACTGGACCTTCCCCCGCGAAGCCGGTGTCGAGACACTCGCCGGATTCCTCCTCGCCAATCTCGGCCACATCCCCACCATCGGCGAGAGTGTCGAGTATGAAGGTCGCCGCTTCGAGGTCGCCGAGATGTCCGGCCGTCGCATCAGCCGCGTCATCGTAGAAGACATCGCCCCGCCACCGAATCAGATCCAGGACGAAGCCGACAGCAGGGAAGCCATCCAGTGATCGAGAACCGCACCGCAGCTCTCTGGAGACCCGTTCGTCGCATCCTCCTCACCCTTCCGGTCCTCTGGGTTGTCGTCTCTGTCGTCTTCCTCCTCATCCACATGGTTCCGGGCGATCCCATCGTGCAGATGCTCGGCGAAG
The DNA here is from genome assembly GCA_964658525.1 of uncultured Edaphobacter sp. Lineage (GTDB taxonomy): Bacteria > Acidobacteriota > Terriglobia > Terriglobales > Acidobacteriaceae > Edaphobacter. The sequence continues at coordinate 4,162 of CAZZZG010000094.1, forward strand.
GAGCGACCGCCTCTGACATCGACGCGCTCCGTCACTCCTACGGACTCGACGCCCCGCTCAGCCAGCAGTACGCCCACTACTGGCACGGCATCCTCCACGCCGACCTCGGCCAGTCGCTCCGCCTCCATGACTCTGTCGTACACCTCGTTCTTCAGCGCTACCCCTACACCCTCACCCTTACCGCCGCCGCCCTGCTCATTGGCATCGCGCTCTCCATCCCAGCCGGAATCGCCTCAGCCCTCCACCGCAGCCGCTGGCAGGACCGCACCCTCGGCGTTCTCTCGCTCGTCGGGCTTTCCTTCCCAAACTTCGCGCTTGGTCCCATCCTGATCCTTATCTTCTCCATCCACTTCGGCTGGCTTCCGGTCTCTGGAGCAGGCAGCGGCGAAGCCTCCAGCTTCCTCCTGCACCTCATCCTCCCGGCAATTACGTTAGGCCTCAGCCTCGCTGCCATCCTCACCCGCATGATCCGCACCGCCATGCTCGAAGAGCTGAATCAGGACTACATCCGCACCGCCCGTGCCAAAGGCCTGACACAAAACGCCGTAGTCTACCGCCATGCCTTGCGCAACGCCCTCATCCCGGTTCTCACCGTCATCGGACTGCAGTTTGGCAGCCTTCTTGCAGGCGCCATCGTAACTGAAACAATCTTCAGCTGGCCCGGGATTGGCCGGCTTACCCTGTCGGCTATCTCCAATCGCGACTACGCGCTGGTTCAGGGGTGCATCCTGGCGGTGGGCCTAACTTATGTTGTAGTGAATCTCCTCACCGACATCGCCTACACTGTAGCCAATCCGCGTATGCGGACCGAATGACCGAACCAAGAAGGAAGCATGAAATCCAGGCTCATCATCAGTTACACCACTGCGGCTCTGCTGACAGTCCTCGCTGCTGGCGCCTCAGCGGCGCAGACCAAATCCTCCGGGCCTGAACCGGTCCCGCCACTGCTGCGTCCCAAGCCTCCGGCCATCGAACCCACCATGCCCCCGGCACATCCCTTCCACGACTCACGCTACGGCGTCACCTTTACCGTTCCGGCCGCTTGGGATCTCACCCGCAAAGACGCCGAGGTAAGTACCTTCAACCTGGACGCTCGATCAATCGCCCGCAACACCCAGTTGCGCGCAGTTGCCAGCATCGACTTCAATCCGCACCCTAACTCCACCTTCAGCGGCGCACTCTTTTACTTCAGCGTCACGCCCCATCTCACTCCAGCCGAATGCAGTGCCCAGGCCACTTCACGCGCACCGCGCACCGCATCCACCGCCCAGATCGGTGGCCTCCCCTTCACTCACGGCTACGATGAGCACGGCGGCATCTGCACCGAATCCCGCGACGAGATCTATACCACCCCTCACAACAACTCCTGCTACCGTTTCGACGCCGTCATCAACACCTTCTGTGGCGGCGATGTTAGCGGTGTGCAGGACATCACTCCCCACGAACTGGATGCCGTCCGAATGCGCATGCAGAAGATCCTCGACTCGGTCCACTTCGATACCAACTAAGGGCATCTCCCAGAAGTTGCGAGCTCAGGGCTTGCTTGCGATGACCTTCCCGCCGCGAATCGCGTAGCGGACCTGCGTGAACGCGAGCGAGTCTGTGGCTGGATCGCTCGACAGCACTGTCAAATCACCAGCCATGCCTATCGCAACGCGGCCTTTCTCGCCGCTTACGTGAAATCTTTCCGCCGGCGCCGTCGTTAGCATAGCCAGGACATCACGAAAAGTAAGGCCAGCCAACGCAAGCTGCCGATACTCCTCTGTCACGCTGTAGTCGGTCAGAAAGCCAGTATCGGTGCCGAACATAAGCTGGCCACCAAACTGATGAAACTTCAAGACGACCGACCGTATGCCAGCGATGCTCGAATCGCCGGAAAACAGTTTGAGTGTCGGAATCATAGCTATGTGACGAGCAACCACCTCACGGAGAAGTGTGTCATCGATTCCCTCAAGCGCCTCCGGGGAATGAGCTAAAACATCGACTCCGCTCTCCATAGCCACGCGAGTTCCAGCAAGATTCGAAGGGTGAGCGAAGACAAGCTGGCCGTGCTCGTGACCGGCTGCCGCAGCTGCGGTAGCAATATCAAGTGGCATCGGCACGATATGATCGGGAGCCACGATAGACCCTGTAAAGAGCTTCACAATATCCGCGCCCGCTGCGATGTTCTTCTGAACATCCGCCGCGGCTTCGGCAGCAGTGTCAGGCTGCGGCAGCTGAGCCAGCACCTCCGGAGGCATATCTTTCACATAGTAGGGAAGCGCGTGTGGTGGAAAAAGCCCCGCGCCCGCCGTATAAATGCGAGGCCCCTTTACCTCTCCCGATTCAATACGACGACGAAGAGCAACGGTGTTATCTGGAATCGAAGCGGTATCGACAACCGTTGTAAAACCGGAGAGGGTGAGCATCTCTCGCAGCTGTTGCGCCAGCTTTTCTGCAGGTTGATGCTCCGCATCGATCCACTTTGCCTCAGTAAAGTGAACGTGTGTATTCCAGAAACCGGCCATCACGATACACCCGCTGCAGGGTAGTGTAGCGACGCCATGTGGAACAACAACATGCTTCCCAACTGCAGTAATCTTTCCGCCGCGAATCAGGATCGTTGCATGATTGGCCGGCTGCGCTTCGGGCGACGGATAGACCTTTGCATCCACGATTGCAAGGTCCTGTGCGGCCGCATTGCAAACTCCGGGAAGACACAACAGCAAAAGAAAGACAATTCGCATGCGGCATTCTACGAAACCTGCTGAGACAAAGTTCAAAGCTGTAATACAGCCGGACACAAATCCCAGAACAAAATCCTCGATAGGATTACACTCTTTCTAGAAGCGTCTGACCGTCTCCGAGGACTCGAATGAAGCCAAAGAATCTGCTCCCCACGTCGCCTACCTCCGACCGCCGTACCTTCCTCAAGACCGGTGGCGTCGCAGCCGCAGCTCTCTTGACCAAGGGCGCAATCGCCGCTGAAAATCCGCGCACGCTGCCGCCGCTTCCCGACAACACTAAGACGGTCGCCGCCATGCCCACGCGCAACCTCGGCAAGACTGGCTACAAGGTAGGCATCTTCTCGCTTGGCGGCCAGGCTGCTCTCGAGAAGCCAGCGAACTTCGACGTCGCAGTCCCCATCATCGAGCGCGCTCTCGACCTCGGCGTCAACTACATCGACACCTCCTCCATCTACGGCGGACCAGAGCGCTGGAGCGAACAGTACGTCGGCCGCGTCATGAAGACTCGCCGCAACGAAGCCTTCCTCGCCACCAAGACCAAGGAGCGTACCCGTGACGGCTCCCTCCGCATGATCGAGAAGTCCCTCCAGCTCCTCAACACCGATCACGTCGATCTCTGGCAGCTCCACGACGTAGGTTTGCCCGAAGACGTCGATGCGATCTACGCCAAGGGCGGCGCCATGGAAGCCCTCATCGAGATGCACGACCAGAAGGTCGTCCGCTACCTCGGCGTCACCGGCCACTACCGCCCCGAAGCCCTCATTGACGCGGTCAATCGCTACAACTTCGACACCATCCTCATGGCGATGAACGCAGCCGACACCCACATCCACAGCTTCACCGACAAACTGCTCCCGCTCGTCGTCGAAAAGCAAATGGGCATCATCGGCATGAAGGTCCCCTCGCGCGGCCGTCTCCTTGCATCGTGGACACCGCCATCGCTCGACGCGCAACGCCACTCATGGGAAGGTTCCGCCATCGCACACCGCCCCGGCGTTATGACCATGAAGGACGCGATGAACTTCACGCTTTCGCACCCGGTCAGCACCGTCATCATTGGGTGCGACAACATCGCGCAGCTGGAAGAAAACGTTCACATCGCAAGAAACTTCACGCCCCTCTCCAACTCCCAGATGGCCGCCCTCAACGAACTCGCCGCCCCCGTAGCCGAGCAATCCCTCTTCTTCCGCTTCACCGACCGCAGCAAAGGCTAAACGTCGTCCTGCTGAGTCCTCGATGTTGGTGGAGACTAATCATGAACATATCGTTTGAAAACCAGGTCGCCCTCGTTACAGGCGTAGCATCCGGATTGGGTCTTGCGACGGCCAGAGCCTTTGCCGGGGCAGGTGCTTCCGTTGTGTTGGCCGACTGGAATGAGAAGGAAGTACAGGCCGCAGCCAAAGCTCTCGCCGATGAAGGTCACAAGACACTTGCCGTTCGTTGTGACGTATCGGACGACGAGCAGGTAGATGCAATGGTGAAGCAGACCGTCGCCACCTTCGGACGGCTAGACGCAGCCTACAACAACGCTGGCGTTCAAGGTATTCTCGCCGAGACAGCTGACTCTCCCCGCGATGACTACGACCGGGTCATGGCGATCAACCTGCGCGGCGTCTGGAGCTGTATGAAGTTCGAACTCCGACAAATGCGCGAACAGGGAAACGGCGCGATCGTTAACTGCTCTTCGCTCGGAGGCCTTATAGGCGGCAATCGGCGCGGGACCTACCATGCTGCAAAGCATGGAGTTATTGGATTCACCAAGAGTGCTGCTCTCGAATATGCAACCCGTGGCATTCGGGTTAATGACGTGTGTCCGGGAATGATTCAGACGCCCATGTCCGACAAGATGATCGCTGAAGGTCAAGGGGAAGAATTGAACGCGATGTTGAAGGCCTACGTTCCGATGGGCCGAATGGGACGTCCCGAAGAGATCGCTGATGCTGTCCTTTGGCTCTGCAGCTCAGCCGCTAGCTACATTACCGGCCAGTCGATCTCGGTCGACGGCGGCTACGTCATGCGCTAACCAGTAGTTCAAAACTAGGTCTGGTGACAGGCATCGGGCATTCGGAGGCTCTCTGTTCAAAATTACGCTTGTGTGTGATGGTGTACCCGAACGACTTGGAGCGTTGGCTGCCAAAGACATCACCGAAGAGTTCCTCAGCCGTCCCTGGCATCAGAACGCAATTTGCTCTTGGGACGGTCTGCTCTTATTTCTCACAGCGGAAAACGACTTCGATGAAGATGGAAAAGCTCTAACGGATGAGTTTAGCGACGCAATATCGGCTTGCGTCAGCGAGGGATTCGACGGAGACATCAAATTGATGAGCATAGTTCGAACTTAGACATATCTGCACGGGAGAGCACGAATCTTACCCGACCACTAACTCCTTGACGCTAGCCTCAACCCCATCCTCCACCGTCACAAACCCGACCGTCACCGGCAGCGAAAATCGCTTCGGCCCCGCACTGCCAGGATTGAAATAAACCACTCCATCCTTCACTTCAACCTTTGCCTTATGCGAGTGCCCGCTCACCACCATCGCGACACCAGCAACCTTGGGGTTGATATCCAGATCGTGCACCGAATGCACGAGATAAAACAGCGACCCACCTAACTCCACCACATCAGTAGCAGGCAGCTCCGCACAAACTCCCGACGTATCCACATTCCCACGAATCGCCGTCACCGGAGCGATCTCGCGCAGCGCGGCAAGGATCGCCGCATCCCCCACATCCCCCGCATGCAAAATATGTTCCACCCCACGCAGCGCCGCCAGAGCCTCCGGCCGCATCAACCCATGCGTGTCTGAGATGACTCCAATCAACATCGAATCACCACCATCTCGTTAAGCCAGCTTCAAACTCTGCAGCGAAGCGTACGCTTTGCTCAGCTTCGGATCGTGGCTTCTATCCGGATCGATCCGCAGCTCAAACGTCGTCACGCCCTTCAGGTCAACGGTGTAGTCTTCAATCTCTTCGGTCGCACCCTGAGGTGAAAACGACCACTGCTGGCGAACAATCTCCTTCAGCTCAGTACCCGGCCCCGCGAACACCGCAAACTCCTGCGACCGCTCGGCGGTCCGATCGACAAACTGCAGATGAATCCGTTTGATCGTCTGCGGCTCATCGAAGTGCAATCGAATCAATTGCGGCCCAGTCGTCGCAGCCCGCCATCCCTCCGTCGCCTTCTTGCCCAGAGCATTTTCAATCGGAAACATCTCATCTTCTGAACTTATCTCGACTCGCGCAATCCGCTCCAGGTCGCGCCACAGTTCGCTGAGTGGAGTTGCTGCCGTAGTCGATGGTGAAACGATACTTTTGCGCATTCTTGTTGCCTCTCAGTTCCAAGGCCAAGCATATCCGATAACCCATCGGCCCGTTTACAGGCCCGCCCCAAGCCTCGTCCGCGGATCCAGATAATCCCGCAGCGCATCACCGATAAAGTTGAACGAAAGCACGCAAAGCATCACCGCCATCGCCGGAAAAAAGACCAGATGCGGCGAGTCGAACAGATGCGACCGCGCATCATTCAGCATCGAACCCCAGCTAGCTGCCGGCGGCGGAACGCCCAGCCCAAGAAAGCTCAACGTAGCCTCCGCCAACACCGCTCCCGCCATCCCAATCGCCGCCTGCACAATCAGCGGCTGCAAAATATTCGGCAGAATGTGCCGCGTCATGATGCGAAGATCGGTTGCTCCTAACGCCCGCGCAGCTTCCACAAACTCCCGCTCCTTCACCGCCATCACCTGCGCTCGCACCAGCCTCGCGTACCCCACCCACCCCGAGATCGCCAGCGCGAGAATCACGTTTCCCAACCCCGGCCCCATGAACGCAACGAACGCAATTGCGAGCAAAATTCCCGGAAGCGCAAGAAATGCGTTCGTCACATAGATATTCACCACCGTGTCGGTCCATCCGCCGTAAAACCCAGCCAGACCACCTGCGATCAATCCAACTGCAAGCGAAAGCCCCACCACGCTTACCGCCACTGCCAGTGAAATCCTCGCGCCAAACAAAGTTCGCGAAAGAATGTCGCGCCCCAACTCATCCGTGCCGAACCAGTGCGCCCACGAAGGCCCCATCAGACGACCAGTCAGATCCAACTGCGCAGGATCCTGCGGTGCCAGCCACGGAGCAAACGCGGCGCACACCACAAACAGGAGCAACAGTGCGACGCCGACGGTCGCCAACGGCTGTCTCTTCGCAATCCCCACCATCGATCGTCCCGGCGCACCGGTGTTTGCAACAGAAGTCTCCACGCCCTAAATCCTACATGCTCGTTAGCCGGGGGAAGTGGGAAGCGTACCTTGCTACGAAACCGTGATCTAAATTGAGAACAGCTTCGTGAGGTTCGTAAGCTTCAGGAGCTCCTGCAGGCGTGGCGTCAGGTTCTCCAGTCTTAGCTGGCAGTATCCTTCGTTGATCGCCGAGACCTTCAGCCCCACCAGCGTGCCTAGTCCCAGGCTGTCGAGAAACGCCACATCGGCCAGGTCGATCACGATGATTCCACCCTGCGGTATCAACGGCTTCACGATGTCTTTTACTTGACCAGCCGTCTGGTTGATCAGGCGGCCGTGGCACCGAACGGTCGTCACCTTCACGCCATTCTCAGTCGAGTTCTCTACAGTGCAATTAAAGGCAACTTCCGGCGTCTCGGGCACACTATCTCCTGAATTTGAGCTACCGAGAAATGTACTCCTGCACGAATCGCACCATTATTAATTTCCGGTTACGCCTAAGCTCCTGAAAACACTCGTCCGAGCTAACTCGCGCAGCGACAACAGATGTAGCACGTCCTGAATCAAACCTGAGTAGTGACCCGAATGGGGTTTTGAGCAAATTTACGAAGCGTATAGGGTTGATGAATGAAGGAACTCCGCCGTCTCGCCATCGCAGTGCCCGCAGCTCTTCTCGTCCTCTGCCTCGCAGCAGCCTGGTGGACGCGCGGTGCGATGGCCCACATGCCATTTCTCAAAGCCAACGGTGGCCACGGAAATACTAATAACCTTGTCGACCAGAGCCCTTGGCAGACCATCGAGTCGCTCGCCCCTCTTGCAGTCTCCGCCGAAGAGCAATCCTTCGCCCACGAGGCCGCCCGCCTCGCCGACCATGAAGTCGACCAGGCCTTCGCCGTAGCCCTCCGCGAGGCGACCTTTCAGACCCGCACCCTCACCGGCGAAGCCCTCGTGGTTCAAGAAAGAGTCACCCAGCTCCAGACCTTGGTCAAAGAAGATCAGTCAAAAGTTGATACGCTGACAGCCTCTCTCAAGCAGCCGAACGGAACGACCGCAAGCTCCGACGATCTTGACGCTGCCAAGGCGCAGCTTCAGCTCGACACAGACGAACTCGGCGACGCCACCGAACAGCTCTCTCGCGCCAGCGGCGACAAACGCGGCCAGATCCAGCAGGAGCTCACCGCCCGCCAGGCTGCGATGAAGAAGTACGACGCTTCCCAGGCCAACACCGGCGGCCAGATTGCCGTCCTCTCCGCGCGCCGCTACGGCACCCTCTACGGACGCATCTCGGCGTGGTTTGACCAGCGCAGTCGCATGAGCCTCATTCGCCAGGCCAAAGCTCAAACGGATTCCGATGTCGCCACTCTTTCAGCACAACACGCGGACTTCGAAAAGAGAGCTTCAGCCGCCGCGGCAAACATCAACGCATCGGCTTCCAGTGCACCCACGGACACGGTAAAAGACCGCGTCGCTCGCCTGAACCAGGCTCACGCCCTCTCGCAGATGCACAGCATCGTCGAGGATCAGCTCCGGACCCAGCAGCAACTCTCCACCGTCTACGGCAAATGGCTCGCGCAGGTCGAACTGCAACACTCCATCGTCACCCATCTCGCGCTGCAATCGTTCTCCCTCATTGCGTTTCTAGTCCTCTGCGGCGTCTTGCTCACTACAGTGTGCGGCAAGCTCCTCGACGGCCTCCGCATGGAGCAGCGCCGACTCCACACCCTCCGCACCATCGTCATTCTCGGCGTGCAATTCGTCACGCTGGTACTCGTCCTCTTGGTTGTCTTCGGCGCTCCCAGTCAGGTTCCCACTATCCTCGGACTCGGTGCCGCCGGCCTCACTGTCGTCTTCCAGGACTTCATCCTCGCCTTCTTCGGCTGGTTCATTCTCATGGGGAAAAACGGTATCCGCGTTGGCGACTGGGTCGAGATCAACGGCGTCGGCGGAGAAGTCGTCGAGATAGGCCTCTTTCGTACCGCTCTGCTCGAAACCGGCAACTGGACCGACAAGGGCCACCCCACCGGCCGCCGCGTCACCTTCATCAATAACTTCGCCATCTCCGGCCAGTACTTTAACTTCTCCACCACCGGCCAGTGGATGTGGGACGAGATCACAGTCAACATCCCACCCAGCATCGACTCCTACAAGACCATCGAGGCGATTCACAGCACGGTCCTGAAGCAGACCGAACGCGACGCCAAACTCGCCGAGCAGGAGTGGCAGAACACGACGCACCATAACGGCCTCAGTCAATTCAAGGCCACGCCCTCAGTCGATATGCGCCCAGCCGCCGCAGGAGTCGATATCGTCGTCCGCTACGTCATCCGCGCCGGCGACCGCTTCGAGGTGCGCAACCGCCTCTACCAATCCGTCATCAATCTGCTGCAAAAACCCGCTGACGCACCACCTAAAGCTAACACCATCGACCAACGGGAGCTGGCCAAGGTTTGATCACAGATTGGCCGCCCAATCGGTCGTCTTGAACCAGTACTTCCGTCGCGTGCTGATCCATTTGTCCGCTTTGCGCGCTGCGATCCACGAGTTCAAATAATTCACGAAGTCCATGTCTCCGCGTCGTACCGCAAACGCCGCCGGAAACGTTCCCAGTGGAGCCACCGTCGGTACCGCCACCGCGTCGGGATAGAGCTTCGCAAGAATCTCCAGCCGCGGGCTGTCTGCAACCGCCGCCGCAAGTCTTCCAGCAACCAGATCGGTAAACAGGACGCTGTCCTCCGTGTAGGTCTGGATCGAAGCCTTCGGAAATTCGAGCGCCGCCAGGTCCTCCGACGTCATCCCTTCCACCACCCCAATGGTCACGCCCTTCTTGTTGAAGTCTTCCATCGCCTTCAACTCGCCGCCCATCTTTTTGCTCGTCGCAATCGTCACATCGGTCACGTTGTACGGCTCGCTGAAGTTCACCACCAGCGCTCGCCGTGCCTCAATCGAAAAGCCCGCAATAATAATGTCGAAACGGTTCGCCTCAAGATCAGGAATCAAGTAGCGAAACTCATCGGGATGAAACTCCACTTCGACGCCCATGTCGCGAGCCAGCTTCCTCGCCACATCGATCTCGAATCCCACGAGGTTGCCGTCTTTATCGTGCATTGCCCACGGAACAATCTCTGCCACACCCACTCGCAGCTTGCCGCTTTTCTTGATCTCTGCCAACAGATCCGCAGTACTGCGATCCGGCACCACAATCTCCTTCGATGTATTCGGTAGAACCGTCGGAGCTGGCCCCGCGGGCGGCTCCTGCGCCCCAGCCGCCATGGCACACACCAGCAGCACAACCAAACCAGCAACCCGTTGCATCGATCGGTAAACAGCAGCCTTCTTCATCTCGCGGACTCCTCCTTGGTTGTTCGAAATGCACTGCGCGTTATCTATCGCGGCGGCCTGCGTCCATAGTTGTGGTAGCCGTCGGCATATCCTGCGGCAAAGTCCCTCTCATACTTCATCGGATAGCGTTCGCTCCACCACTGGTAATAGTCACGTCGGCCTTCATCGGCATCCTGCCGTCCCATCCGGTATCCATCGTTGTAGTAGTTCACACGCTCATGGTCGCCGCCGTCATCGTTATCGGATTTCGACGCAGCGACCGCCGCCCCAAGAATCAATGCACCCAGAATGCCGCCAGCAATCGCGGCGCCCGTATTGCTGCCGCCATCGCTGCGTCCGCGTCCATAGGTAAACTGCGCTCGGCACCCACGATCCACCCAGATGCCGCGTGGATCGTACCCCCAGCTATATCCCAACTGGCATCGCGAACCCGAGATCTGTCGCGTCAACTGAACCTGATTCTGCGTATCCGCGCGGCAGTAGCGATATCCCCCATCGTCGCTCGAACAGGTAAGGCCCCCGGTCTGGGCCATCGTCACTGTGGAAGTAGAAACAATCAGGAGAGCAGCGACTGCACGAGAGAGCCCCATCAGCATTCCTCCGAGGAGTACGCAACGCGACGTCAAATGCCAGACGATGCTACATCAAATCCAATCGGTTCCCGCAAACTCCTCTTGAAAATCATCTTCGAGAGAAATGACATTCGCGGATGCGGGCAACCCAACGGAAGTCTCCAAAAAGTCAATCCCTCGGTAGCGATTTTTTAGCTTGAAAGTTATCCCGCTGACCCAGCTATACTTAGAACTTGTAGCAAAGAAGAAAAAACACTGCCGGTGCATCCCGCCGGATAACCTGAATCATCTCAACAGCTTCAAACAAAAAGATCTCAAGGAGTCTCTCCCCTATGAAGCTCAAAGGACAGAAAGCAGTCGTCTGCGGTGCCGGTGGATTCATCGGTGGTCACCTTGTTCAGAGTCTGCTGGCAAATGGCGTCGATGTTATCCGCGCCGTCGATATCAAACCACTCGATGAGTGGTATCAAGTATCGAAAGACGTCGAAAGCCTCTCCCTCGACCTCAAAGACAAGGACAGCTGTCTCACCGCAGCCACAGGCGCAGAAGTTGTTTTCCAGCTCGCTGCCGACATGGGCGGGATGGGCTTCATCGAAAACAACAAAGCCCTCTGCATGCTCTCCGTTCTCACTAACACCCATATGCTCATGGCCGCTCGCGAAAAGGGTGTCGGGCGCTTTTTCTACTCTTCCTCCGCCTGTGTCTACAACGGCGAAAAGCAGACCAACCCCGACGTCGTCGCCCTCAAAGAAGAGGACGCCTACCCCGCTCTCCCCGAAGACGGCTACGGCTGGGAGAAGCTCTTCTCCGAGCGCATGTGCCGTCACTTCGAAGAAGACTACGGCCTGCAGGCCCGCGTTGCCCGCTACCACAACGTCTACGGCCCGCTGGGCACCTGGACCGGTGGCCGCGAAAAAGCTCCCGCCGCCGTCTGCCGGAAAGTTATCGAGGCCAAGCACTCCGGCAAGCA
>CAZZZG010000095.1:0-1892 GCA_964658525.1 uncultured Edaphobacter sp.
GCTGCTGCGCAACGGATAGGCCACAGGCGAGGAGTGGGAGACAAAGCTGGAGAGGGATCTTCATTCGATTGAGTTCTACTTCCATCATCCGCTGAAATGAGATTGGGTTGGAAGTAGTTTTGTCTTGCTATAAATAGTTGAACTGCTTAACTAAAACAGAATTGCTGCTGGTGCGAAGGAAGACAACAGCAGATTCCCTTCGGGAATGACAACAAGAAATGCAACAGCAGATTCCACTCGGGAATGACAACAAAAGAGCACGGCCGACTTACGCCGCGTGCTCCTTTGAGCTAAAGGGGAGATCGGGATGCGGATTGAGGCTTTTTTGCGGCAGAGCCCGGTGTTTCAGGCTAGCCGGATAGCGCGGAGGATGGATGCTTCGCTCAATCTGGTGCTCGAAGGTGAAGATGTGACTGCCTTTGAGGCGCTGGTGTTGGCGGCGATCTTCTTTGAGAAACGCGGGCAGATCAAACCGTCGGCGCTGGCGGAGGCGTTTGAGACGACTCGAAGCAATGTGAGCCATTGCATCTCGTCGCTTGAGGCGAAGGGTCTGGTGGAGCGGAGAATCGATCCGGAAGATGCGCGGGCGGTGCAGTTGCTGCTCAAGCCGCTGGGGAAGAGGCGAGCGGTGAGGGTGATGGGGATTCTGGATCGCATGCAGCGGCGATTCGAGGATGGGATGGGAGCGCAGAAGCTTGAGACGATGTTGGCACAGATGACGGCGGTGGAGGAGCTTTGTGCTCGGATCGCTGGAGCCGGACGCTGAGGTTATTTTTAATTTGACGACGGATCAGTATTGGTTTGGTGTTCGATCAATCCAGGAGAGAGCAATGATTGCCGAGACAGTTTGGACGAAGGAGATGGAGTTTGAGGGGCACTCGGAGAGTGGCCATAGCGTTGTTTTCGATGCCGGGGACCGGCACGCCAATGGTCCTTCGCCGATGGAGGCGGTTTTGTTGGCGCTTTGCAGTTGTACGTCGGTGGATGTTGTTTCAATCCTCAAAAAGAAGCGTGAGCCTCTGGCGAGTCTTACTGTTTCTGCAACTGCGGAGCAGTCCGCTGCGCCGCCGCGGGTGTTTACAAAGATCTTGCTGACTTACCGTATTGGCGGTGCTGTCTCGAAAAAGGCTGCGAAAGACGCGGTTGACCTCTCGAAGAATAAATACTGTTCGGTTTCGAAGATGCTGGAGAAGGCTGCGAAGATCGACTTCAAGATTGAGTACGCGAACGACTCCGGTGTCGACGTCACTCGCGGATGATTTTTACGAAGACGCCGTCGGGGAGGGTGGCGCCGCCGAGGATGTGGACTACGCCGTCTTTGGTGAAGCCGCGAAGCATGGTGTCAGCTTTGGCGTAGGGGTTGGGTGGAGCTTCCGATTTGGTGGGGTAGGGATTGGCTTTAATAATTGGTGGGGCGGCGGGTTGGGTGGGGGAGTTGGAACTGGTGGAGGGGCCTCGGCGCATTCCGCGGTCCATGGCTTCGTTGGCGAGGCGGTCGGCGTCCTTGTTTTTGTGGCGCAGAGCGTGGGTGATCTCGAAGGCTTCGAGTTTGGCGATGCGGTTTTTTGCTTCCTGCCAGAGGGGTCTGAGGTCGGGGGAGTTGACCTTGTACTTGCCCTGGATCTGCTTGACCATCAGCTCGGAGTCGGAGACGACGCGGAGGCGGGGGTGGTGGTGGTCGAGCGCGTACTGGAGGCAACCGAGTAGGCCGGAATATTCGGCGTAGTTGTTGGTGCGCATGCCGAGGAACTCGCTGAGCTCGGCAAGGGTATTGCCTTCGTTGTCCTGGATGAGGGCGCCGTAGCCGGCGGGGCCGGGGTTTCCGCGGGCTCCCCCGTCGCAGTGGGCGTTGATCCAGTCGGTCTTTTTTGTGGCGGGCGGATTGGCGGTGG
>CAZZZG010000095.1:1902-15743 GCA_964658525.1 uncultured Edaphobacter sp.
AGAGGCTGGGGGCTGCGGTCGGGCGGGGAGGCATTGGGTGAGTTTACCGGACGGCTGACCCTTTTGTGGTATCTGGTGATGCTCACCTTTCGGAAGTTTGGGGGTCTATCGGGTGTAATGATTTCCTGACTCCGGAGTCAGAACGATGAATGTAGAAGTCGCTGGATTGAATCCTGGCGGGGAGTTGTCTTCTCCGCTCGCTGTGGGGCTTCGAAAACGGCACGCTAGTCCGTTTGCTGCGGGACTGATTGGCGGAACAGGGGTAGAATCGTTGCCAGCGATGGCAAAGGCAGCGGCTCAACCCGGGACCAGGAATAGCGGCAAGCTGACGCAGGCGCAGCTGGACGCGCGGGCACAACAGCGGACCGAAGATGACGAACTGATTCGCGAGGCGCAGAAGGGCCAGCGGACTGCATTCGATGCTCTGGTGCGGCGATATGACCAGTCTGTGCTTCGGCTGGCGCTGCATATGCTTGGGAATGAGCAGGATGCGCAGGATGTTCACCAGGAGGCCTTCATCAAGGCATATCGACATCTGGGGAACTTCCGGTTCGAATGCAGCTTTTATACGTGGCTTTATCGGATTGTGACGAACCTTTGCCTGGACCAGCTGAGGCGGCGCAAGAGCCGCAGGGAAGATCCGGCGACGGTGCTGGACGCCAGTGGCGATGAGATGGATCTGATGGCCAACATCACGGACGACCGGGCGATGGCGAACCCGGGGCGTGAGCTGGACCGGAAGGTGATGAGTGAACGGATCAGCGAGGCGTTGAGCAAGCTGACTCCGAGGGAAAGAACGGTGTTCGAGCTGAAGCACTACCAGGGGCTGAAGCTGCGGACGATTGGCGAGATGTTGAGCACGACGGAAGAGACGGCTAAAAATACGTTGTTCCGGGCCACGCGAAAGCTGCGGGCTAATCTGGCGGAGCTTCGATAAGATTTGCGGTCGGGAAGTAGAAGTGGGGAATGACTGGATAAGGGCGCACTTAGAGCCCAGCAGAAAAGTGAAGAATTTGAGGCTGGTTGAGGTAGGACAATGAAGTGTGAGAGCGCACGAGACTGTATCGTTTTGCTGAACTATGGCGAGTTGCCCGATGAACTCGCCGGGGGGCTGGAACAGCATCTGACCGAATGCGAGGGTTGCCGCGAGGAGCTCGAGGCGATCCGGTTGTTCGAGGAGCAGCTGGCATTGCTGCCGGTGCTGGAACCTACGCCGAATCTTCTGGCGCAGTCGCGGATGCGGCTAGATGATGCGCTGGATATGATTCCGCCTCATGGTTTTTTTACTCGGCTGAGAGTTAACTTTTATCGTTGGTGCGGGCATGTGCAGAGCGCGCCGGCACTGGCGACGTTGTTGCTGGGTGTGGGCTTTCTGGCGGGGAACTTTACTTTGCGCTATCAGGTAGCGCATGCGCCGAAGCCGCAGAATGTGGTGATGACGGAACAGCCGGGTGTAGTGGGGAATGTGACCGGAATTGTGCAGATGCCTAACTCGGAGCTGGTGCAGGTGAAGTACAACCGGGTTGTTCCAGAGACGATGGAAGGGTCACTGGATAGTCCGGAGATTCGGAAGTTGCTGATGGTTGGGACCAATGCTGGTGCGACCGACGTGGTGCGGAAGGATTCCGTTTCTTCGCTGGCGAATGAATGCAAGGCCGGGCATGAGTGCCAGCCGACACCTGATGGTAAGGGAATTCGGCATGCGCTGATGGTTTCGCTGCGATACGACCAGGATGCGGGAGTCCGTATGACGGCGCTCGAAGGCTTGCAACAGTATGTCGGGCAGGACCAGCATGTGCGGGACGCAGTGTTGGAAGCAGTAATGCATGATCCGGATGCCGGGATTCGGAAGACTGCGATCGGACTGCTTGAGCCGGTGCAGTCGGACTCGAGTGTACGGCAGGTGCTGCGGACGGTTTCGACGCAGGACGCTAATCCCTATATTCGGACCGCCTCGTATAACGCGCTGCAGAGCTTTGCAGATATTCAATAGAGATTTCCACTGGGCGATGAAGTTCTCTCGATCACAACGATGCGAGAGCTAAGCGGATAAAATTATGCAGATGAAATACCGCAGGTCGTTTGGCGTTGTGGCGCTGGTGGCGGGCACGGCTGTTCTTGGTGGAGAACAGAGGATGCTTGCGGCGCAGGTCATCCCGTCCTGGTTTGGGCCGCGGATGCTTGGGGGAGGCTCACACAAATATCTGCCGCAGGGGTATCTTGGGGTGGAGTCACGCGATGTGAGCGAGGATCAGCTTGGTGCGCTGAAGCTCAAAGAGGCACGGGGAGCGGAGATTGTGAGTCTGGATCACGACGGACCCGCGTGCAAGGCTGGGATGCGGATGCACGATGTGATTTTGCAGATGAACGGCCAGGCGGTTGATGGGCAGGAGCAGTTGAAACGGTTGCTTCGCGATCAGCCGGTGGGGCGGACGGTGAGTTTTGTCGTGAGTCGCGATGGGCAGACACAGACGATGACGATGCAGATGGCGGACAGGCGTACGGTGGAGCAGCAGGCGTGGGAGCAACACTATTCGGTACCGGCTCCTGGCGATACGATTTCCGGGTCGGTGCGTGGAAACAGTTTTATGGGGGCTTCGACCTCAGCCGGCACGACGACGATTCCCAAGGGTCACCGAGAGATGCTGGCGATGAACATGATTCTGAGTTCGTCGTACACGGGTGCGCAGCTTGAGGTGATGGGACCGCAGCTGGCGGGATTTTTTGGTGCAGACGGCGGAGCGGGATTGCTGGTGCGCAGCGTCGATAGCAACAGTCCGGCGGAAGAAGCCGGCCTGAAGGCGGGAGACGTGGTGGTGAAGGTGAACTCTATCGCGGTTTCAAGCGGAACCGACTGGACCAAGACGGTGCACGACAACAGGGGCCGGCCTTTGCCAGTGGTGGTGATTCGCGACAAGCATGAGGAGACGCTAACGCTGACGCCGGATAATAAGAAGCGTTCATGCGTAATCCCTGGGTTGGGGCTGGAAGAGTTTTTTGGTGAAACTGGCCAGTACACGCGCGAGCTGCTGGCGAAGCTGTAGCGGTGGGGGCTAGGTTCCGCTAATGCACGTTGGTTCCTTCGATCAGGCCGGCAAGTTCGATCGGAAGTACCAGCGCCTCTTCGGTTTTCCCTGTCATGAAGGGCTTGAGGTCGTAGTGGCCGTGGAATTCTCTGACCTCGAAGATGAGGTGATCGGGGTAGAGGAGTTCTTTTACGGTTGCGCCTTTGTGTGCGCCTGAGCCGGTGTACTGATCGTGTTGGATCTCAACGAAGATGGGTGGACGGTCTCTCCGAATCGTTTCTCGCATTCCTGCAAGTGCCTTGGCTTCGTAGCCTTCGACGTCCATCTTGAGGAGCGAGATGGGGGGGAGGTTGTTGGCTGCGAAGTAGTCGTCGCCGCGAACGACCGGCACGGAGAGAACTTCGGTGGAGGCGTTGTCGGGCAGGATGTTGCCGAGTGTTCCAGTGCCCTGGTTGGCGCCGGTTGGAGGGTGGAAGGTGCCGCTTTCGTTCTGGTCCCCGAGGGCAACGGGAAAGATAGTCACGTTGTTTACCTTGGCGTGGCTGAGCTTGCGTTCCATCTCGGCGCGCACGACGGAGAATGGTTCGAACGAGAAGACACGGTCGGCATGGCTGGACATGAAGAGGGAGTGGTGGCCGATGTTGGCTCCCACGTCGAAGAAGTTTACAGGCTTTCCGGTGGTGCGAAGCGCGTCGGCGATGGCGGCGAGGAGGCGTACTTCATGCAGCTGAAAGGCTCCGTAGTAGAAGACTGACCAGTCAATGAAGTTGGCCATGTTGCCGGAGTAGGACTTGCCAAAGAAATCAGTGTTGAACGGGTGCGACTTTTGATGGTCGGGGTGCGAAAACGTCCGGAGGATTCTGTCGCGACCGCGAAGCCAATGTTGACGTCCCACAAATCGCAGGAGTTGCTGCTTCATTGGTTGCATGAGGGAGATGATACGCGAGTCGTTTTTATTTGTAACTACAACAGGGAGGGTAGGTTGGTCGTCATCACGGCTTGTGATGCGGTGATGCCGCGCAAGGCAAATGACACGCAAGTTGGATGAGGTTCGAGATTCCAGTTGCCGTAAAAAGAAGACGTTGGGCCACGTTTCGATATACTTGAAAGTGATATGTCTTCTGCTTCTACAACTGCCGCTGTGAATGGCCGACGTCCAATGACAGCCAAGCGCCGCCTAAAGGCTGTGACGCGCAAGCTGCGTGAGTTGGGTTCGATTGGTTCGGCGGTGATGTCGACCGGGCACCCGTATATGGCGCACATTGTGCCGATGCGGCGGTGCAACCTGGCTTGTACGTACTGCAACGAGTATGACGATCACTCGCCGCCGGTTCCTTTGGACGAGATGCTGCGCCGCATCGACCACCTGGGGCGGCTGGGGACGTCGGTGATCACGATCTCGGGCGGCGAGCCGCTGTTGCACCCGGAGCTGGATCAGATTATTGCGCGGATCAGGAAGACGGGCGCTATCGCCGGGATGATCACGAATGGATATCTACTGATGCCGGACAGGATCGAGCGGTTGAATAAAGCTGGCCTCGACCACATGCAGATCTCGATTGATAACGTGATGCCGGATGATGTCTCGAAGAAGAGCCTGAAGGTGCTGGATAAGAAGCTGCAGATGCTGGCCGAGCATGCGGACTTTCACGTGAACATTAACTCGGTGGTCGGCGGAGGGATTTCAAACCCGAACGATGCGCTGACAGTGAGCGAACGCGCGCTGGCGCTGGGATTCAGCTCGACGATTGGGATTATTCACGATGGCAGTGGGCAGTTAAAACCTCTGGGCGATGCGGAGCGCAGTGTTTGGGACAAGGTGCGGAACCTGACGCGGCGAAGCTATTCGCGGTTCAATCACTTCCAGGAGGCGATCGCCAATGGGAAGACGAATGATTGGCGATGCCGGGCGGGCGGGCGGTACCTGTATATCTGCGAGAACGGTCTGGTGCACTATTGCAGCCAGCAGCGTGGGTATCCGGCGGTGCCGCTGGCGAAGTACCAGACCGCTGATGTGAAACGGGAGTTTTTGACCGAGAAGAGCTGTGCGCCGAGCTGCACGATTAGTTGTGTGCACCAGGTGAGCTACATCGATCACTGGCGCGCGCCACAGACCTCGTCGGTGACGCCGGGGGCTTCGGGCAACAGCGAACTGGTGCAGATTAGTTGATGGTGTGGGTGAAGTTGTTGGTGGGGTTGTAACTGACAATGGTGGGATTGCCTGAGTTCGCAAATTAGCGGATGCTGTTGGGATGATTTGTTTGACGCGGCTTGGGCTGGGTAGATTTCTTTTTGGATTGACTTTGGTGGTTGGGGCGGCCTTGCCCGCTGGTGGGCAGACGGGCACGCAGAATGTGACGCAGCGCCCAACTAGCACACCTTATTCGGGCGACCTCTCCATCTTTGAGTATCCTGACCGGGATAAGAAGCTGCAGATCGATCGCGTAATGGATCTGCTGGGGATTGTGCCGGGAAAGAATGTCGCGGATATAGGTGCAGGCTCGGGTTGGTTTACTGTGCGGGCGGCGCGCAGGGTGGGACCGACGGGCGCGGTGCTCGCAGAGGATATCAATCCTCTGGCGATTGAATATATCGGCAAGAGAGTGCTGAAGGAGAATCTGTCGAATGTGCGGACGGTGTTGGGGAACGCCGACGATCCGCGGCTGCCGGAGGGGAGCGCGGATGCGGTGCTGATGCTGAAGGTTTATCACGAGATTGCGCATCCGGTGCCGACGATGAAGGTGCTGCAGAAGGCGCTAAGGCAGGGGGCGAAGGTGGGGATCATCGACCGCAATGGCAACGGAGCGGATCATGGATTGAACAAGGATGTCGTCGTGAAAGAGATGGGCGAGGCTGGGTACAAGCTGGTGGGGACGTACGATTTTACGAAGGCGGATAAGGAAGATTATTTCCTGATCTTTCAGGTTCGCTAGAGCGCGAAAGTCTGGTCGGTGACTATTTTGTCGGGTCGATGAGTCGGAGGCCGCTTGGATCGTCGCGCTTGTTTAGTGGTGTGTCCTCGGCGGTGACGAAGACCTCAAGCGTTGGGTTGACCCAGGCTTCAAAGAGATGGCCGCCTGCGGTGGTTCCATCTTGTTTGCCCAGCACGACGTGGGTGTGAACGATCGGTTTGGATTGGAAGGTGGCGATGTCGCCGATCATGGAGAGGACCTCGACCTGCTCATTGACTGGCAGAGGGTGGTAGAGTTTGCGGTCGAGATCGAACCATGCGGTAAGGGCGCTGGAGACTGCTCCGATGCCGGTAAAGTGTGCGTCGCCGACGTGATATTGCCTGGCGAAGTCGGTGAGGCCGCTGAGGACCTCGTCACCTTTGCCGAAGATGACGGCGAAGGTGCGTTCACCCTTTTGCTGGCTTACCAGCTTCACCTGCATGTGGGGCGCGAGGCCGGTCGGAACCGGCCTCGTGGGCTGAATGAACTCTGGAGAACTCTGCTGGGCGTAAGTTGCGGTGACGGTCGCGGTGAGCAGCAGGCCTGAAAGAAGACGCTGAGCCCTGGTCATCGTTGTTCGCTTCCTAGCGCTTCGCCGTGGTCGTCTTTGGTTTTGCGGCTGCAGGGGCTGGATTTTCGGCGATCGCGGTGTCGAGCATGGCGTAGAGCTGGGTGACGTCGCTGACCTCGGTGTATCCCTTCTGGGTAACGATGAAGATGGTCGGGGTCTTGGTGAGGCCGACGCGCTCGCCCAGGGTTTGGTCGGCGTGTACCTCGGCGGCGAAGAGGCCATTGGGATCAATGACGAACGGCATTACCTTGCCGTGAGATTGAAAGTACTTCTGCGTGAAGGCATTGAGGTCTTCCTTCGAGGCGATGGACATCTGATTGGCGAAGACAGCGCGGCGATAGTCCTCAGCGAACTGGGGGGAGATCTTGTCCTGCATGTAGCGGGCTGTGACGGCAGCGTCGAAGCTCCAGATGTGCATGCGGAGGGGAAAGTCGTGGCGGACAAGCGGGATTTTGTACTTGTCGACGGCCGCGTGCACGATGGGGAAGGCGTGGGCGCAGGCGGGACATTCGAGGTCTTCAAACTCGTAGATGGCGACCTGGGAGCCCTTGGGGGCGCGGAGCATGGAGGTGTCTTTGAAGCCCTGAGCGAAGGCCGGGATGCTGGCCGGAAGGGCGAGGAACAGGGCTGCTGCGAGAAGGATGCGGGTCATTGGTGTAAGACGCATAAGGTTATCTTTTGTATTTTAGCTGACGGCGGCGGGCTGAACGGTTTTCCTTCAATTTCTGCATCGGCAGGGAAGTGTGGCACTCTAATAAGAGAGCATGAAATCCCTTACTGGAAGATTAAGAGGACTGAAGGCCTGGCCTCTGGCCCTGATTCTGTGCGGCCCTCTGGCTGATGCACAGACTCAGAGCGCGGATCTGCCCCCAGCTCCGACGCCCAATATCGTGAAGTTTCCGGGCGGGGTGTTGGTCGAGCGGGGGACGCCGGGGGCGATGCCGCTGAGTTTCGATGACGCGATCGCCCGTGGAGAGAAGCGCAACCTGCAGATGCTGCTGGCCGTACAGAATGAGCGCAGTGTGCGGGGGCAGGTGCTGACGGCCGAGAATAGTTTGTTGCCTAGCTTGACCGCCAAGGGGAACATTGAGGCGCAGGAGATTAACCTTGCGGCGCAGGGATTTAAGGCTTCCGCTCTGGAGGAATTCGGGATTTCGCCGGCGACCTTCGGCACGATCGTAAAGGTGAATACGGCTTCGGCACAGATGAGCCTGAATCAACAGCTCTTCGATGTGCCTGCTTACTATCTGTTCCGGTCGGCGCAGCAGGCGGCCAAGGCTGCGAACTTTACGACACTGAACCAGGAGGATACCGTCGTCCTTTCCGTGGGGACGCAGTACCTGTTGGCGTTGGCGGATGCTTCGCAGATTGCAAATGCGCAGGCCCTGGAAAAGGCGGATGAGGTCGCGTACGAGCAGGCGAAGGCTTCGCACGAGGCGGGCGTCGGGACCAATCTGGATGAGTTGCGTGCCCGAGTTCAATTGCAGACGCAGCAACAGGCGCTTATCAATGACGAAAATGCGTTTGCGAAGGACAAGATTGCACTGAATCGGTTGATCGGATTGCCGGCGGACCAGGAGATTACGCTGACCGATACGGCGCCCTATGGAGAGTTTGCGCAGTTGCCGCTGGAGGATGCGAAGAAGCTGGCTTACGAGCGGCGGAAGGATCTGCTGAGTCTGCAGTCGCAGCTTGAAGTTGCGGTGAAGGCACGGAAGGGTGTTCGGGCTGAGCGGTTGCCGGTGTTGTCGTTCGATGGGTACTACGGTGTGCTGGGTGAGATCGGCAGTCTGTACCACGGTGTGTTTACAGCGACCGGTAAGTTGAGTGTGCCGGTGTTCCAGGAGGGGCAGCTTCGTGGCGAGCGTGAGGTTGCGGACGCGCAGATGATCGGGCTTAAACAGCAGATCGATTCGCTACGAGTGACAATCGAGCAGCAGATTCGCTCGGCGATGTTGGACGTTCAGTCGTCGAATGATCTGGTGAAGGTTGCCAAGAGCAACGTTGATCTTGCGACGCAGGAGTTGCAGGATGCGAGCGATCGTTTCTCGGCCGGCGTAGATGACAACCTGCCGGTGGTGCAGGCCCAGGCGACGCTGGCAGCTGCGCAGAGCACGCTGGTGAATACGCTGTATCAGTACAATCAGTCGAAGCTGCAGTTGGCGCGGAATACCGGCGTGGTGGAGTCACAGTACAAGGTTTATCTGGGCCGCTAACATTGGCCGGGGGACTGTACCTGTGAGTCGGTGTTAAGATTCTCCGCATGAACAGCGTGGAGCAATTGCCGCCGACGCGATGGGCAGCGTTTGCGGGGCTGGGTAGTCTGCTCATGGTGAGCCCTGCGCTCTTCGCGCTGCTGAAACTTCCTTATTTTTCTACTGATGATGTTGGTTCAGGCACAGGGTGGCCGCTACGGCTGCTTCTCCTTGGCGTGACGGTGCTGGTCGGTCTAGGCATGGCGGTAATGGCGGTGAAAAGGCTGCGCGACGGGATCAAGACAAATGTCTGGTCGGAGGCGGAGCTGGAGATTTTGCGTCGACGGGTGCGAAATCCGACTTGGGGTGCCGTGTCGGTTGCGTTGGTTCTGCTAGGCTTTGGCCTTGCCGTAGCGGATCATGGGTCCGGGCATGGCGCCTTGTTTTGTTTCTTGATTGCGCCCTCTCAGGTTCTGTTAAAGCTTGTGAGTACGACTAGACCGGCTGCGAACACGCAAGCTCGTGTCGTTTTGAATGGCTCCACTGCAATGCGGTCGGAACGTTGGGGCGAGCCGCCATCGGGGACTGTGCGCTGATTGTTGCTGGGTGTTGAAGATGGGGCGATAAGTCTGCGTTGGTGAGACATGTTTGCGGCGAAGTGTGAAAACATAGATTATGGCGGATGGTTCGGAACGGGGGGTGCCGACGGTAGAGAAGGATTACCGTTCGGCGTTTAAGTCGCGGGACTTTCGGCTATATCAGACAGCACGGTTGATGGTGATCCTGGGGGCGGAGGCGCAGTCGGTTGCAGTGGCGTGGCAGGTGTACGCGTTGACCCACTCTGCTTTGGATCTCGGATACACAGGGTTGGCGCTCTTTCTGCCTGGATTGTTTGTGATGCTGGCAGCGGGGCATGCGGCGGACCGGTATGACCGACGGAAGATTATTTTGCTCTGCTACGGGCTGCAGGCTTGTTGTACGGCTGTGTTGTTGTGGCTTTCGTTGAGCGCGACCGCGTTGCAGCACGGGCGGGTATGGCCGATTTATGCGGTGCTGGTGGGGATTGGATTGGGTAGGGCGTTCAGCGGGCCAGCGGCGAGCGCGATGCTTCCGAGCCTGGTGCCGAAGGAAGATTTTGTGAATGCGGTGACGTGGGGTGCCACGGTCTTTCAGATTGCGAATATGTCTGGGCCTGCGGTGGGGGGTCTGTTGTTTACGCTGCCACTGGCTGGCGTCGCGGCGGTGTGTAATGGCGCTCCGCTGGTCTATAGTTTCACGCTGGTGATGCTGCTGGGGTTCATCGTGCTGGTGAGCATGATTCGGGCCAGGATGGTGACGACCGAAAAGAAGGCCTTCAGCATGAAAACGGTGCTGGCCGGGCTTGAATACGTTTGGCGCGCGAAGCTGCTGCTGGGGTCGATCTCGCTGGATCTGTTTGCTGTATTGCTGGGCGGTGCGACGGCGCTTTTGCCGATCTTTGCGACAGATATTTTGCATGCCGGGCCGCGTGGGCTCGGATTGTTGAGGGCGATGCCTTCGGTGGGGGCGCTGGCGGTTTCGTTGTTGATGGTGGTGCGGCCGATTAAGCGCAAGGCCGGGTTGACGATGCTGGTGTGCGTGGGAATTTTCGGGGCGGCAACGGTGGTGTTCGGCTTGTCGAAGAGCATCTACCTGAGTGCGGCGGCGCTGGTGATTGTCGGCGCAAGCGACATGGTGAGTGTGGTGGTTCGGTCGAGTGTGCTGCAGTTGGCGACGCCGCCTGAGATGCGCGGGCGGGTGAGTGCGGTGAACTGGTTGTTCATCGGAGCGTCGAATGAGTTTGGTGAATTTGAAAGCGGCGTGACGGCACAGTGGTGGGGCGCGGTGCGGGAGGTGGTGATTGGCGGAATCGGGTCGATGTTGGTGACAGCTTCAGCTGCCGGGCTGTTTCCCGAGTTGCGCAATGCGGATGCTCTGACGGAGGAGGCTTTGAGGGGGAAGGATTTTGAGTTGAGTGTCGCGGAGCCGGTAGATTAGAGTGCTGTGATTGGGTTCTTGAGGAGAGTCGATGCAGAATGGGGCTAAGGCGGCGATTGGGGCAACTGTAGTGCTGGTGCTGGCGGTGGGGATTCGGGTGGGCTTGATCTATCGAGAGCGGAATGCTCCGGACAACTCGGTGAAGACGCCGGCGCGTGAGGTGATTCCTGAGGATGATCTTGTCTTTTTGAAGAAGAAGCGGCCCGACTCGCTGAAGGACATCAAGGATCTGGCGGGCACGACGGTTTGGGTTTCGGCTGGCGGGCAGCTTGAATATTATCCTCTCGTTGGGCATTCGGCGCAGTATGGCAAGGCAGCCGGAACTCTGCTGGGTGCTGAGCCGCTGGTGGTGAAGGATGCGATCGAGCAAGTGGCTCCGAAGGCGGCTACGTTTCGGATTCCTGGCGGCGACAAGCAGGTGTTGATGGTGTTTACGCGGCCCGATGTTGCAGGCGACACGAAGGAGTATGCCGTGCCGGTGGGGTATAGAAAGGCTGGCGAGTACACCTTCTATACGGATGAGATTTTGTTCTACGACGATCCGCATGAGCTCTACAAGCATTGGGGACCGGAGATCTGGAAGGCAGTGGATGCGCACCAGGTGATTCTCGGAATGAACGAGCGGCAGGTTGAGCTTGCGTTGGGGCAGGTGAGCAAAAGCACGAGCAACACTTATGGAGATCGCATGGTGGTATTTGCGAACCTTGGAAAGCCAATGGCTGTGACTTTTGTAAAGAATAAAGTGACGGCGTTCCGTGCGGACCAGGGGTACTGATTGCTCGGCCGCGTTTTCAGCCGGTGTTGCGGAGGCCGGCGCTGATGCCGTTGATGGTGGCGGAGATGGCGCGGTCGAGTTCGGGCGAGTCGAGGTCTCCCTTTGCTTGAGCGGCGCGCTTGCGGCGCATCAGTTCGACCTGGATGAGGGACATTGGATCGACGTAGGGATTGCGCAGGCGGATTGAGCGCTCGAGGACGGGGTTGGTCTGTAGGAGCGATTTTTGTTTCGTGATCTCGAGGATCATGCGGTGCGTGAGGTTGAACTCTGCTTCGAGAGTGGTGAAGACGCGGTCGCGTAGGGCTTCGTCTTCGACCAGCGAGGCGTAGAGGCGGGCGATGCCGAAGTCGGCCTTGGCGAGGGCCATCTCTACGTTGCGGATTATGTCGAGGAAGAGGGGGAAGTCGCGAGCCATGGTTTGAAGCTGCGCCAGGCCTGACTCGGGACCGTCGGGATTGGATTGGATGAAGTGATGGAGCGCGTGGCCTACACCGAAGTAGGCGGGGACGAGCTGGCGCGACTGCATCCAGCCGAAGACCCAGGGGATGGCGCGAAGATCGGCCATGGATTTTTTGCCGCTGCGTTTGGCGGGGCGTGAGCCGAGGCGGGCGTGCTCCAACTCGGCGACGGGCGTGGCTTGTTCGAAGTAGGTGAACGTGTCGGGGTTGTCGACGATGTGTTTGCGGTAGAAGTCGTAGGAGGTGGCAGAGAGCTGGTCGAGCGCGGCCTCCCACGCGGGAAGGATTTCTCCGGTGAGGTGGGGGATCTTCGCGTCGTGTTGCAGCGCTGCGTCGGGGCGAGCGAGGGCGTCGAGGCTCGCGGCGATCATCAGTTCGAGATTGCGCTCGGCGAGGACCACGTCGGAGTACTTCCAGTTGAGGACTTCGCCTTGCTCGGTGATGCGGAGTTCGCCGGTGAAGCTGTCGACGGGTTGCGCGAAGATGGCGCGGTGGGTGGGGCCGCCGCCACGTCCTACGGTGCCTCCGCGGCCATGAAAGAGGCGCAGGGTCACGTTGCATTCGCGGGCGACGTCGTGGAGGGCGCGGTGGGCTTTCCATATTTCCCAGGTGCTGGTGATCATGCCGCCATCTTTGTTCGAGTCGGAGTAGCCGAGCATGACCTCTTGGTGGCGGTTCCAGCTTGCGAGCAGAGGCTTATAGATGTCGCTGGTCCAGAGCTTGCGCATAATGGCGGGGGCGTTCTGGAGATCCTCGATGGACTCGAAGAGCGGGACGGGCTGAAGGCCGGGATCGTCGATTCTTCCGTCTGCGTCTGGCGGCGTGGCTTCGACGCTGACTCCGCCGAGGCGTGCAAGCCAGATGACCTGGAGAACATCTTCGGCGCTGGTTGCGCCGCTGATGACGTACTGCCGGATGGACTCGGGGGAGTAGGTCTGTTTGAGCTCGGCGATGGTGCGGAAAGTGTCGAGGACCTCGGCGGTTTGCTCGCTCAAGGCGGACGGCAGATTGAGCGAGTCGGGAGAGCTTGAGGGGCACCAGGCGGAGACCTCGGCAACGGCGGCGGCGTGGATGCGGGCGTGCTGGCGGATGTCAAGCGTCTGCAGATGCAGGCCGTAGGTGCGGACCTCAATCAGGAGAGGATCGATGAGCATTTCGGCGAGTCGCGGTCCGCTATTTTTGATCAGCGAGTCGCGGAGGGTGGTGAGATCGGAGAGCATCTCGGCGGCGCGGGTGTAGGGCTTGAGCGCGGGGTTGGCTGGAACAGGGACTGCAGACTGCGGGGTGGCTCCCAGGCGCATCATGATACAGGCGATGAGCAGTCGGATGGATTCGTGTGGGAAGCGCTCGCCAAGAGCGTTCTGGCCGGCGGTGCGGAGTTGGCTCAGGTAGCGGTCGAGCAAGGCGGTCAGTTCGGTAGAGACGGGCACCTGCTGGGTGGAGCTGGCGAGCTGCTCAAAGATATTTTGCAGACGGCGGCGGTAGTGCGTGAAGAGGAGAGAGCGGGCCATCGCGAGGGCGTCGCGAGTGGCTTGCGGGGTGACGAAGGGATTGCCGTCGCGGTCGCCGCCGATCCAAGAACCAAAGCTGATGAGCTGGGGAAGATCGGCGATGCAGGGAGTCGGGGAGGGTCGTGAATCTTCAGATTTATTTGTAACCGAATTGGAGCTTTTGTTGTTGGGGTACTCGGCCCCGAGTGCGGTGGCGATCTCGGAGTAGAGGACGGGAAGGGTATCGAAGAGGCTCGATTCGTAGTAGTCGAGGGCCATCCGGATTTCGTCGAGTACGGTGGGGCGGGCGCTGCGTACGTCGTCGGTCTGCCAGAGTGCGGTGATCTCGGCCAGCAGGT
>CAZZZG010000096.1:0-15397 GCA_964658525.1 uncultured Edaphobacter sp.
GCAAAGGACAAAGGCAATAGCAAAGGCGAAGGCAAAGGCAAGGGTAACGGCGACAGTGGGAGATGAAAGTTGATGTGGGTTGAGATTACGGATGAGGTGATTCCGGCAGAGGAGATCGTCGCGGAGATCAAGGCCGGCGAAGATGGTGCCGTGTGTGTGTTCGATGGAATCGTGCGGAATAATACGCGGGGGCGGAAGACGCTTTATCTGGATTATGAAGCTTACCGTGAGATGGCGCTGGAGAAGATGCGGGGACTGGCGGATGAGGCGGTGGAGCGGTTTGGCGTGAGGGAAGTGGCGATGGTGCATCGGCTGGGCCGGCTGGTGGTAGGGGAGACGAGTGTGCTGATTGTGGTGGCTTCGGCGCATCGTGGCGCAGCGTTTGAGGCTTGCCGATGGCTGATCGATACGTTGAAGAAGACGGTGCCGATATGGAAGAAAGAACAGTTTGTGGATGGGGCGATCTGGGCGGATGGAGAGCCTTTTCCTGATGAGATTGCAGTTGCTGGGCCGGAGAGACGGGGATGAAGTGGTCGGGGCTCGTGTTGGGTGCGGGGTTGTTGTTTGTGCGAGGGGATCTGCTTTCGCAGGCTCCGGTGGTGCGGCAACCTCCTCCTGTGGATGGAGCGCAGGCTCCGAAGGATCCTGACGATGTGCAGACGCCACCGGTGGTTGTGACGCAGACGGGCGGCAAGACGAATGGCTCGCAGAGTGGATCTCCGGCGGGGGGATTTCCGACGATCAAGGTGGAGACG
Organism: uncultured Edaphobacter sp.; assembly: GCA_964658525.1. GTDB lineage: Bacteria > Acidobacteriota > Terriglobia > Terriglobales > Acidobacteriaceae > Edaphobacter. The sequence continues at coordinate 756 of CAZZZG010000096.1, forward strand.
CGGTTGGTGAATGTGGCGTTGAATGTGGTCGATGCGAAGGGTTCGCCGGTGGGTGGGCTGGGGAGGGATGACTTCGAGATTCTGGAGGATGGGAAGCTGCAGAAGATCGCGGTGTTTGAGAAGGAGGCTACGACGCCGCTGTCGATTGTGCTTGCCATTGATGCGAGCGAGACGGTGTTGAGCAGTGAGCGGCTGGAGAAGGAGGCGGCGAAGCACTTTGTGCGGGCGCTGCTGCGGGAGCAGGATGAGTTGGACCTGATGGAGTTCTCGGATGCGGTACGGGAGATTGTGCCGTTTACGAATCAGCCGAAGAGGATTGAGGCTGGGCTGAATCAGATTCAGCATGGGGATGCGACGGCGTTGTATGACGCGATTTATCTGGCGTCGGACAGGCTGGCGGGGACCTCGGCTGCGAATGGGCGGCGGCGGGTGATTGTGCTGATCACCGATGGCGGGGATACGGTGAAGGGGTCGCAGTATACGCAGGCGCTGGAGCAGGCGCAGAGGGCGGGCGCGATGGTGTACTCGATCGTCATTGTGCCGATCTATGCGGATGCGGGGAGGAATACGGCTGGGGAGCATGCGCTGATTCAGATGGCTGAGGATACGGGGGGAAAGTACTACTACGTGGTGGACCCGAAAGACCTGGAGCCGGCGTTTGCGCATGTGTCGGATGATTTGAGGACGCAGTATTTGCTGGGGTACTATGCGCCTCGGCGGGGGGCGGATAATTCTTTTCGGCAGATCAAGGTGCGGTTGGCTGATGCGGAGCTGAAGGGGAAGTATGACCTTCGGTACAGGTCTGGGTACTACGCGGACGCGCGGTGACGGTTATGCCGGGGCGATGGTGTTTTGAATGAGGGTGATTGTGTTGGCGGGAAAGCCGCCTTCGAAGGCATTGCGGCGGATGACCTCCTCGTCGGGTGCGATGTAGATGCAGTAGATCTTGTCGGCGGTGACGAAGGAGGTGATCCACTGGACTTCCGGGTCCATGCCGCGGAGGGTGGAGCAGGAACTTGAGGAGATGGCGAGGAGTTGCTCGGGGGTGAGTTGGGCGGCCCCGGGAATGTCACGTTCGATGAGGAATTTTGGCATTTCTTGACCTCGGTGCGAGTTCAGCGAGCTGAGATTTGGGCAGGCTGGGCCGGGCACAGGATACTCTGGAACGATAGCACTGGAGACAGTCGCGGTCGATGGGAGGGTTACGGTGAAGAAGTTTGAGTTTGCGCATATTGCCGAGGGGATTGCGCGGCAGGCGGGCGCGTTGCTGCGCGGGTTTTATGCGAAGGGTGTGGCGACCGAGTACAAGGGCGATGTGGATCTGGTGACGGAGGCCGATCGGGCGAGCGAGCAGTTGATTGTGGAGAAGCTAAAGGCGGCGTTTCCTGCGCATGGAGTGTATGGCGAAGAGGGGACGCGAAGTGGGTTGGAGAGCGAGTATCGATGGTATGTCGATCCGTTGGATGGAACGACGAACTTTGCGCATGGGTTTCCGGCGTTCTGCGTGGTGCTGGGGCTGGAGCGGCGTGGGGCAGGGTTGGCTGCGGATGCAGATGGGGAGATGGTTGCGGGGGTGATCTACGATCCGCTGCGGGATGAGATGTTTTCAGCGGAAAAGGACAAGGGCGCGTGGCTGAATGGGCGGAAGATTCATGTGTCGAAGACGGCTTCGTTGCAGGAGTCGCTGACGGCTACGGGCTTTCCGAGCAGGAAGCGGCATGAGAGCCCGAATATTCACTTTTATAACGAGATCACGTTGCGGTCGCATGGCGTGAGGCGGGCCGGGAGTGCGGCGTTGGATATGGCTTATGTGGCTTGCGGGAGGCTGGACGGGTTTTGGGAGTTCAATCTGAATCCGTGGGATACCTCAGCGGGATATTTGCTCGTTGAGGAGGCTGGTGGGACCGTGACTCACTTCGATGGAGGGAAGTTCACGATGGATAGCCGCGAGACGCTGGTTACGAATGGACTGATCAAGAACGAGATTGTGCACTTGTTTACGGAGATGTTTGCGGGGCGGGATCTGACACCGATTCCTTCCGCGGCGGAGTTTGCTGCGAAACGGATGGCGGCGAAGTAGGGTGCGGAAGAGGCGGACGGCTCGGGTGATGTTGTTTGAAGAGGCCGGGGACGTTTTGCTGATTCGCTTTGTGGTGCCGCGGGAGAATGGGGAGTTTGTGTTCTGGGCTTTGCCGGGTGGTGAGATTGAGGCGGGAGAGACGGAGATTGAGGCTGCGGTGCGCGAGGTGAAGGAGGAGCTTGGGCTGGAGGTTGACGTGGCCGGGCCAGTCTATTGCGATCGAAATCAGTTTCTTCATCAGGGAGAGATGCAGGATAATACCGATTTTCTTTTTTGCGCGAAGTGTCGGCGCGAGGAGCCTCAACTGATGGGGGTTACAGCCGATGAGAGGGAGATCATGCGCGAAATTCGGTGGTGGAGCGAAGAGGAGATCGCGAAGTCGCCGGAGAGGATCTTTCCGGAGAATCTAGCGGAGCGGATGCGGGAGCAGAGTGGTCGAAGTGATTGAAACAGGGCTAAAACGGTCGTAGATGCATTGAGGACCGAGTTGCGGATGAGTGCGGATGTGCTGCTAAAATCTAGGAACGAGCATATTTTTGCGCGGCAAAATTAGACGGGAATAAGGGAGATTTTTGAGATGGCTTATGTGATTGCAGAACCGTGCATCGGGACGAAGGATTCGGCTTGCGTGGATGCCTGCCCGGTGGATTGTATCCATCCGAAGAAGGATGAGGCAGGGTTCGGCGAGTCGGAGCAGCTGTTTATCGATCCCGTGGAGTGCATCGATTGCGGCGCGTGCGTGCCGGTGTGCCCTGTGTCGGCGATTTATGCCGGGGACGATCTGCCGGAGAAGTGGGCGGAGTATCAGACCAAGAATGCGGCTCACTACGGGCGGTAAATTTCGTCTGGTGATTTGAAAAGAGACGCGTGGCCTTCGGGCTGCGCGTCTCTTTTTTGTGGCTTGTTCAGTGAGTGATGCTTGCTTACCTTGTGATGGTGTCGATGACTATGCCATGCGAGCCGTTTCTTGCGTAGTCCTTGCCTGTGACCGTGACGTGCTCTCCGGCGTAGGGGAGGAGCTTGGGATTCTGCGATGCCGAGGGGGTGGCGCTGTCGATCGGCAGGTAGATGGTTCCGTCATCCTGCAGGATGACAAGAGGCGAACCGTTTTTGGCGCAGCCTTTTGCGCAGGCTACTCCGATGGGTTTGCTGAGGCCCTTGGTGTAGGCACATGCCGAGTCGATGACCCAGCCGGTGACTTTGATGTTTGTCCCGGGTTCTTCTGCCATTGCGATCAGGGAAACCGTCATTGCGGCCGCGATAAAGAGTCGTTTTGTTTTTTTCACGCTTATCCTCCAGAAGTGTTGCCGTCGGCACAGGGGTTTGCTCGCCGACGCAATGCTACACCTTGCATGTATGAAAGAGAGCTATTTTGCGCTTATTTGGAAACCTCAATCGATCGATTGAATCCATTAGATGTGCCAGGTTTTTGCCTGGAAGAATTGGATTCGTGCCTCTAGAAAGGTTTTATGTCGAAGGTTTGGTTGATTACGGGAAGTTCTCGTGGGCTTGGAAGGGCGTTTGTGGAAGCGGTGCTTGAAGCGGGCGATCGCGTGGTGGCGGGCGCGAGGAATCCGGCGCAGCTTGCTGATCTGGTGGCGAAGTATGGGGACAGGGTTCGTGCGGTGTCTCTGGATGTGACGAGCGAGGCACAGGCGAAGAGCGCTGTGGATGCGGCGATTGAGAGCTTTGGAGGGTTGGATGTGCTCGTGAATAACGCGGGCTATGGGAATGTTGCGCCTGTAGAAGATACGACGCTTGCAGAGTTTCGCGCGCAGATCGAGACAAATCTTTTTGGCGTGATCATTATGACGAAGGCGGTGATTCCTTATTTTCGCGAGCGCAGAGCGGGTCATATTGTTCAGGTGACTTCTATTGCAGGGCGGCTGGGGCCGGTGGGACGTGCTCCTTACGCGGCTGCGAAGTTTGGGGTTGAGGGTTTCTCGGAGACGCTTTCGAAAGAGATGGGGCCGCTTGGGGTGAAGGTGACGATTGTTGAGCCGGGTGGTTTTCGTACGGATTTTGCGGGCTCGTCTACTGAGCTTCGGGAAGGGCGCGCGGAGTATGACTCGACGGTGGGGGCGACGGTGCGGTTTCAGCGCAACTACAACGGGAAGCAGCCGGGCGATCCGGCGAAGGCGGCTGCGGCTCTTTTGCAGCTTGTGTCGATGCCGGAGCCACCGCTGCGGCTGTTGCTGGGGAGCGATTGCTATGGGGCCGCGGAGAAGAGCGCTCTGGCGACACTTGAGTCCGATAGGAAGTGGAAGGATCTTAGCGTCTCGACAGATTTCTAATCAGCGGTGGAATAGTCTGGTAGGGATGATTGAGAGGCAGGGAGAGGCGATCGTGTTGCGGGTGTGGCCGTTTCAGGAGGCGGACCTGCTGGTGAGCCTGTTTACGCGGGATCAGGGTCGGGTGAAGGGGGTGGCTCGGCATGCGTTGCGATCGCGAAGGCGGTTTGGTGGGGCGCTGGAGCCGATGACCTATGTGCGAGCGACGTATGCGGAGAGGCCGAAGCAGGAGTTGATGCGGCTGGATGCGTTTGAGATTTTGAGTTCTCCGCTTTCGCGGCCGATTGATTATGCAAGGACGGCGGCGCTGCAGTTTGTGGCTGAGGTGGTGGAGGAGGCGCTGCCGGAACAGGCTCCGGAGGATGCTGTGTTTCGGCTGGTGCTGGCGGTGCTCGACCAGATACAGGTGGGCAGGGTGTGGTTGCCGATGACTTATTTTTCGCTCTGGATGAGCCGGTTGATGGGTTGGATGCCGGAGCTGGGACACTGCGTCGTGTGTGGGTTGGATCTGCGGGGTGGGACGGTTTGGTATTCGGCTACGAGTGATGGATTGACTTGTGCGGATGACCGGCGGGGTGGGAGTGTGGCGCTTTCGGCGGATTCGGTGGGAGAAGCTGTGAGGATCTTTCGCGGGACGGTGGGGGAGTTGGCGAAGGAGGATTGGCCGAAGGGAAGGGCGGCCGATCTGCGAAGGTTTGCGGTGGAGACGCTGGAGCGGCATCTGGAGCGGCGGCTGGTGAGTGCTCGGGCGTTGGGGCGTGCTTAGGAAAGGTAGAGGAGACCGGTTTGCGTGAGGCGCGAATGCCCACATCTCAAAATCGAGATATGGGCACCCGACTGTATGGGTTGGTCGACCTTTCGATAGATGTGTGGACGTGTTGGCGGGAGCTAGACTTGGCTCCGGCCAGATAATCCGACGTTTACCTAATCCTGGTTATGACAAGCTGCGCAGGCGGCTGGTCTTGAGCCGCACCCGAATGAGCCTCCACCGCAGTGAGGCTCTTCTATCTGCGAAGTTGGCCGCCCATTCGACAATGAACTATGCGGATGGACGGCCTTCTGCGGGTTAGTGGGTGCCTGCGGCCATGGCGTCATTGAACTGCTTGAAGAACGCTGTGTATTTTTCCGGGCCATTTTGTTCGGAGAAGCGGAGGGGCTTGACGCGTTCGACGAGGACTTCGGTGACGTCGGGTTGGGTTTTGAGGATGTTGATGGTTTCGGTGAGGTAGTCGGCTAAAGGCATGGCGCGGGGATCTGAGGCCTGCTGGCTGCCCATGAGTTCGGTCTGTACGTAAGGTGGGATGATCTCGATGACTTGTATGTGGGTGGACTTGAGTTGATAGCGGAGAGATTGCGTGTAGGAGTGGATTGCGGCCTTGGTGGCGTTGTAGGTGGGGGTCATCGCCAGGGGGATGAAGGCAAGGCCGGAGGTGACGGTGAGGATAGCGGCGTGGGGCAGCTTTTGGAAGTGAGGGAGCAGAGCAGCGGTGAGGCGGATGGGGCCGAGGAGATTCGTGGTGATGATAGCCTCGGCGTCGGTGAGTTCTTCGGGTTGGGCGAGGAGGTTCTCGGGACGCATGATGCCGGCATTGTGGATGACGGCGTTGAGGTCGGGGAAGTCGCTGACGAGTTTTGCGGCGAAGGCGCGGATGCTGGCGGCGTTTTCGATGTCGAGTACGGCGGAGGACATACCGGGGTTGGCAGCGACGGTTTCGTCGAGGACCTGTTTGCGGCGGCCAGCGATGATGACGTGGTTGCCGAGTTTGTGAAATGCCTCTGCGAGTCCGCGGCCGATTCCGGAGCCGCCGCCGGTGATGAGGATGGTGTTGCCGGTGGTGTTCATGGTGGTGGTTTTCTCCTGAATTGATAGTAGGATGGTTTGTATCTATTGGGAAGTAGGCACCCAAAATATCTATACTTACCCAGAGGAGAGTGATTAAATTTATGGAAAAAACGATAGTCGTGGCTCAGAGTAAAGGCAAGAGAGCTGCGGCGGGTAAGAGTGCAGCGAAGGGGAGGCCGGCGTATCCGGCGGAGAACGATCCGAAGGTCGAGGGTCTGGTGCGAGAGATTATTGCGCGCGTGGCGGACAAGTGGACGATGTTGGTGCTGGAGGTTCTGGAGGAGCATGGGGTTGTGCGGTTTACGCGACTGGGGGAGCTGGTGGGTGGTGTGAGCCAGAAGATGCTGACCAAAACGGTGAGGCAGATGGAGCGTGATGGGTTGGTGACGCGGACGGTTCATCCGGTGATTCCGCCGCGGGTGGAGTATCAGTTGACGGAGCTTGGGTCGAGCCTGGGGGAGGCGTTTTGTGGTGTGTGGATCTGGGCGGAGACGCATGGGGAGGAGATTGAGCGAGCGCGCGTTGCGTTCGAGAAGAATGAAGTCGAGCGGCGGGATTCTTTCTAGCGGATGTTCGCGCTATGCTCTGGCATACTTCTGGGATGGCGAAGGTGAGCTGGTTCGCGTTTGGGCGGGGAACGGTTACGGGGTTTTGTGTCTGGGCGTTGTGGTTATGGATGGCGGGGAGCGTTGCTGCGAGGGCTCAGGATGCGAATGTTCTAACGTTGCATGTCTATACAAACACGCTCCAGATTCCTGTGCTGGTGCTGGGGCCGGATCAAAGGAAGCTTGCGCCGATCGCGCCGGACAGGTTCAGGGTGAGCTTTGATGGTGGACCGCCGTTTCGCGCTTCGCATGTTCGTTTGGAGGGAGACGATCCGATTTCGTTTGCGATTCTGCTCGATATGAGCGCTGAGGACCTGGAGGACTCAACGAAGCTCGAGGACGCGATTACTGAGCTTGCTCCATTGTCTTTACGCGCGCAGGATCATGTTTCGATCTATGGGCTGGATTGCCAGTTCACGCAGTATGTGAGTGACGTGCCAGCAGATGAGGAACACTTGAAGGGATCGGTTCATGAGGCGCTGCGGGCAGGGGATGACCGCCGACACACGAAACACCATTCGAAGTGCGAGTCGCAGGTTCACCTGTGGGATGCGCTGGCCTTCGTGACCAATCAATTGTCGGGCCAGCCTGGGCGGCGAGTGATTCTTGCGGTGAGTGATGGGCAGGATAAAGGGAGTACTCATAGATGGAATGAGGTGAGGGCGTTCGCGCAGAATAATGCGGTAGCCGTTTTTGGCATGACCTATGTGCCCTGGCTTTCGGATGATTTTCGAGGGGTAGGCAACGTCATGGAAGATCCTTATCGTTCCATCTGTGAGCTGAGCGGGGGGTTGGTGTTTTCGGCGAACAGAAACGATGTGGCAAAGAGGCTAAAAGGGTTTGTGGCGATGGTTCGCGGACGATATATCGTCGAGTTTCCCCGGCCTCGCAACTCGACCAAGGGTCGGCACGAGTTCGTGGTGACCATCGATAGAAGCAAGGCGTTCATTCGCGCGACGGGGATCTCTGTTCCTCTTCCGGATGCGAAGGTGATGGCTGATCCTACGACCGTGCTTCCTTCGGATGAGAACCCGGAACCGAAGGAGGGAACAGGGCACCTACTCGAAACACCTCAGTGAAGTGGGGCTGTCGGGGCGGGCATGTCACCGGAGACGGAGGCGTTGCTTTGGGAGGTGCCTCCTTTGAGCGGTTAGAATCGAAAGATTGCGGATAGTGAAGAGAGAGATATGACAGGATCGGTTTCTGAAGTTGCTGGGAAGAAACGTGCGCTGACGTTTCAGGAACTTTTGTTTATTCTGCAGAGGTTTTGGGCGGATCGTGGTTGCGTGCTGCAGCAGCCTTACGATGTGGAGGTCGGCGCGGGAACTATGTCTCCGGATACGTTTTTGAGGGTGCTGGGGCCGAAGCCGGTTAGGATCGCTTATGCGCAGCCGTCGCGCAGACCTGCGGATGGGCGATATGGGGAGAATCCAAATCGACTGTTTCGTCATACACAGCTGCAGGTGATTCTGAAGCCGCCACCGGTGCGGATTCAGGAGATGTATCTAGAATCGCTGGTGGCGATTGGGATTGATCTGAAAGAACACGATATTAAGTTCGAAGAAGATAACTGGGAGTGGCCGGTGGGCGGCGCGTGGGGCGTCGGCTGGCAGGTGATGCTGGATGGGTTGGAGATTACACAGTTCACTTACTTTCAGCAGTGCGGCGGGATGGATCTGGACCCGATTTGTGGCGAGATTACGTATGGGCTGGAACGGATCGCGGGATTTTTGCAGGATGTCGATTCGATCTACGACATTGTGTGGGCCGTGGAGCCGGATACCGGTCGCAAGGTGACCTACGGCGAGATGCGGTTGGCTGAGGAGGAGCAGTTTTCGGCTTACAGCTTTGACTATGCGGATGTGGGGAAGCTTTGGGAGCATTTGAATTTGTATGAGGCGGAGTGCTTGGCGCTACTGTCGCGGGTGAAGGATTTTGGCGAGATGGATGAGCTGAAGTTGAAGCGCTTTCCGGTGTTGGGCGCGTATGAGTTGGCGTTGAAGTGCTCGCATCTGTTTAATCTGCTGGACGCGCGGGGGGCAATCTCTGTGACGGAGCGCGTTGGTGTGATGGCGCGGATTCGGGCGCTGGTGGTGGGAGTGGCGAAGGCGTATGCGGCCCAGGGCGAGGCGTTGATGTTGTCGGTGCAGACCCAGGAGGTTGGTTAGCGATGGGAGATGTCGTATTGGAGATCTTGTGCGATGTCGTGTTCAGTAGTTTCATCGATTGGGTTTGTTACGCAACGAGGGATAAGAAGGCGTCTGCGGAATTGCGCGGAACACGAAAGGGAAGTGGCGTAGCGCATGGCTGATTTTCTATTTGAGATTGGGTTGGAAGAAGTTCCGGCGCGCATGATTGCCGGGGCACAGATGGAGTTGGAACAGCGCGTGGTCAAGATGCTGGAGCGCGAACGGCTGGTGCGGTCTGGTGCAGTGACGAAGAGTTTCGCTACGCCGCGACGGCTCGCGGTGCGAGTTGCCGGTGTTGCAGAGCGGCAGGAAGATGTTGTCGAAGAGTTGGTGGGGCCTTCGGTGAAGGTGGCCTACAAGGATGGTGTGGCGACGCCGGCGGCGGTGGCGTTTGCTAAGAAGGCAGGTGTGGAAGTTGGTGAGTTGAAGACAGTCACCAATGCCAAGGGAGAGTATCTGGCGGCGACTTCGGTGAAGGCAGGGCGGAGTGCTGCGGAGGTGATTGCTGCGGAGATGCCGAAGGAGCTGGCGGGAATCTATTGGGCCAAGAATATGTACTGGAGGGCGGGGCGACCGGAGAGGTTTGTGCGCCCAGTGCGTTGGATGGTCGCGATGCTTGGTACAGAGACAGTGCCGGTGGAGTTCGGTGGCTATGTAGCAGGTACGGTTACGTACGGACACCGGGTGTTGTTTGGGGAACAGGAGATTGTGTTGAAGGCTCCTGGAGATTATGAGGACGCGCTGCTTGGCGGCTATGTGATTGCGGAGGTGGAGGCGCGGCGGCAGAAGATTCGGAAGGCCTTGGATAAGGTCACACGCACGGTTGATGGGCTGCGGTGGCGTGAGGATCATGAGCTTGTCGATAAGCTGACGCAGTTGACGGAGTGGCCTTCGGTGCTGCTGGGTGGGTTTGAGAAAGAGTATCTGGCGCTGCCGGAGGAGGTTTTGGTGACGGTGATGCGGGATCACCAGAACTACTTTGCGGTGGAGGATAAGGACGGGAAGTTGGCTCCGCACTTTCTTGCTGTGTTGAATACAGAGGCCGATGAGGCTGGGGTCGCGGTGATTCGGCATGGCAATGAGCGAGTACTGAGAGCGCGGTTCAATGATGCGAGATTTTTCTGGGAGTTTGATGAGCGGGTGTCGCTAATGGACCGGGTTGCGCTGCTCGAGAACGTGACCTTTCAGAAGGAACTGGGGAGCTACTTTGCAAAGACGGAGCGGGTGCGGAAGGTTGCCTCCGGGCTTGCCGGGCTCGTTGCTGCGGGGGAAGTTGCGGTGGATGCTGTGTCGCTTGACACCGCGGCATTGCTGGCAAAGGCCGACCTTACTGCGGAGTTGGTGAAGGAGTTTACGGAGTTGCAGGGTGTGGTGGGTGGGCTATATGCACGGGCGCAAGGTTTTCCGGCAGCGGTGGGGGATGCGATCTACGATCAGTACAAGCCGGCGTCAATGGAAGATGGAGTGCCGAGAACAGTCGAAGGTGCGCTGCTGGCCGTAGCTGATAAGGCCGATACGATTGCTGGGATGTTTGGGTTGGGGCTGGAGCCGACGGGGTCGAAGGATCCGTTTGCGTTGCGCAGAGCGGCGAATGGGATTGTGAAGATTTTGGCGGAGACGGCGGTGGGGTTACCGCTTTCGCTGGATGAGATTGCGGCGGTCGGTACCGACGACGCTGCTGTTGCTGCGAAGACCCGAGGGTTTTATGCTGAGCGGCTGGAGTTCTATCTACGCGAGGTGCGTGGGCAGGCGTATGACATTGTGAAGGCGGTGCTGGCGGCCGGTGCGAGCGATGTGCGGGACGCGGTTGCGCGCGCGGAGGCGGTTACGGCTGTGCGCAGGTCTGAGGATTTCGCTGCAGTGTCCGCGGCATTTAAACGGATGAAGAACATTCTTTCGCAAGCCAGAGATAAAGAGATTTCGGCGGCACCTGGTATTGATGCGAGGCTGCTGACGGAGCCTACGGAGAAGGCGCTGGCGGAGAAGTCGGCGCAGTTGGCGGAGAAGGTGAGCGCGCTGCGGGGGAAGAAGAGCTACACGGCAGCTCTCGAGCAGATTGCTACGCTAAGGCCGCAGGTGGACGCGTTCTTCGAGGCGGTGATGGTGATGTCGCCCGATGAGGCTGTGAGGGCGAATCGGTTGGCGCTGCTCGAGAAGGTGCTGGGAGACTTCTCCGGGATCGCGGACTTTTCGGAGATTGTGATCTCGGGCTAGTGCGTGATCAGCATTACTCCAAGCATAAGGAGAAAGACTGCGAAGAGCGAGCCCAAGGGGATGAGAACACCTTCGCAAAGTCCGCTCCAGTGACTGCGGTCAAGCTGACCGTCTTCGGCGCGGGAGTTGGACTGGTACGTCGGTGCGATCTGTGGTGAGTCAATGTAGTTCATCTTATTTTCCTGGTTGAATTTCTTTTACTCCGGCAGACGTTTGACCAAAGACTGCAAGGTTCTGTTTTCGCATAAAGCTGCTGAGTTCGAGATGCGAAGAATGCAGTGAAGGTTGCCATTCTACGCGGGTTTTACGATGTTTGTCATGATGCATGACGCAAACTGTTGACGGCAAGGGTAACCTGAAAAGGTGGTGCCTTGAATGACACTTCCGTGTGATTGGTCAGACCTGCAGTTGGACCAACTCTACGGGTTGATAGTGCGGGAAGAAGTCGGTTCGTGACAGATCTTGTGGAGTGGGAAGCTCGCCGAGTGCCATCGCGGTTTCGTCGCAGGCGTGGCGGCGGGCGCAGTGAAGGCAGTCTTTGAGCACCTTGTCGCTGAAGGCCTGGCGATCGTAGATGCTGAAGTGGAAGTGCTCGAAAAAATTGGGGATGCGGGTGAAGAGGCAGAGGCACTTTATGCCGCGTGCTTCGGCCTGACGCATGAGCTCCTGAACGAGCTGACCACCGGCTCCGCATCCTTTGATATCGGGACTGACGACGATGGAGCGGATCTCGGCGAGGTGCGGGCCATAGACGTGGAGGGCTGCACAACCGAGGAACTGATGGGTGTGGGTTTCAACGATGGTGAAGGTGCGAATGTTGGCGCAGATTTCGGCGTAGGAGCGGGGAAGGAGGGTGCCGTCGTGAGAGAAGCTGTCGATCAGCTGATGGATGGCGTGCGCGTCCTGCAACTGCGCTTTGCGCGTCCTGAGGAAGATGTTTTTGAGGTTAGTGCGGAGGGTGGCGGAGCGGTGTTGCGGTGGAGTGGATGGAGTCTTCGTTGTTGGGGCGATGGGGAATTGGGAGCTTGGAGGTTCTAGTACAGGGGACAATGCCATAGGACACTGCGCTTTTCTCTTTGGTGAATCGTGGGCCGGGGCCGGTTGAAGGTTATGGTTGAGTTTCTGACTGGAGGAGTTGCTTAGCTGCCGTAGTCGCGGCCTTCGCTTGAGGACTCCCAGGGAATCGGAGCAAAGGTGCGCTGGAAGAAGGTGTTGTCGACGATGTAACGCTCGTGGTTTTCGCCTTCGATGATCCAGTCGCCGGGATAGGCTTTGCGCTGGCCGGAGTCGGTGAGGATGAGGGTGGGGTGGAGGCACTGAGTCGCATTTACAAGAAGCGGTCTGCGGGTGCGAAAGGTGTTCATCAATCTCTCCTGTCGACTTTTGTTCTCGTCGACTTGATATATTTCAGCACTGCTTTCGTAAAGATTGCATAAGAGATTTCGATGAAGTTCGTAAAGGAACTGCGTCTTTGTTTTCTTCGTCTTTTGAGACTTGCGGGCTTTGAAATTTGGGCTTGAGGATCGAGACGACTGAACCGGATTGGTCGTCGGAACGTCTCAACCTGAGAGAGTGTGTGGCTTTTGGCCGGATCAATAAGAACCGGATTTTGTGAGAAGCCGCTGTTGCCTGACCGCCTATGCTGAAGGTGTGCCTTTTTTCCCGTCGAGGGTTTGACCTGTGAGTGAGACCGATCCAAAGACGCGGAGAAGGCCGGAGCTGGACGCGCTGCGCGGGCTGTTCCTGGTATGGATGACGTTCACCCATATGCCGACGCACTTCAGCGACTTTGTAAATCAGCCGGTTGGATTTGTGTCTTCGGCTGAGGGATTTGTGTTTCTGTCGTCGATGCTGGTGGGCACGGTCTATCTGAGGGAGGCGATGGAGGATGTCTCTGGTGTGATTGTGAAGCTTTGGCGGCGAACGCTGAAGATCTATGGCTATCACCTGTTGATGCTTGCGTTCGCGTTTACCGTGGCAGCGTTGTTTGCGGCGAAGACGCATCGGCCAGCGATCTATAACCTGATTAATTTTTATCTGGCGCATCCGAAGACAGCGATCATCGGGGGAGTATTGCTGATTTACTGTCCTCCGCTGCTGGATATTTTGCCGATGTATGTGTTGTTTATGTTTCTGACCCCGATTGCCCTGGCGCTGGGCCTGCGCTATGGCTGGAGATGGGTGCTAGGTGGGAGCGCGATGCTTTGGATCGCGGCACAGTTCGGGTTGAGGGAGCTGGTGCATGGGTGGATCGTGCGGATCACACACCTGCAGATTCCGTTGCAGGAGACTGGCGCTTTCAATCTGTTTGCGTGGCAGGGGGTTTGGATCGCGGGACTGTGGCTGGGGACGAGGAGCGCTCAGGGCGAGATGCCGTTGAAACGGGTTCCGGGATATGTGGTGGCTGTGTGTGGAGTGGTTTGTGTTTTCTTTCTCGCGGTGCGGCATCACTGGCTGGGGCCTGTGCTGACGCAGGAGTCGCTGGGGATCAGCCTGGATAAATGGCAGATTGGACCGATTAGGGTGGTCAACCTGATTGCGTTCGTCATTGTTTGTTACTGGATGCGCCGGTACCTGGTCCGGCTGATTTCTGTTGAGCCCTTTCTGACGTTGGGGAAGGCGTCGCTGCAGGTTTTTTCCGCACACGTGTTCTTTGTCTTTATGGGGCTCGCGCTGTTGTATGAAGATGTTCCGCAGCTGCATGGTGCGCGGGCATATGGGATGCTATCGCTTACGTTTGCCGGGCTGATGCTGGTGGCGATGCGAGAGGCGAGGCTGCGCAGAGAGGCGAAAGCTGCGACTGCAGCAGCGAAGAATGCGGCTGCGGTGGCCGAGAGTGCTAGTTGACGCGTTGTAGGCGGTCGATGAGCTTCTGGGCGAGGGGTTCGCCGGATTCGGTCCAGAGGAGACGGCTGCTGATGCCGCAGTTTTTTTCAACCGAGAGGGTGAAGGCCAACAGCATCTCCACGTTTTGCTGGATGTGTTTGGTGGCGTCTTCGTTGAGTTGCTCGTCTTCGAGGGTCTCGGCGAGCCAGGGAGTGTCGAGGCCGAAGTCGATGCGGATGTGGCCGTTCTGTTCGAAGCTGGCGTCGTCGAACTGCGGGCCGAAGCCGAGAATGCGAACGGTTGCGGGCTGGAGCTTCCACAGCGGATCGAGTGCGGCGGATTCGTACTCGGGATCGATGTCGTAGTCGGGATTGGATTCGGGATTGATGGTTGGGTAGTTGGGGTCGGTTTCGGGGGCCCAGAGATTCCAGCGCATCTCGAACTCGTAGGCCATGTCGTCGTGGAGCTGCTCGGTGGCTTCGGCGACGGCGTTTTCGATGATGGAACCCGAGGTGTCCTGGTTTTCTTCTGCGCGGTCATCGTTGACGTAGATGCGCTGGTAGGTGGGGGCTTCGGTGAAGCTGATGGGGTAGA
>CAZZZG010000097.1:0-15275 GCA_964658525.1 uncultured Edaphobacter sp.
GGGCGCTGGAGTACTGGTCGGTGGCGGAGAAGAAGTGGGTGCGGTCGGATGCGAGGCGGGTGCGGGTGGGGTCGTCGTCGCGTGATTTGAAGCTGACTGCGGAGAAGTAGCGTACGCAAAAACTGAGTGCCTGTTCGGCGGGATGATTTTCTGTCCTGCCGGACGGGTCCACTACGCGTGGGGCGGTCACTTCGTGACTTGTGTATTTTTTTAGCGTTACGAGTGACTAGTCGATGAGGGAGTCTACGAAGGAGGCGCTGTCGAAGGGGATGATGTCTTCGAGTTTTTCGCCTATGCCGGCGTAGATGACGGGAAGTTTGAGCTCCGTGGCGATGGCTAAGACAATGCCGCCTTTGGCTGTGCCGTCCAGCTTGGTGAGGACGATGCCGGTGACGTGCGCGGCTTCGGTGAAGAGGCGAGCTTGAGTCAGCCCATTTTGACCTGTCGTGGCGTCCATGACGAGGAGGGTCTGGTGTGGTGCGCCGGGCACCAGCTTTTCTGCTGTACGGCGCATCTTGTCTAGCTCCTTCATTAGATCGGTCTTGGTGTGGAGGCGGCCAGCGGTGTCGACGATGAGGATCTGGGTGTTGCGAGCTTTGGCGGCGGTGCAGGCGTCGTAAAGCGCGGCTGAGGGGTCGCCGCCTTGCTTGGTCTTGATGATCTGAACTTCGGAGCGCTGCGCCCACACTTCCAGCTGCTCAATCGCCGCGGCGCGGAAGGTGTCAGCGGCGCAGAGGAGCACGGTGCGGCCCTGCGCGGTGAAGTGGGCGGCGAGCTTGCCGGTGGTCGTGGTTTTGCCGGTGCCATTGACCCCGACCATCATGATGACCTCGGGAGCCGTAGCGGGGTGAGCTATGGGACGGGCTACGTTGTCGAGGACTTGTTTGAGTTCAGCTTTGAGAAGACGCTTGAGATCGTCGCCGCCCTGGATGCCGACGCGGAGGGCGCGCTGACGGAGGTTTTCCATGACGAGGGCGGTGGTGGGGGCACCGAGGTCTGCGGCGAGGAGGATGGGCTCGAGGCCGACGAGGGTCGTCTCGTCGACTTCGCGGGTGAGCGCGATGACGGAGCTGATGGACTCGGAGAAGCTTTCGCGAGTCCGGGTGACCGCCTGCTTCATGCGGTCGAAGAAGCCGCGCTTTTGCTCCTGCGGCTCTGCCGTGGCCACGTTGGTGGGCTGGTCGGGCTGTTGCTCGGGTTTGTCGCGTTTGCCGAAGAGGGAGAAGGCCATGCTGTATCTAGTTTAGCAATCTCCCAGGGTGGATGCGGGCTGATGACGCGTGGCCGCTTTGGAGTGATCGATCGTTGACATTCAGACGGATCGGCCTATCTTGAACGATTATGACGAAGTTGGAGCTTTATCAGTTTGTCGCAGGTCATGCGTTGGCGGTGGTGGGAGGTATCTCGACTGAAGGAGCGCCGCAGTCGGCACTCGTTGGAATCGCAGTAACGGAAGATCTTGAGATTGTCTTCGACACTCTGAATACCGCTCGCAAATACCGGAACCTTACTTCCAATCCGAAGGCCAGCGTAGTGGTGGGATGGGAGGGAGAGAAGACGGTTCAGTTTGAAGGCGAGGCGATTTTGCCGGAGGGTGATGATCTGGCTCGGTATAAGAGTGTTTATTTTTCGAAGTGGCCGGATGGAGTGGGTCGCCAGAACTGGAACGGCTTGGTGTACTTCGTCGTTCGCCCGAGGTGGATTCGTTTCAGCGACTTCGATCAACGGCCTCCGTTGATCGATGAGATGGTGTTCGATTTAGAGAGGTGAAGACTCGGATGTCCGTCAAGACTTCGCCTTGAGAGTGTTTTGATAGACGCGCAGGCGGACGGTGGCGGCTTGCAGCAGGGGTGCTTCGATCTGGTGGGCGTGGCCGTGGTCGAGTAGGTCGCCGAGGATGGTTTCAACTTCAACGGGTGCACCTTTGCGCAGATCGCGATACATGGATGAGGTGAATGGTGAGTCTTTCTGGGCCACTATCTTTCGAACCGTCTCGAGGGTGGGCTGAGAGGTAGGGAAGCCGCAGGCTTTTGCGATTGCGGCGCACTCCTCCAGGACGAGGAGGGCAGTCTGTTCACCGTCGGAGACCGCGTTGATTTCGCCAATCGGTCCGCCGAGCAGGCAATTGGTGGCACCAAAGGAGGCTATGGTCACCCACTTGTCCCACATAGCCTGGACGATGTTGGTGGAGAGTTCGGTCTGAAAGCCGGCGTTGCGCAGCGTCTCGTCGAGAGCGCGTAAGCGCGGAGTGATCTCTCCGCTGAGCTCGCCGTACACGATTTTGTCGAGCGGGTTGAGCTGGACGATGCGATCTTGTTCGTCGAGGTCGGTGGAGACGATGCAGACTCCACCGAGGACAGATTGCTCGCCGAAGCTGTGGACGAGTGTGTCCATGTGTCGCATGCCGTTGAGCACGGGATAGATCACTGTCTCGGGACCAACGGCGGGCGTCATGTCTTTGATCGCCTGGTCGAGAGCCTGGGCCTTGACGCTGAGGAAGATGAAGTCGTATGGGCTGGTGATCTCGGCGCTTGTGACGGTATGCGGTTTGAGGTTTAGGTCGCCGTGCGGGCTTAGGATGCGCAGGCCGTCGCGTTGAAGCTGCGCGGCACGAGCAGGGCGGACGAGAAAGGTGACATCGCGGCCGGCCTCTGCGAGTCGCGCTCCGTAATAACCCCCCACAGCGCCAGCACCAACAACCAGAATCTTCATCTTTGCCCTTCGTCCAGCCTACAGAGGATTAGACGGCAATGTATTCAACAAGAGCCGGTCCTGGTATTAGAGGCATAACCTGCGACGTTGGATGCGGCTCTTTTGGATTAGGAACCGCTTTCGCCTGACGGGCCCTGACGAAGATGAGCGCTGCCACGAGGATGACGAGAATCGCGACAGCGAATGCGATGACGACGGGAAGGAAGGAGGAGTCGCTGGTTCTCTCTTCTGGCGACGGATCATTGTTGGACGGAGTAGGAGTGGACATCTACGTTTGGATGTTGAGTCGGCCGCTTGAATTTGTATCAACACTACGGCAAATCTGCTGAGGTGGAACAAGTTAGTTCGATGGCGTGGAAGTGGATGCCGGGGCTTGTTGAGCGGGAGCGGGCCAGACAGAGGGGCGCACAATGAGCAGGAGATACAGGAAGAGGATCGCGATGAGGACGAGGCCTCCGATGAAGATATGAGGGCGAAATCCCATATACGTTTTGTGCTGAGGGAGGTCCGGCGGTGGAATGTGCCCGTGTTCGTGCTCGTGATTATGCATGCGTACCAGCTTAGGCGTAAAACGGCGTGATTGGCTGCGCGCGGGAAAAAAACCTGCGGACTATTCGTCGCGGCCGGGGCGGGTCATCAGTTCGCGGATAGCCTCTTTCGGGTCTTTGTTGTGGTGGAGGATGGCGTCCATCTGCTCGGTGATGGGCATCTCGACGGCGTAGCGCGCTGCGAGGCCTAGGGCAGCCGCGGTGCTGCCGACACCTTCTGCCACCTTGCCATTCAAGCTGACAATGATTTCGGGGAGCTGGCGGCCGCGGCCCAGTTCAATGCCGACGGTGCGGTTGCGCGAGAGAGAGCCGGTGCAGGTAAGGATGAGGTCGCCGGCGCCGGAGAGGCCGGCGAGGGTTTGGCGGCGGCCACCGCAGGCTACGGCGAGGCGGGTCATCTCGGCGATGCCGCGCGTGATGAGAGCGGCGGAGGAGTTGTGGCCGAGGTTGAGGCCGTTGGCGACGCCGGCGGCGAGAGCGATGACGTTTTTGAGCGAGCCGCCAAGTTCGACGCCCGGGACATCCTCGTTGGTGTAGACGCGAAGGCTGGAGGAGGTGAAGTCGCGCTGAATGGTCTGGGCGACTCCCGGAACCGTTGAGGCGACGACGACGGCGGTGGGCATGCCGGCTGCAACCTCCTGCGCGAAGGAGGGGCCGCTGAGAACGGCGAAGGGGTTGCTGACGATGGAGGCGACGACCTGCGACATGCGGAGAAAGCTGGTCTCTTCGATGCCTTTGCTGGCGCTGAGAATGATCTGGTTGTGGGTAAGCAATGGCGCGATGTCTTTCAGGACGCCGCGCAGATGTTGCGAGGGGGTGACGCAGAGGAGAATGTCGGCTTCGAAGATGGCGCGCGGGAGGTCTGAGGTGACGTGGATATCTACGGGCAGGGTGAAGCCGGGTAGATATCGCACGTTTTCGCCGGCTTCGCTGAGCTGCTCGGCGAGCGCCTGAGAGTGCGACCAGAGGAGGATTTCGTGGCCGCCGCGACGGGCAAGGGAGAGGGCAAGGGCAGTGCCCCAGGCACCGGCGCCCAAAACGGCGATGCGGCTCATGCTTCCGCCTTTTTCTTACCGAAGCGGTTCTCTGTGCCGGCGATGAGGCGGCGAATGTTTTCGTGGTGCTTGACGATGACGAGAAGAGGGATGAAGAGCAGGCCGTCGATGACGATCGAGGATCGGTGGGGGATGAAGTAGAGGCCGAAGAGGGGGAAGGTTGCCGAGCCGATGATCGACGCGAGGGAGACGTAGCGAGTGAGTAGGACAACGACCAGGAAGACGCCCAAGGTGCAGGCGGCTGCCGCGGGACTGAGAGCCAGCATGACGCCGAGAGCGCTGGCGACGCCTTTGCCACCGCGGAAGCGGAGCCAGATGGGGAAGACGTGTCCGAGGATGGCTGCGACGGCGACGACTACGGCCAGGTCCCAGTCGCCGGGTGCAAGATGCTGGGCGATCTTGACGGCGAGGAATGACTTGCCGGCGTCGAGAAGAAGAGTCGCAATGCCGAGGCCTTTGGCTCCGCTGCGGGCTACGTTGGTGGCGCCGATGTTGCCGCTGCCGGTGGCGCGGATGTCTTCGTTGCGGAAGATCTTTACGAGGAGATAGCCGAAGGGGATGGAGCCAAGAAGATAGGCAAGCGGAATGGAGAGAAGCCAGGGGTTCATTGTCGTCCGAATGAGTCTACCAAGTGCGGCGGGGCGATGGCTTTGATGGGTCCTCTGCTAAAGGATGTGGTGGCGGATCAGTTCGAGGGCGTGCTGGCTCGCCCACAGGCGGATCATCTCGCGGTCGCCGCGGAGGTTGAGTTCTTTGACCTGGGTGGTTTGGCCGTCGGCGAGCGCGACGTAGACCAGGCCGATGGGCTTTTCGGCATCGGGGCCGGGAGAGCCGGGGCCGGGGCCGGCGATGCATGTGATGGAGATGCCAAGCGAAGCTCCTGTGCGGATACGGATGCCTTCGGCCAGGGCACGCGCTACTTCGGGGGAGACGGGGCCTTTGGTTTGGACGAGCTCGGGAGGGACGTCGGCGAAGGTGGTTTTGAGCGCGTCGCTGTAGACGACTGCGCCGCCGAGAAAGTAACGCGAGCTTCCGGCGATGGCAGTGAGGCGCTGGGCGAGGAGACCACCGGTGCAGCTTTCGGCGGTGGCGAGAGTGAGGTCGCGGAGGCCGAGGTTTAGGAGAACGACCTCTTCGAGCGATTCGCCGTGCGAGGAGAAGATGGAGTCTTCCATCTCGGCTTCAATTTTTTCGGTGAGTTCGTCGACGCGTTGCTTGGCTTCGGCGAGGGTGGGCTTTGCGCAGAGGAAGTGGAGCTGGATCTCGCCTCCTCCAGCGAGGATGGTGGTCTCGACGTCGGCGTATTGCGTGTAGATGGGGGCGGTGCGGGAGTCGACGTGCGACTCGGGAATGAGGGCCATGCGAAGGAGGCGTTTGGCGAGGTGGCGCGGGGGCAGAGCAGCGGCGAGGCGTGGCTTGACCTCGGTGTCGAAGAGAGGCTTCAGCTCACGGGGTGGGCCGGGAAGGAGGATGACGATCTTGCGGATTTGCTTGCCGGCTGCGTCGATGATGGTGGTGTCGAGAAGCTGACCGGGCGCGCTTCCGGTTGGGTTATTGAGGATGGTGGCGCCGTCGAGCACGTCGGCTTGCTTGGCGTTGTTGGGGGGCATGACCATGTGACGTGCGGCGAAGCGCTTGTAGAGGTCGGTGAGAACGGCGGGGTCGGAGGTGAGCTTGAGGTTGAGCGCGGCGGCAGCGGCTTCGCGGGTGAGATCGTCTTCGGTGGGGCCGAGGCCGCCGGAGAAGATGACGATGTCCGCGCGCGCGATGGCGATGGAGGCGGCACTGGTGAGGTGCGCGAAGTTGTCACCGACGATGGACTTGAAGGCGACCTGTACGCCGAGGTCGTTGAGGCCGTCGGTGAGGTAGAGGGAGTTGGTGTCCTGACGGAAG
Source organism: uncultured Edaphobacter sp. (assembly GCA_964658525.1). Lineage (GTDB taxonomy): Bacteria > Acidobacteriota > Terriglobia > Terriglobales > Acidobacteriaceae > Edaphobacter. The sequence goes on from CAZZZG010000097.1 coordinate 6,209, forward strand.
GGCGTGAGCATCTCGGAACCGACAGCGATGATTTCAGCGATCATGTGGGATGGTGAGCTTTCTACGCCGTATAAATGGCTTTTGTGTTGATGATATGCGTGCGGGGCGGTTTAGCAGAAGCTGGGTCGCTTAGCAGCCGAATAATGTTCAATAGAGGCGTTTGCTTTGGATGAAGGTGTCGGGGGTTCCGTCGGCTGGACTTACAAAGTGAACGTCGCTGGGATCGCGGCGTGGAGTGTCAACGGCGAGGACGACGAAGGGTTCTTCCAGAATCTCGGGAGTGCCGTGGATGGTGCCCTGCTTGAAGAAGATCATCTGTCCGGGGCCGGCTTCGAAAGGCAAAGCGTCGCCAAGGAAAAACTTTGCGCGTCCAGAGAGTACGACGAGATATTCGTCGCAGGTGGCGTGATAGTGCGCCGGAACTGGATGGTAGATCCGAAAGACGCGGGAGCTGGCGTGAAGCTCGTCGGTCAGGCGCGTGTCGATCAGCATGGTGCCGGCGGTATCTGGAAAATTTGCGGCGATCTTTTGAAGATTGAAGACGCCGGTGTTGGCGGAGGAAGCATCGTCCTTCAGCATAAATACCTCTGCGGATTAGATGACGCAGGCGCCTTGAAGCTGCGAGGGATTTAACTTGCCGTTAGGTTGTTCTGCGACTGATGTCCATTGAGTTTTGCCAGCGCGCCCGGGCCTCCCTGGATGGGCAGGAAGATGGAGAAGACGGTGCCGCACTTTGCCGAATTGCGAGAGCGGACGCGGAGTCTGCCGCCGTGTTTTTCGACGAGTTCGCGGGAGACCCACAGGCCGAGGCCGGTGCCGGTATCTTTTTTGGTCGTGAAGAAGGGTTCGAAGATGTTGTCGATATGCTCGGGTGCGATGCCAAGGCCAGTGTCGGCGACAGAGATGCGTACGCCGAGCCGAGTGGGATCGCGTGGATCGGTTGCGGAGTTTGCCTCGAGGCGGATCGTGTCTCCCTTCGAGCAGGCATCGAGACCGTTGGCGAGAAGATTGGAGAGAACCTGACGAAGCTCACCTGCCGCGCCAAGGACCTCGCGCTCGGTGGTGGTGTTGACGAGCAGGTTTACACCAAGCACCGCGGCGCGGCCGGCGTAGAAGTCGCTGACTTCACGGACGACGGCAGCAGGACTGAAGTGGGTTGCGATCGAGGTTTCGCGGTAAAAGCCAAGTGACTGCCGGGTGATGTGAGCGATGCGGCTGAGCTCATTTTCAGCCTGGAACAGAAGATGGCGAATCTCGTCGAGTTCGTCAGATCGGCGGGCGATGTAGACGAGGTTAGTGAGTCCCTCGAGAGGATTGTTGACCTCGTGTGCGACTGAAGCGGCGAGACGACCGGCGGCGGCAAGCTTTTCCGCACGCATGAGAGCACCCTCGGACATGCGGCGTTCGGTAATGTCGCGGAAGATGAGGACGACGCCGATCATTTTGCCGTCGCTATCGCGGATAGGTGCGCCGCTGTCGTCGATGCAGATTTCAGTGCCGTTCTTGGAGATAAGGAAGGTGTGGTTGGCCAGGCCGACGACGGTGCCAAGGCGGCGCACCTTGTCGACGGGATTTTCAACGGCCGCCCGCGTGTCCTCGTTGAAGATGGGGAAGACTTCGTGCAGGGAACGTGCGTGGGCCTCACTTTCCTTCCAGCCGGTGAGCTTCTCGGCGATGAGGTTCATGAAGACGATGTTTCCGTCGGCATCGCACGCGATCACGGCGTCTCCGATACTCCGGATGGTGGTGTTTAACCATTGCTCTCTCGCGTAGGATTCGTCGACACGTTGTTTGATCTCCCTGATCTGTTGGCTAAACGCGGAGGTGAGGATGCGGAAGATTCTCCGGGTTTCCCATGTCAGTAGACCTGCGATGAGTGCGACTGCGAGGACGAGGACAATTCGTGCGTTCCGATTGATGAGAATGTTTTCGGCAGATCGTTGGGCGCGTCGGCTGGTCACAATGTTCTGAAACTCATCCATCTGGGCGCGGAGGTTGTCCATATCCTGCTTGCGCTTGAGAAGATGCTGCTCGAGCGTCGCCGTGTCTTGAGGAAAGGCGTCGATCTCGTGGTAAGCCTCCAGCTCCCATTGCTTATGGTTCTGCTGAAGGCGGCGCAACCGTTCGACCTGATCGGTACGGTGCACAAGGTTGAAGAGGGTATCGAACTCGGGTTCGATTTGCAGATCTGCGGAGTGGAGAGGGTCCAGGAAGAGAGGGTTGCGGGTGAGGAGAAAACCTCGCAGGCCAGTCTCTTCATCGAGGATCAGTTTGGTGAGCCGATTTGCGTGAAGAAGGACAACGTCCGCGCGGTCGACCGCGCTTGCGCTCTCTTCGACACGTTGCAGACCGTATCCAAGGATCAGAGCGAGAAAGGCAAGTGCTGCAACGGGTAGAGCGAAGAGCCTAAATAAGAGCCTGTTGTAAAGCCGCGATTCCAAGTTATTTTTCCTCACATGTGAGGCTGTACATCCAGATCAGTCTGAGCGCAACTATTCTCTACATTAGATTCTACGTAATACACGGGCAATCTGGCGAAGGAGATCGGACGCATAGGACTCAACGATTGAACAAGTTTTAGTTTCGATCGGTGCATGACATATCTATATGAGGCGTCGGCCTTCAATGTCCAATGCGACATGGTAGAGGGCGTCGCGGGTCGCGAGCGCGGCGTTGCCGTCTTCAAGGAAGGCCAATCCTACAAGATTATTACCGGAGACGAATAGCGTCGCCTGATGATGACGGTCGATCCGGATGATGCCGCGCTGACCGTGGAGGCTGGCGGCGACGTAGAGGTTGTCGTCCACATCGAACGCTAACCCCTGAGCACGGCCAAGCCCCTGATAGAAGACAGTTGCATTGCCGTCGCGGTCGATGGCGTGAATGACCTGGTTGGAGGAGGTGGTGGGGCCGGTGACGAAGAGTGTTCCGGCGTCGTTGAAGGCGAGGTGGTATGCGGCGATGCTGGGTTCGAGCGTGGCGTAGACGAAGATCTCGCCGCTGGTGCCGTCAATGTTCCCGCGGCTGATCTTGAAGATGGTGCCGGAGCGATCCCCAACGTAGAGATTGCCGTCGTGGTCGAAGGCGATTCCGGTGGCGATACCCATGCCCTCGGCGTAGGTGGAGACGGCGCCGTCGGGGGAGACGCGGTAGACGGTGCCTTCGGCGCGCGAGCTGGCGTAGAGGTAGCCGTCGGGGCCGAAGGCGATACCGGAGACGTTCATCACATCGCGGACAAAGGGACGGATCTGGAAGTCGCGTTGGATCTGGAAGATGGAGACCGGCACGGCCTGGCCGCGGGCGCCGGAGACAGTAGCGTAGACGTTGCCGTCGGCATCGACCGCCGGGTTCGCGACGGGATGAAGATTCTCCGCCATCGGCACCGCGATCCGCACGTTGAGCGGGTTGCTGGCCTGCCCGCTGCGATGCAGGATCAGGTCGCCGCTGATGGTGCCTTCAGGAACGCGAACGGTGGCGCGAGTGGGCCGGCTGAGGATGAGCGGAGCGGAGATATCGCCGATGGTTGCTCTAGGGACGAAGGTGCCGCGAGGTTCGAGATGCGCGCCGTGGACGTCGATATCGCCGCCAGGCATGGCCGCAAGGGGCGTGACGCGGTCGAGATGCGGCGCTGGTACGTCGGGCTTGTCGGGCGTCAGAAACGAGCGGAGTGTGGTCATGGTCCTGAAGCTAGCGTAGACGGCTGCGGTGGGGAGCGCAACTGTCGTCTAAGGGGAAGGGCTTTAGAAGCGCAGATGGATCAGCTGTGCGACGGCGAGGGCGTAGATGCCAGCCCCTACGTCATCGAGCATGATGCCGGCGCCGCCGTGGAGGCGTTCGAGTTGACGGACTGGAGGCGGTTTGAGGATGTCGAAGAAACGAAAGAGAAGGAGGGAGAGGGCGGCGTGCTGCCAGTCGGCGGGGATGGCGATGAGCGCGATGAGCTGGCCGGCAACCTCATCGATGACAACGTGACCTGGATCTTCGCGGCCGGACTCGTTTGCGACGATGGTGGCGGCAGGGATGCCGATGAGCGTAACGACGATTGCAGCGATCACCGTGCCGATGGCGAGCGCTGCGGGCGCTGGGTGCAGAATGTGCGCGGCAGCGTACCAGAGGAGGACGGCAGATATGCTGCCGTAGGTGCCGGGGCCTGGCTTGAGCAGGCCCGCTCCGAAGAAGGTGCCGATGAGCCACGCCCAGACGGTCTTTTTTTCTGCAGGGGGATGTATCTGGACGTTGGAGTTCGCCACTAGTTCACGTCGTCGTCGTTCTGGCGATTGTGTTTGTTCGAGCGAGCGAGCTCTTCGAGGAGATCGGGGTCCTGGATAGGTGTGGAGATCTTGTAGTCGCCGCTGGCCCACTTGCCGAGGTCGATGCGGCGGCAGCGGTCAGAGCAGAAGGGGAAGTCTTCACCAGTGGCAAGGACGATGTTGCGGCATGTGGGGCAACGGAGCGTTTTGATTTTGGCAGATCCGGACATGACAGAGTTATTTTAACTCTTCCGTAACGAAAACGCCGGAGTATGCGAGAAATCCGGGCTCCGGAACGATTGGCGCAAGCAGTTATTCGAGGATTCGTGCGACTACATCGTAGTCGTGGGACTCGGTGATCTCGGCGCGGTAGAAGGTGCCGGGGACGAGGGTTTCGTGCGGGCCGAAGTCATTGATGAAGACCTTGCCGTCAATCTCGGGCGCGTGGAGTGAAGTGCGGCCTTCCCAGAGCAGCTCGGTCTCTTCGGATTCGCCTTCGACGAGGAGGTCGATCTCGCGACCTACCCACTCGGCTTTCGCCTTGGTGCTGATCTTTTGCTGGAGCTTCATCAGTTTGCGGCGGCGCGCCTGAATGGTGCGGTTGGGGACCTTGGTGTCGTCGGCGAGGTTGAAGGCAGCGGCGCCCTCTTCGTCCGAGTACGTGAAGACGCCGAGCCAGTCGATCTTCGCTGCGGTGATGAAGGCTTCGAGCTCTTTGTAGTCAGCTTCGGTTTCGCCGGGGAAGCCGACGATGAAGCTGGTCCGGACTACGATGCCGGGGACGATGCGGCGCGCCTTGGCGATGAGGTCGAGAAAGATCTGCGCGTTGCCGCCGCGCTTCATCGTTTTGAGAACGCTGGCGCTGGCATGTTGCAGCGGTACGTCGAGATATTTTGCGATGGTGTCGTGCCTGGCCATCGTCTCGAGCAGACGCGTGGTGACCTTGTTGGGATAGGTGTAGAGGAAGCGCAGCCAGCGTAGGCCGGGAAGCACCGCGAGCGCGTCGAGCAGCGTGGCGAGGCCGTCGGTGAAGCCGAGGTCTTCGCCGTAGCAGGTGGTGTCCTGACCGATGAGGGTGATCTCGCGGACGCCTTGTTTGATGAGGTTTTCGGCTTCGGCGATGATCGACGACATGCGGCGTGAGCGAAACTTGCCGCGAAGCTGCGGGATGATGCAGAAGCTGCACGGGTGATCGCAGCCTTCGGCGATCTTGATGTAGGCTGACGCGCGCGGCGTGGTGAGGATGCGCGGGGTAGCGTCGTTGTAGAGGTACTCGGGGAGAGCGGCTGTGGCACCGTCCCATGACTCGCGCGAGAAGCGGCCCTGTTGCTGGCGCAGGTCGCCTTCGGGACGGCTGGTGTTGCCGGCGTCGATTCCAATAGGCAGGCCGACGGGCAAGTGGGCAATGTGGTCGCCGGTGTGATTCAGCGGCTCGTCGCCGTGAGTCGTGCCGGTCTCGGCGAGCGACTGCACGATGCGGAGTTGCGGTGCGATCTCGCGGTCGTGTTCGGGGTCGGCGAGTGGGCGCGAGTGCTGGGAGACGGCGCTGGGTGCGCGATCTATTAGCTGCTGGGAGGCCGATTCGAGGTACGCGACTTCGCCGTCGGTCTGAGCCATGCCGATGGCGTGGGTGTGGATGGTCGCTTCCGGCGTGCCCTGCGGAAGGATGTTGAAGGGCGAGTTGCTCTGCGCATGACCGCTGGGACTAAGGCCTGCCGCGGCGAGGATTGCTTCGAGTTCGCCTGTGCCGACGACTGCATCGACTTCCGGGATGTTCTTCTGGATCTCGTCGCGGTAGCGTTCGACGAGGCAGCCGGCGACGACGATGCGCTGGGCTTTGCCGCCGTTCTGCTTCTTGTGCTGCACCATCTCGAGGATGGTGTTGACTGACTCCTGCTTGGCCGAGTCGATGAAGCTGCAAGTGTTGATGACTATGATCTCGGCGTCTTCGGCTCGGGGAGTCAGCTCGGCCCCATTGTGGTGGAGCATGCCCATCATGACCTCGGAGTCGACGAGGTTTTTAGGGCAACCGAGCGAGACGAAACCTACTTTGGGACGAGTCCGGGCAGGAGTTTCCGCGTTTACATCATCGAGAATGGCGGGTGGAGTCACAGACTTCTATTCTATCAATTTCTGAGCAAAACTCGGCCAAGCGACGCACAAACCCTTGTAATTCAAGCGCTCGAAGAGATCAACCAGGTCGTTCGAAGCTATCTTTGGGCCGGTGCCGCTTCGGCTGGCTGTTGGGTGGCCGGCAACTCAGGGGGATTTTCGTCCACGATCTTATAGTTGGCTGGTATCGCAAAGACAGAGGCTGCGGGCTCGTGCCGTTCGACATTGCTCACGGCGACGAGTTGTTCGCCGGTGCGCGGATCGTTGTGCTTGATGATCATGTAGATGGAGAGATCGGGCGAGTACCAGTACTCATCCACGATGGCGATCTCTTTACCGGTGCCGCTCATGGTCGCGGGGATGATGTGGGTCTTGCGAATGCCCGTAAGCGTCAGACCGCCAAGAGGCTGCGTGCCGATGTTCTCCTGCTTGAAATAAGGATTGCTAGGCGGCGTGCGAGTCGGTACCGTGTTCGGCGGCGCGGCAGGTGGGCCGTCGTAGATACTTTCGCGGGCGATGCGCTGAAAAGGGTTGTAGAAGATGTTCAGGCGGCTCGAAGGATCGTAGATGTGTGCGGAGAGAAGCTCTGGTTCGCCTTTGAAATTTGCGGGAACGAGCTGGCGGCGCTCGTTGTAGATGCGTCCTGAGGATGATCGTGCGATATGCGCTGTAGTGGTGCGGGTGTTTACGGAGCCGTCTGGCAGGCTCTCGTGGGAGAGAATTTCGACTGTGGCACTGAATGGTGCATTCGGGACGGGAGTAACGAAGATGCCGGGAACAATGATCTGGACGCCACGATAGTCGCGAGGCATCTCCTGCTGGTTCTGCGCTACGGACAAGGCGGCAAAGAGGAAGGAAAAGGCAGCAGGGCAGGAACGGAAGAAGCTCATGAGAAACCTCCCGACGATCATGAGGATAGCGCAATCGCAGGAAATGGGATTTAGAAATTCTGATCAAAAACACTCGATCATCGCTGTATCGGTACAGGCACCAGACACAGCGATGATCGAGTGGAGATTCTACAAACTTCAGGCGAGGCCGTTGCGGGCGATGACCTCGCGGTAGAAGTGCGCGCTCATCTTCGGCGTTCGCTTCTGCGTGGCGAAGTCAACGTAGTGGATGCCGAAGCGATAGGCGTAACCGTCGGCCCACTCGAAGTTGTCCATCAGGCTCCAGAGGAAGTAACCGCGAACAGGAACGCCCTCGGAGACGCCGCGATGAAGCTGCGTGAGGTAGTTGCGGAGATACATGACGCGGTCGGAGTCGTAGACGTGGCCGTCCGGGGTGAGTACGTCAGTCGAGGAGGCGCCGTTTTCGGTGATGTAGATCTCCTTGACGTTCCAAAGCTGCGCGGTGAGCTTCGGTCCCCAGTAGAGCGCCTCGGGACCGACGTGCAGCCAGGGGCTCATCATGTGCGGATAGGACTCTGGAGCCGGAATGCGGGCGAAGCCTGCGGGTGAGTCGTCGGCGCGAATGAAGGTTGGGGTGTAGATGTTGAGGCCGACAAAGTCGACGGGCGTGCCGATAGCCTTCATGTCAGCGTCGGTGAACTTCGGTGCGTCGGCTCCGGCGTGCGCGAGGTAGGCGTCAGTGTAGCGGCCCTCCATGATGACGGTGAGATAGCCGGCGTTGACCTCGCGCATCGCCTTGGCAGTAGCGGCGATGTGCTCGGGCGTTTCGATGATGGGCACGCAGGCGCTCGCGTTTTCGGCGAGACCTACTTTGGTGCCGGGTTTGGCATGTGCGCGGATGGCCTGTACTCCGAGTCCGTGAGCGAGCACTGCGTGATGACGAACCTGATTGACGCCAGCAGGTGGAAGCTTGAGGCCGGGAGCATGACGACCGGTGGCGTATCCGCCGACGAAAGAGCTCATCTCGTTGAGGGTCATGAAGTACTTGACGCGGTCGGAGAGATGTTCGGCGACGTAGCCTGCGTAGTTGGCAAAAGCAACGGAGGTGTCGCGCGACTGCCAGCCGCCTTTGTCTTCGAGCGCCTGCGGAAGATCCCAGTGGTAGAGCGTGCAGTAAGGTTGAATGCCGTTGGCAAGCAGTTCGTCAACCAGGCGATTGTAGAAGTCGAGACCTTTCGGGTTGGGCGTGCCGGTCCCCACCGGAAAAACACGTGGCCACGCAACGGAGAAGCGGTAGGTCTTCAGGCCGAGTGCCTTCATCATCTGCACATCATCTTTGTAGCGATGGTAGTGATCGTTGGCGATGTCGCCGTTGTCGCCATTTTTGACCTTCCCCGGGATGTGCGAAAAAGTGTCCCAGATGGAAGGACCGCGGCCATCTTCGTGAACCGCGCCTTCGACCTGATACGACGCGGTCGCAGAGCCCCAGAGGAAGCCTTGCGGAAAGGTTCGTGCAGTCGGTGTGGAGGGTGTTACTTCGCCGGAGGCTGGTGTTGCGAGGGTTGTAAGTGCTGTGGGGGCGAGTGCGGCGGATCCAAGGAGACGAGCGAAAGTGCGGCGACTAAATCGATTGAACAAGACGTACCTCTCATGAGACAGAAGGAAGTGTAGACGCTGGCACCATGAACTGACAACGAGGTGCGATTGATAGGAAGCCTCTTTCGATGGGCGCCAAGTTTTGCACGGACACGAGATAGCCGACGCGAGCGCAGGTCCGTTCGAAGTGGTAAACTAGCTCATGTGCCGGGTCCTACGCGACGTAATCCCGCCAACCCCGCCAGGTCCGGAAGGAAG
>CAZZZG010000098.1:0-15207 GCA_964658525.1 uncultured Edaphobacter sp.
CGCCACCGCCGGGCCCACCACCACCGCCGCCGATCGACCTGAAGTTTTTCGGGACGGCGACCGGAGCGGATGGAAAACGCAGAGCGTTTCTGTTGCATGGAGAAGACGTCTTCCTCGCCTCCGATGGCGATATTGTGCAGCGGAAGTATAGAGTTGTGACGGTGTCGGCCAACTCTGTGCTGGTGGAGGATATGGCGAATAATAATAAGCAGACCCTGCCGCTGCTGGCGCACTGAGACGGCCGGTGCTTGAGGTAGATGCGATGAAGAGACTTCACTTCCGATATGGGCTCGATGGCCGGCTCTCGTCGAAGGGCGTGGTGGCTGATCTGCGTGCTGAGGAGCAGCACGGGGAGCAGGGCTTCATGCTGGTGGGGTTGATCGTTGCGATCTTCATCGTTCTGCTGGTGCTGGGTATCGCCGCGCCGAGGATGGCGCAGGAGCTGAAGCGCGACCGCGAGGTGGAGGCGGTGCATCGCGGCAATCAGTATGTGCGGGCGATCCAGCTCTACTACCGGAAGTCGGGCAGCTACCCCGGCTCGATGGATGCGCTGGCCAAGGGCACTCCGGTGAAATTTCTGCGCCAGCAATATCTCGACCCATTTACCGGGAAGTCGGATTGGCGCCTGATCCACGTAGGTGAGGCAAAGACGACGGTAAAGGGACTCTTCGGCCAGCCGCTGACGGGCCTCGCGCCGAGGCTGGGATCGGCCGCCGGATCAGCCTCATCGGGAGCGATCGGCGCGGGAGCCGCCGGTTCGGGGTCGGCGTTTGGCGGCTCCAGTGGAAGCGCGTTCGGCGGTTCATCCTCGTCGGGGTCGTCGAGCGCCTTTGGCTCTTCGGGACAGGGCACGGGCGGACTAGGTGGCGGGAGCTCTGCCTCAGGGCCTGGTTACAGCAACACGAGTAGCACGGAATCCTCCAGCACAGGAACACCCAGCGCGGGAGGGGCGACCACTGGAACAGACACCTCTGGGACTGGTTCGACAACCGGCTCAACGACGAGTTCAAACAGCACACTCGGGTCGCTCACTGGAAACGCGAGTCAATCCGGCTCAGGCTTTGGAGTCGGCGGGGCGCCGTTTGTCGGTGTGGGCATTCCGAAGGAGGGAACGTCGATCATCGTACTCAACGAACAGAAGTCGTACAACACCTGGGAGTTTATCTACGATCCTCGGATTGAGCAGCTGAAGCAGGCGGCGGGGCTGCTTGGCGGCGGAAACCAGGGGTTGGGTTCGGCAGGCGGAAATAGCTCTGGCATAGGAGGCACCGGCCCCTCGGGATTCGGATCATCAAGCCCTTCAGGGTTTGGATCTTCGTCGGGATCGAGCTTCGGCTCGTCTTCAGGATCAAGTTACGGTTCTTCGTCGGGGTCAAGCTTTGGATCGTCGCCAAGTTCAGGAAATGGATCGTCGCCTTCCTCCGGAACTCAGGGCAGTGGCACAACGACGCCGACTACACCACAGCAGCCTCAGTAATTCCTGAGCGAGTCGATCACGCAGGAAGTATCACCGTTCGTAATTGAGAGCTAAGGGTTTTTTGTCGCCGGTGCTTTTTGATCGATGGTGCGAAGACGCCCGATGCGTCCATGCGGACCTACGACGAAGGGAAGCGAGAGAGCGTTCCAGTTTTTGTCTGCGTCGGGCGGATCGGTGGGTGAAGGCGTAAGCGGACGCCAGTTTTTTCCGTCGTCAGTCGAGATGTCGGTGCCGTTAGGACCAACAGTAATCCAAAGTTTTTGTTCTGCATCATAGGCTACGGAGGAACGGTAGCCGTGGGGTGGAGTTTGGGCAGGCAACCAATTTTTTCCGGAATTATTCGAATAAATTGCGGTCTTTACCGAGGCTGAGGGCTTCTGATAGTCACCGCCAACGGCGACACCGAAGCGATCTTCACGAAACGCTAACGAGAAAATGCCAGCGCTTGCCGAGCCTTGACTCATGGAAGTTTCGACGCGAAGAAACGCAACCCTACAGGGTTCGCAGGTCGGAGTATCTTCTGATGCCTCCCGGTGGATATACGAATGATCTGGGGTCTGAGTGGCGAGCCATTGATACCTCCAAACAGGGTCACGGTGCGGAACGGCACCAATCACAAGATTCGAGTTGCTTGCGGCGAAGCCTCCCTCTTTGGAATCGGCAGCTAATTCAAAGAGGTGGTCCGAAGAGCGGCTTTCGGGATCATCGCCCTGATAGAAGCGCCATACGGGAATTACATGACCTGTCTTTTCATTCACCAGTAGGTGGTCGACCGAGTCGCCTGCAATCTCGAAGACATCTTTATCGAGTGCCTGCAATGCGTCCCAGAAACCGTCTTTATCAGGATTGGTGAAAAGTAGCTTCCACGTCTGGCATCCATCCGTGGTTTTGTAAAGACGCGATTGATCGCCGGTGCCGCTGGACATGACGATGGCGGTGTTTTCATCGAACGCCTGAACGCCGCGAAAGTCGAGCTTCTCAGCGCCAGGTGGGATCGCGCATGTCTGCCAGAGGTAGCCTCCGTCTTCGGTGCGCAACACGGTGCCGTTGGTGCCACTTGCCCACGCGACACCACCGCCAACATTGTGAATGCCGCGCAAACTGGCGGTGGTATGGGACTCTTCAATATCCCACTGAGCATAGGCGCAGCGAGTGGCTTGTGTTGCCACCAGAACGAGGGACAGGAGAAGAGGAACGGATCGCATCTGCGACTAGTGTATGACGGCCATCGGCGCGACGTGGGTTCGAGATTGGACGCGATGGAGATTCGTTCGAAGAACGCTTCCCACGAGACAAAAGCTAGCCGGGCTCAGTTGGCGGAGACTGCAACGAGAGGCCCGGCCGTTTCGTTCTACGCGGTCGCTTTCGTTCAGGCCTTATTAGCCTCTTGCCAGAGACCAAGCGCCGCGCCGGTAGGATCGAGAATGATGCTGAACCAGCCCGTGTGCGGAACCTCCTGCACGTCCTTCATCACCTTTGCGCCAAGGCTAGCGGCTTGCTTTGTAGCTGCGTGGATATCATCGACCAAAACATAGGGGAGCCAGGAGGAAGGTGCTCCGGGGACGGGATGTTTCATCATGCCGCCGCCGGGGCCGTTGCCGTCGGGTTTGAACGTCGAGTACGTCATGCCGCCGCCCATGTCCATGTCCGTGATGTTCCAGCCGAACATGGTTGTGTAGAAGTTTTTCGACTTCGCGACGTCGGTGCTGCCTAGTTCCATGTGACAGAACGGATGTGCCATAAAATCATCCTTTTGTTTGAAATGGTTCTTCGCGGCCCGGGAAAGGTCCTTCGTCAACATGCAGCGATCAAGTGGTCAACGCCGAAATTCTGCTCTGCTCGCGGCGTGGCTATCAGCTGCTCTGTGGGAGAGCTACATCGCGGCTGATTTCACGTTAGACTCTGATAACCGTAGAATTGGGGACCCAGCAATCGATGAATTTTACAGACCCTAGGCCAGTGGACTCTGGCTCGCGTCGCTATCTCCGTCTTGCCTTCGTGTTCTTTCTTATCAACGTAGCCTGCATGCTGATTCGCTACGGGCAGCTTCCGTTGGCGCCTGTTCAGGGCGACGAGGTGATCATCAACGACGCCGCCGTATCGCTCGGCCTGGGGCAGGGATACGCGGCGACCACCTTTGCCGGAAGCCCCTACGGCATCGACCATCTTTTCGCGCACTTTCCTCCGTTGTATCCACTGACGGAGTCACTGGCGATTCGCGCATTCGGCGTATCCGTCTACTCTCTGCGTCTCACGACAACGGTGATGAGTCTGTCTGCATGCGCAGTGCTGTTGCTGCTTCTCTACTTCCTTGGCAGAGAAAAGGTGCTCGACTGGACTGCGGCATCTCTGGTTGCGGCGCTTTACTGTACGTGCGCGCCGCTGATCATCGTCGATCGTATGGCACGGATGGAGTCGATGGTTGCGTTGATGGTGCACCTGGCGTTTGCATCAGTGATGATTGCCGCTGTGAGAGCAGGGGAGCGTGACGGGGCGAGCAGCGTGGTTCGCCGCGGTGTCGTCGCGTGCGGACTGTTCGCGGGACTCGCGCTTTCCGTTCACCCGGAGGCCATCTCGGCGATTATTCTTTTGGCTCCCCTTGTGCTGGCGGTGCCAGGCTACTGGGGCAGCAAAGCATTGTCAGCTCTTCTCGTGCCGATGACGCCGGTGGTTGTGTGGGTGCTTACGTTTAGAAGCAACTCGCTGGTTGCGCTCAGGCAGTTTCGTGCCATTCTTCATTCGGCTACTCCTAAAGATGACAACATAGGCGAATGGCTGCAAAACCGGGTACACGATCGCAATGCGGCTTCTATCAATCGACATCTTGTGCTTGCGCTAATCTTAGTTCTGGTCGTTCTGTTGCTCTTCTGGTTTGTGTTGAAAGTGCGCCGCGCTTCAGTCTCTCCGCTTCGGTATCGGCTTGCGACAGCTTTTGCGTTGGGCGCCGCGCTGGAGTTGGTCGCGATGGAGTGGATCTTTCACATGAATGTCAACCGCTACCAGTTTCTTTACGGCATTCTGCTGGTCGGCGTCGCGATCACGCTGTTCGGTGACCGACCCGTTAGTCCCATGTGGCGCTACGCGGCTTGTTTGATCGTCGCACTTCAGTTGATCGTCATCGCACTATATCTAATGCCGCTCAAGGGTCGTCCGCGCCAAACCAGCCCGGACCGCTTTATGCCGATCATCAATAGTCTTCCTCCCGGCGCCTCTATCGCCGCTACGGGTGACTTCTGGCTCGACTTCAAAGAACTGGGAAAGCCGATGACGATAATCTATGTCGGTCACGATGGACGCGACACATGGAGTCGGCAGCCAGGCAATCCGCTCGATCGCTTCGACGTGGTGGTGATGGTAGAGAACGAGGACAGCCTGAATGCCTGGATGCGGGCTCAGCTTGCGGGCAGGAGAAGTCGAGTCGGTTATCAGGTTGGAAACGATACGGTTGGGGTGTATCTGCGCGAGCCGTCGGCAACTCACCCTTGATGACAGGTTGCACTAAGGAATTTACTTCGAAACGATGACGGGAGTTGAGTCACCATCCCTCTGAGGTGGAAACCTGCGGTTGCCTTGGGGGGTTCCATGACGAAGCGCCTTGGATGGATCGGAGTTCTCAGTCTGGTATGCGCTGGGGTGAGCGCTGGGCCGGTGATGGAGGCGCAGAAGGCACCAAACCATGGGGCAGGTTCGAATGGCCGGCCACAGTCAATGGGACACAGTCCGCAGCCAAAAACTGCTGCACCAAAGGGAGAAGCGAACAATAGGGGCCAGCATCCGGGTGCGTCGGCGCCAGCTTCACCCGCAGGTCTCGCAGTGTCGCCAACAGGGGCGACACAACCGCATTCCCCCGGTGTTGTACCAGGCCAGACTCCTGCGGCTCCACAAACCCAGTCACCTTTTTCGGATTCGTTCATCCCACCGAATCAGGGTGTGAAGACGCCGGTTTCGCCGTCGGGACCGAGTGCCCAGACACAACCGCCAGCGAACGGAACATCGGGGACGAGTCCACAGAATCCGACAACAGCAAAGAGTACGGCGACAGGACAGAATCAGACCGCGTCACAGAATCAGACACAGGGACCGTTCTCGGAAGAGGAAACGCCACCAGCCGGTCGGAGGAATCCGAAAGAAGGCACATCTAAGCAACCGACAAAGCCGAACACACAGAAGCCAAACCAGAAGCCGCATCCGAAGGTGCAGCCTCCACCGACGGGGTACCCGCCGCCAGGCGCGCCGCAACCGCTGTTGCCACTGAAGCCAACTCCAAATGGTCTCCTGATGCCGGGGCAAGATGCTTCGCATCCACCTGCCGCTCTTGATCAGACGCAGCCAAGCGTAACAAACTCGACGTCGAACGGATCGCCAGAAAAGGCTCGCCCTGAGAAGGAGCAAACTGCGCCGTCGACGCCTCAAAATAATCCGACCCCTGAAGCGTCTGAACAGTCGCACGTTGGAGATGCAGCAAAGGTTGCAGAGACACAAAACCCGACACCGCATTCTCCTCCGCCCCCGCCTCCACCGCCGGTTCAGCCACCTGTTTTGAACTTGAGTTCATCGCCAAGTCGACCCGCGGTGGGGACGACGGTCGTCGTGACGGCGGAGTTGATTCCTTCGCGCGATGGGACGAGCTACGAGCTGAACTGGGGTGACGGCTCACCGTGGGAGACGGTCAGCAAATCGGCAACGCATCGCTATACCAAGACGAATACGTACAAGGTGTCGGCGAGAACAAGAATCGCTGATGGCAAAGAACTGAATCGTGAGATTATGCTGCCGGTCGTGGTCTGGCCTTGGGTTACGGTATCGCTGGCGTCTGTGGCTGGGGTGGGTTTCTTGAGTTTGCACATGCTTGTGAACTTGACCACAGGCTGCCGATGGGACACGCCGAAGATGACATTCGTGGGCAAGCAGCCATATGTGTCGCTAAGTTTTGTCCCTGATGTGGGGCCTGCGGAAGAACGCATTACGATTCTAGACAAGAGCCGCAGGTCCGGATAGGAGCCTCGATGACAAGGCCTGAAGGAGAGAGCGCAAAGAAAGACACAGCAGTTCTAACTGAGGACTTGAGTCTTGGCGATCTGTTTTCGCTGGTCACAGGAGGAGAGGCGGAGACCGAACTCAAGGTAGGACTCGGCGCGGAGGAACTGACCGAACTGCGCAAGAAGGTGCCGAAGATGATCTCGTGGAGCAGCATTCAGGAGGGTGTCACCGAATCGCTCGCGGAGACAATGCACGTGAGCGTGCTGTCGTTGCTCGCGAATGGATGGAAGCACTACTCGAAGTTTATGGAAGACGTGAAGCAGAGCCGAAGCAGCCCGGAGATGGAGATTGTGTCTGTGCTCGCCGACCACTCGATTCACTCAACCCTGCATCCACACGTCGACGTGCGACTGGGAGGCAAGACAGTTCACGAGATTGCATTCGACGTTGGTCTGGTGACGACGATCCGGGGGCTGGTTCTTGGGTTGAAGAAGGGAGAGATCGTGTCGATTGAACTCGGAGAATGTGAATGGAGCGGGAAGATCGCGGTCGCGGAGGTGGATGTCCTCGAACGAAAGCTGAAGAAGTTGACTCTGCCGGGACATCTCCGGCTGCAGCATAGCATTCCGATTCCGTTCGGCCGTAAGGAAGCGCTATCTGGGAGTGAGAGTTAGGGTGTGCGTGGCGGCGGCATCGACAGCGGCATGGCTGAAAGGCAGCGGGAAGGTGGAGCCGTGGTACCAGGCCGGCCATTGGTCCATGAACCACTCGCTCAGAGGATTCGAAGATTCACCGAGGACAAGGTTTAGCGTGCTGTGGTCGAGATTCGAAAGGTCGGCGGTGAAGCGCTCGGATGGGCCGAAGTTGCGACCGACTTGTTTAACCGTGACGTCATCGCCACTTTGAGGTTGCAGACCGGGGCTGGTAGGCACGCCGAGAATGCGCTGAAGAATGGGAGACTGGCTATAGATGGGGTGCTCGATGTCGGTGGGCCGGAACCGGCCGTAGTGCCATTTGGCGAGGTCGATTGGAGCATGATTGTCGGCGAGGGCCCTTGAGACTGCGGCTGTGAGGAGATCGTCCCACGTCGGGTAAGCGGGAGGGAGCCAACGGCTGGGCGTGTGCATGATGAGCCACTCTTCGGCGTAGGCTTTGTTGCCCCAGTTGTAAAGAGCCGCTCCGGTGCGCTGAGCTCCGGGCTGTAGATCTGACTTAATTTCGGGCTGCGACTTCAATTGCGGATCGAGCAGCAGAGGCCACAGTGCGGCGCGAGTCGCGACGACGATGGCGGGAGCTGCGGCGTCTGCGTCGACGTTGCCGTTCCAGTCGCGGAGCAGATCGGCGGCCTGACGGAGTCGCTTCGCCGCAACCTTGTCGGTGGTGAACTCAGGTTTGGTGGTGTGATCGATAGCGTAGGCAAGGCGCTGCGCGATGACGTGATCGACGTCGGAGTAGACATCAGTTTGGAGAGCGAGCATGTCGTCTGCGGTGAGCTTATCTCTGGTCTCGATGGCGCGTGCGGTGAGGACCTTCCAGATACGCTCGTTGCGATAGGGTGCGGCCCAGTTGAGCGTGATGGGATACGGGTAGTCGTCATTGGTCACGCGCGAGTTCGCTGTGGCGAGGATGCCGTTGGGCGGGTCGCTCGCACGCGGAAGCTGATCGTAGGGAATAGTGCCCACCCACTCTGCGGTGGCTTCGAGCGCGTCGCTGGGAACTGGACTAATCGGGCTCGGCGTTGCGATGTTGCCGCGAATCGGAATCTTTCCGACCGCGTGGTAGCCGATGTGACCCTGATCATCAGCGTAGACGACGTTCTGCGCAGGACCTCCGAAGGTGGAGAACGCCGAGACGAGGCTAGCGCCATCAGTCGCGGTGTTGACTGTGTAGAAAGACGGCGTGATGTTTTGCGGATCGTAGATCGTCCAGCGAAGAGAGAGGCTGCGCTTCTCGCTCGGAAACATCCCCGAAACGATTGGGGTCGTCACGCCGCCGTGCTGGGTTGCTGGTACGTCGAGCAGAACGTCCTTCGCGCCTTTGACGTGAATCATCTCCCTCTGATGAATCACCGGGTGCCATGTGTTATCGGACGATTGATATTCCATCGTGTCGCCGCTGCCGCGCGTGTGTTCGATGTAAACGTCCTGCACCTCGGCGCCAAGATTGGTAAAGCCCCATGCAACATGATCGTTGTGGCCGACGATGATAAACGGCACACCTGGAAGAGACACGCCCGCGACGTGAAGCTCCCCATTCGTTGTGGGTGCCTCAAGGTCCGCCTGGTACCAGATGCCCGGCACGTTATGCGCGAGATGCATATCGTTCGAGAGCAGCGGCCTGCCGGTAACTGTGTGTGCGCCCGACACAACCCAGTCGTTCGATCCCGCAAAGCAGCCTTCGCAAACCGGATTTTTCAGAGTCTGCTGCAGCGCCAGCAGATCATCAACATTCGCTGTCGGAAATTTCGGTTTGCGAAACTTCGTTTGCGATTCATCCAGCGGAACATCTGGAATATCCTGCTGCGGCGCAGTCAAGTCAATAGTAGGTTGAGCCGGCGGATGGTCGCGCCACGAATCGACAGGGTAGAGGTCACCAACGAGATGAGAAGGCAGAAGCGCAGTCAGCGCCTCGCGATTCAGCTGCGTCGGAAAGCTGTTGGTCAGGTCCTGAAACATCACCAGGCCAATGAGAAGCGAGTCCCGGGGAGTCCACGGCGCAGGCTCGTAGCGCAACAAGCGAAACTCAAGCGGCAGATGAGCACTCTGCGTGGCGATGGACGCGTTGACGCCAGCGGCATAACGCTCGAGCAGATGCAGTTCGTCGGGGGGCAGTGTAGCGAGAGCACGGTCGGCGGCAGCTCGAATCTGCAGCGTGCGTTGAGCGCGGTCGTGAGGAATCAGCGGCGCGCCTAAGATCTCGGCGAGGTTTCCAGCAGCGTGGCGGCGAAGCGCATCCATCTGCCACAGCCGGTCCTGCGCAGTCACATATCCCTGTGCCATCACTACGTCGTCGAGCGAACTCGCCCGAATATGCGGAACGCCATGCGCATCGCGTTCGACCGAAACCGGAGCGGACAGGCCGGACACCGAGATCGAGCCGTCCAACTGAGGCAAGGCATCGTGCAGCGCCTGCCGGGTCCAGTGACGCCCATAAAAGAACCCAACTGTAACGCAGAGAATTACAAGCACTGTGAAAATAGCGACAAGACGATAAAAGATCCGTCTGCGTCGACCCTGCAGGGCGGCCCGGGCTTCTTCCGGAGAGGCAGCGGCGATGGATTCGTACGGGTTCATGGCCTGATCGAAGTGTAAATGGAGAGTGGCAATTGTCGCGCAACTGGAACCGCTGCCGCGCGGTCAATTAATCTGGTTTACTTAGCATCATTCTTAGAGACACTGGATATAGTTTAGGTCGAACCGCAACGCCGGACCGAAACGGAGGTGTTATGGAAGTTGGATCGAGTCTGCATGCCGTCGAGACGGTCATTCTTCTTCTGCTGGTCCTGGTCGCGGGATTTGCTGCGATGGCGCGGCGGATCAAGGTGCCGTATCCCATAGTGCTGGTGCTGGCGGGGCTCATCATCAGCTTTCTGCCGCATATGCCGCGCGTTCCACTCGATCCCGACGTCGTCTTCGTCGTCTTTCTTCCACCTCTCTTGTATGCATCCGCATGGGCGATGTCCTGGCGTGAGTTTCGCCGTAACGCAATCGTAATCGGCCTGCTGGCCTTCGGGTTAGTCGGGTTTACGGTGTGGGGGGTCGCGTTCTTCTCCGACCACTTCATCACAGCGCTCGATTGGAAGGCGGGCTTTCTGCTCGGCGCCGTGGTGGCGACAACCGATGCGATCGCCGCAACCTCGATCGCAAAGTCGATTGGTCTTCCCAGGCGCATCGTCGACATCCTCGAAGGAGAGAGTCTTCTCAACGATGCGACCGGCCTGCTCGCGCTCGAGATCGGAATTGGAATCATTCAGGGCTCGCACACGCCAACGCTCGGTGGCGGCTTTATGAGGCTGCTTTATCTGGTCGCTGGAGGAATTCTGATTGGCCTGCTGATTGGGATCGTCATCGGCTGGCTGGAAAAGTTCATCGATGACGGTCCCGTCGAGCTGGTGGTGACTCTTGTCGTTCCGTACGCAGCCTACCTCGCAGGGGAACACGCAAAGGCTTCAGGAGTCTTAGCGGTCGTGGCGTGCGGAGTCTACATGAGCCGCAAGAGTACACAGTTCTTCTCGCCGGCAGTGCGCCTGCAGGTGAATGGAGCGTGGGATGCGTTGACCTTCATGCTGAACGGCCTGGTCTTTGTGCTGATCGGGTTACAGTTGCCGTACGTGCTCAATGGCATTCACGGCAAGTTCGGCAAGGGCACGCTGATCTGGTATGGAATCGTCTTCAGCGTTGTGCTGATCGTGTTGCGAATCGTCTGGGTCATTCCTGTCTTCAAGATTTCGACGTATGTCGAGCGGCGCTGGATGAAACATAACGTAGAGGAGATGCAGCCCCGCGAGGTCTTTGTCGTAGGTTGGACTGGGATGCGCGGAGTCATCGCGCTCGCGGCCGCAATCTCAGTCCCGGAGATAGTTGGGGAGGGAAGGGCTGAAACAAGAAACCTGATCGTGTTTCTGGCCTTCTGCGTCATCCTCGTCACGCTGGTGTTGCAGGGTCTTACGTTGCCCGCACTGATACGTGTCTTGGGCCTCGCAGGCAGCGGGGGAATGGACCCTGAGGAAAAAGAGGCGAGGCGAATCGTACTGCGCGCCGCCGTTCATCATCTCGAGGAAGCGCGCAAGCTGGATAGCCATGGCGCAGAGCATCTGTACGACGATCTGATCCATCGCTACAGGCATAAGCTCGCAGCCGTTGGAGTAGGCGACGATGGAGATCTCGAATCCATCGACACCGAGAGCATCACGCGATCGCGAAGCATTCTCGAAGACGCGCTGCAGGTCGAGCGACGCACCCTGATCTCCCTGCGCGACAAAGGGCGTATTGGAGACGATGTGCTCCGAACCATGGAGCGAGAACTGGACCTCGCGGAGACGCGGTATCAGGGAACGCCGATCGTCTAGTTCGATCTTGTAAGACGTCTCAGGACTCGATGGGACGCTCAAGTAGACGCGTGTATCCGGCATGGGTGCGGGGCAGCGTAAAGATAATCACAAGGATGATAAGGACAATGATCGGCAGGATGACGACGCTCCCCTCCGGGCCGGTCGTGCCGCCACTCAGCAACGGCTTGCCGACGGGATGGGTGGCGAGGAGATGGTGCTGCACCATGATGCCGCTATCGGCGACACCGTAGAGATAGGACTGTCCCCAGTCCCAGGTGGTGTGGAAGCCGATAGCCCACCAGAGCGAGCCGGTACGCCAGAGAACCAGGCAGAACATCATAGAGGCAATGGATGCGGTTAGCAGACCAATGGGAGACTCGCCGGGATTGCTGCCGTGGGCGAATCCGAAGAGCGCCGAAAAGATGATGGCCGAAGTCCAGAAGGCGAGAGCTTTGCTGTGGGGTGTTTTGAATAACCACTGAAAAATCCCGGCGAGGCCGCGAGTGAGCGTGTACTGTAGATAACCGCGAGTAAAGTACTCCTCTAACAAACCGACAGCGAAGAACATCAGGAGCCACTGCGCGCCGTAGCGAAAAATGTCAGTACCAAAAAGGAGGCGCTGGTCAAAGACGAGAAAACCGGCCTTCCAGAGTATGAAGATAAATGGCGACAGGCAGATAATTCCCCAGGCCAGACCCGCAATAAAGTGACGGACCTTGCTCAGGCCTCCAAGTCCGTAGACCCCTATCGGGCGGCGCTCGACCTTCGACATGATCCAGGTGACGAGGCAAACTCCCAGCAAAGGGATGAACTCATTCAGAAACATGAAATAAAACGGTATGGTGTTGTTGGCCTGGTGCGTCGGAGGATGAATCTTCACCGCGATCAGGTGCGAAACCACCATAAACGCTCCAAAGAGAGCGGCGAAAAGCAGGAGGCTCCAGCCCGCACGAAGTCCTTCGTCGCCGAAGAAGATGTTGCGCAACGTTGAGGGACGTTCAATGGGTAATTGATCGGTCGGACGAAGCGGCGGGTCTGGGAGTAGATCTGTCGTTTGAGTCTGCAAAGGAATCCTCTTCGTAAGGACGGTATACGACGCCGGCCAGGAGTAAGTTCCGTAAGTCACAGAAATCGCCAGAGACGCGGGTGCGCTATGCTGGACTCTTCACACCTTGCAGAAAGGTGTTGAACGCGGGAGATGGCCGATTTGGACTGTAAGATCTTTTATCACGACAAGTGCTTCGATGGAGCCTGTTCAGCTTCGTTATTTACGCGGTTCCATCGGGAGCGAGTGAAGACGGCGGACTCCTTTTCCTATCATGGGCTGGTGCATCGGGCTGGAGCACTCTTCGACGAAGGGGAATTCACCAGCGGCGAAAACGCGATTGTGGACTTCAAATATTCGGCTTCGCCGAAGGTTACGTGGTGGTTCGATCATCACCAGAGCGCATTCCTGACGCCCGAGGACCAGAAGCACTTTGAAGCTGGACAGACCGATGGGTCTCAGCGCATGAGAAAGTTCTTCAACCCGAACTACATCTCGTGCACCAGCCTGATCGCAGACATCGCACAGGTCAACTTTGGCTTTGACACCGCACCAGTTCTGGAGTTGATCAAGTGGGCCGACATCGTAGATGGTGCCCGCTACGAGAGTGCTAAGGCCGCAGTCGAGATGGCTGAGCCAGCGATGAAGCTGACGATGGTGATCGAAAGTTCTCCGGACCCGACGTTGGTCAAGAGGCTAATTCCCATCCTCACTGAAATGAGTCTGCAGCATGTCCTCGAACAGGGATTCGTACAGGAGCTGCTGGGCCCCTTGATGGACCGGCATTGGGCGGCACTCGAGCTGATCAGGCAACGATCCACTGTGGACCAGTGTGTAGTCACCTTCGACATCACCGATCAGCCGACGGAAGGCTACAACAAGTTCATCCCGTACTACCTGCATCCTGACGCGACCTACAACGTGGGCCTGAGCAAGTCGAGCTTTCGGACCAAGGTGTCGGTTGGAACGAACCCCTGGACGAAGCTGATGCCTTCAGAGCTGGTGAATCTTGCTGCGATCTGCGAGCGCTACGGCGGTGGCGGCCACGCCCGCGTAGGCGCGATCAGCTTTCCCCCCGACAGGGAAGACGAAGCGCGAAAAGCAGTGGGGGAGATCGTAGCGGAGCTACGAGCAGCTCCCAATGGTGACAAAAAAAATAGTTGAGAATGGTGGCGCATTTTTCGCGGCCGGAAAAGTGACTGCTTCCTCACCACGTTTACCACGCATTTCACCACGTTTTCACCATCAAAACACCGCACCGAAAACGCACTTTTTTCGAAAACACCCCCAAAAAACACCAGCAAAAACAACAAAACCCCGGAGCGATTCAGTTCGCTCCGGGGTCATATTTTTTTCTGGAATTTCTAAGGCTTGAGCTTCGTGAAGAGATTGAGTTTCGTCAGATCGTTGAAGATGACGAACGCAAAGAACGCCAATAAACAGACGAACGCAACCTGATAAACCCGCTCCTTGATCTGCTGGTTCACATCCCGCCGCATGATGGTCTCAATCAACAAAAACAAAATCATGCCGCCATCGAGAATTGGAATTGGCAGCAGGTTGAAGATCCCAAGATTCAATGAGATATAGCTCATCAGCCCAATCAGCGGCATCCAACCTGGCATCTGCGCAGCCTGATGAATCTGCTGCCCAATCCCAATCGGACTCTGCAAACTCTTCACCGAAACCTGGCGCGTAAAGAGCCGTTTGAGCACTTCAACAATCAGCAAAGATCCCTTCTTGTTGAACTGCCACGACGCAACCACTGCCTTATCAAAGGGCAATCGCTCTACTTTGACTGGCGGCTGGACAGCAACGAAACCAAGCCGATAGTCCTTTTCCTTAGGCCCACCCGGTGTTTCCGCAAGCTCTGGAGTGACCTGAATCGGGAGAGTCTGCACGGTGCCGTCGGCTGCCGTGCGCTGAATGACCAGGTGCGCCGGCTTGCCTGCCTGATCCTGAAGATATGACAAAAGAGCAGGTACGGAGTGCAGCTGAAGCCCGTCAATGCTGACGATCGTGTCGTGAGGTTGCAGACCCGCGCGCGCCGCCGGCATGCTGGGTTCGAGGGAGTCCACTTGAACGGGAGTGGTCTGCATCTTCGGAACGAGGCCCAGATTATCGAGAGAGAAGTCGTCGGGAGTTCCCTTGTTTTCAACCAAAAGCTTAGTGTCGGAGCGTTGGCCGTCGTGAATGAAGGAGAAAGGGACCGTTTGATTGAGATTCAGCAGGGAGCGGATGCCGACTTGATCCCAGGTAGGATTCTCGATGGTGTCGTAGTGGACGATGGTGTCGCCGCTGTGGATTCCAGTTCGGCTCGCGGGCGTGTTCAAGGTGATGTAATCGGTGTGTGCGGGGCCGTCGATGAACTCCTGCACCTCATTGTGGAGCATGGAGACGCCGGTCATGAGGCCGAGCGCGAGGATGAAGTTGGCGAAGGGGCCAGCAAGAGCGACGAGGATGCGCTGCCAGCGGGGATGGGCGTTGAAGTCGCCCGGGTCGGTAGGCGCAACGCTTCCGGGGCTGAGTTCGTTTCCGGAAAAGCCCATCTCGCCAGCCATTTTGACGTAACCGCCGAGGGGAACGGCTGCAATCTGATACTCGGTGTCGCCGCGGCGGAAGCCGAAGAGTCGTTTGCCGAAGCCGATGGAGAAC
>CAZZZG010000099.1:0-15193 GCA_964658525.1 uncultured Edaphobacter sp.
ACCATGGCCTCCGCCGGCGCCAGCAACATCTCCATCGACCAGAAGATCACCGGCCCCTCCCTCAACATCTCCACCGCCTGCGCCTCCGGAGCCCACGCCATCGGCCATGCCTTCCAGATGATCCGCGCCGGAATGATCGACGCCGCCATCACCGGAGGTCACGAAGCCCCCCTCACCTTCGGCTTCCTCCGCGCCTGGGACTCCATGCGCGTCGTATCCCCCACCCAGTGCCGCCCCTTCTCCGCCGACCGCGACGGCATGACCCTCGGCGAAGGCGCCGCCATGTTTACTCTCGAAACTCTCGAATCCGCCCGCGCGCGAAACGCCCACATCTACGCCGAGATCGTCGGCACCGGCAGCACCGCCGACGCCAGCCACGTCACCCAGCCCCACCCCGACGGCGCAGCCGCCGCCATGCGCAACGCACTCCGCGACGCCAACGCCTCGCCCGACGAAGTCGGCTACATCAGCGCCCACGGCACCGGCACCCTGGTCAACGACACCACCGAAGCCGCCGCCATCTATAAGGTCTTCGGTCCCAACGCCGCGAAGATACCCGTCAGCTCCACCAAATCCCTCCACGGCCACTCCATCGGAGCCAGCGGCGCCCTCGAAGCCCTCGCCACCGTCCTCGCCCTCGAAGAAAATCGTCTCCCCGCCAACGCCGGCGTCACCGAAATCGACCCCGCCATTAAATTGGACATCATCCTGGGTTCCCCCCGCGCCATCACCCCCAGACTCGCGCTCTCAAACTCCCTCGCCTTCGGAGGCCTCAACGCTGTCCTGGCTTTCCGCCCAGCCGAGTAGTCCTACCGCATCAACGCGCCAGAAAAAACTCATACAGCTCGCTGCGGCTTCGGTTTCGACTCAATCAATACTGCCGCACTCAACGAACTCGCCACCGAAAGTCCCACCGCAATCCACAACACCACCCCATAAGACCCAACGAACGACTCGCCGATCAGACGCTGCACCCGCACATCCTCACTCTTCGCAGACGCCAGCTTCGCCCTCTGAGCCTCCACCCCCTGCCGCTCCGCCGTCGGCAGACCCAACCCGTCCAGTCCCCGCTCCAGCCGTCTATAAAAGACAGTCGAAAACACCAGCCCCATCGCTGCAATCGCCAGCAATCCTGCCACACGCGACACCGCATTATTGATCCCCGAAGCCACACCCGCCCGACTCTGATCGATCGAATTCATCACCGTGGTCGTCAGCGGAGCAACACTCACGGCCATCCCCAGCCCCAGCACAATCACAGCCGGAAACACGGTCACCCAGTAAGATCCACCCACCCCACCCCGATGAAGCAGGCCAAACCCCACCCCCGCTATCAACGGCCCGACAATAAGCGGCAACCTTGCACCATACTTCGCAACCAATCCACCCGACCACCGCGACAGCAAGAAAACCAGCAAAATAAGCGGAAGCAATGCTCCGCCAGCCTCCGTGGCCGAGTAGTGCTGAACCTGTATCAAATTCAACGGCAGAAAGAAAAGCACCCCACTCAGTGCGCCATACAAAAACAAAGTCATCAGATTCGCACCGCTGAACGTGCGCGACCGAAACAAACCCAGCGGCAACATCGGGGCCTCAGATCTAGACTCCACCACGAAGAACAACACCAGCGCCACCATACCAAGTCCGCCAGCAACCAGCGCCCGCACCCCACCCCGCCCAGCCTCGATCAAGCCAAAGATAACCCCGCACAAACCTACCGTAGCCAGCAATGCGCCCCAAACATCCAGCCTCTGAACCATCTTCTCGTCGCGACTCTCCGGCACCCGCGCCAAAGAAATCAACACCACCAAACCGGCCAACGGCAGGTTGATAAAGAACGCCCAACGCCACGAAAGATGATCGATCAACCATCCGCCCAGCACCGGTCCCACGGCCATCGTTATCGCCGTAAACCCGGACCACGTCCCTATAGCTCGCCCGCGCTCCTCTTCGCAGAACGACGAGCTGATCAACGCCAAGCTTCCCGGCACAAGCAATGCCCCACCCACTCCCTGCAGACCACGAGCCACAATCAACGCACGAATGCCAGAAGCAAATCCACACCACGCCGAAGCCAGTGCAAATATCGCCACCCCAATGATAAAAATCTTCCGACGACCATAAAGATCCCCGAGCGATCCACCCACCAACAGCAGCGCCGCCAAAAACAGCGCATACGCCTCCACTACCCACTGCACATCGGTCACAGTGGCATTCAGAGCACTCTGCAGCGCCGACAGCGCGACATTCACCGCCGTCCCGTCGATAAACACCATGCTCGACCCAAGGATCGTAGCGGCAAGAACCCACCTCCCTCTACGTGTCTGGGCTGGTGCGCTGGCGATACTTCGGATCGCGCCTTCTTCACAAGGCAAATTCGGCATGTTCCTTCACCCACCGCCGCCGATGATACCAGCAAAAATCAGCAAGCAACGAACAGACGCCGACCCCGTCATTCCCGTCGCCGTTTTCACCTGCCGCCGACTAAGCAAATCACGACCAAAGTCCGTTACTTGTGCAGCATAAGAACTTACAGCTACCCTTAATCATGGACTGCAAAAAGATGTTCCTCCCTTTCGCTCTATTCACTGCTCTCACTTCCATCCTCCACGCGCAGGCCAAACTCGCGATCTACGGAACGGTGGGCGGCGAGAAGACCGAAGTCGCAAACGAAGGCTGGACCACCGCCGGAACCTTTGGCCTCTACTACGGACTCTTCAAGGCCGGGCCGATCAGGATCTCTGTCGATGCCCGCGGAGACCTCTCCGACAACATCAACAGCGGCCTCTTCGGCCCACGTGTAGCCCTTCAGCTTCCTCTCTTCCCCCTCAAACCCTATGTAGAGGTTCTCGGCGGATTCTCCTCCTACAGCAGCACAAACAACGGAGCCAAAGACACCACCAGCGCGAACTACCGCTGGGTAGGCGGCGTCGACACAACTATCCTCCCTCACCTCGACTGGCGCATTGCCGACTACAGCTACAGCGCCGCCGGCATCTCCCAACAAGGCGTCACTCGCCATCCGCAAAGCCTCACCACCGGACTCGTCATCCGCTTCTAGCTTTAATCGGAGATCGTCGCGATACCATACCCGATAGATGATCTCCGTTCTCATCCTCACCCGCAACGAGCAGCGCGATCTCCCCGACTGCCTCGCCTCTGTCTCCTGGTCCGATGACATTCACGTCTTCGATTCACACTCCACCGACAACACCGTAGAGATCGCCAAAGCTGCCGGCGCCCACGTCCACACCCGCACCTTCGACGACTACGCCACTCACCGTAACGCTGCCCTCACCAGCATTAAGTTCAAGCACCCCTGGGTCTTCCTCCCTGACGCCGATGAGCGCCCCTCCCCGGACCTATCCCGCGAGATGCAGCAAATCGCGCTCGCTGCCCCTGACCAAACCGCAGCATTCCGCGTACGCCGCCGTGACTTTCTCTTCGATACCTGGCTCCAGCACGCCCAGATCTCGCCCTTCTACATCCGCCTCGTCCGACCCGAACGCGCCCGCTACACCCGCGCCATCAACGAGGTCCTCGAGATCGACGGCCCCGTCGCCGAACTCAGCTATCCGCTCGATCACTTCCCATTCTCCAAAGGCATCGCCCGCTGGGTCGAGAAGCACAATCTCTACTCAACCATGGAGGCTGAGTTGATCGTCCGCAACCAGGGCCTGCAAAACCCATCTCTCGTCACAGCTCTCCGCGATCCCGACTTCCACACCCGCCGCCTTCATCAGAAGGCCATCTTCTATCGCCTTCCCGGACGCCCTCTCATCAAGTGGCTCTACATGGTCCTCCTTCGCGGTGCGATCCTCGACGGCGCCGCCGGCCTCACCTACGCTACCCTGCAGGCCTTCTACGAGTACCTCATCGTCCTCAAGACCAAAGAGCTTCGTCGTGGTGGCGCATAATTTTGTCCACCAGGATGATGTGTTGAAAGATCAGCGCGAAGCATCCCTGACACAAAAGCCGAACGAGTTCGACACCGCATTTATGTGGAACTTGACGACATGGGAACGAGATTAATTTAGACCTGTATACGTTGCGAATGTTCGATAGCTTCTCGCATCTGGGCCCGCCGGATGCTCATTAACCCCGCGTGATATCTCAAAAAAATTCTTGCAATATTCTCGAAAGCCATTTAGGGTTGGCTCACTCTTTCTTAATTTGCCGTTTTCGCCACACTTCTAGCAGCCGTTTGGCCCTTGGAACATAGTGACGTACTCGCAGCACTCCGCTGCGACGCAGGCTTGTTGTTTAAATCGACTTCAAAAAAATCGCTCCAGCGCGATCAAGGAGATTCTTTGTCTTTTTTCGGAGGTTCTATGCGTAGGTTATCGGTAACGCCCTTACAGGCTGTGCTCTACAGTCTCGCCGCCATTCTGCTAACTATCCTCGGAACACCGTTTTCGAACGCCCAGACCTTCCGTGGCGGAATCAACGGGACCGTCACTGACCGCACCGGCGCCGCCATCGCTAACGCAACCGTCGTCGCCGTTCAGACCGACACTGACGTCAAGCACACATCGATCAGCTCCAGTGGTGGCGAGTTCCTCTTCCAGGATCTCCCCCTCGGCAACTACAGCGTCACCGTCAGTTTCTCTGGATTCCAAACCGTCAAGACCGACAAGATCGCGGTGCAGGCTGGCGTCATCTTCACTCTGCCCGTCGTGCTTCCGCTCTCGAGTTCCGCCACAACTGTAGAAGTCGATGCAGCAGCCGTAGCTCTCGACACGACAACCACCACGCAGACCACCGTGCTTGACGCCAAGGTCGTGGCAGATATCCCACTTAACGGCCGCGACTTCACACAATTGATCTCGCTCACACCCGGTTACGCCGGCTACAGCGGCGGAGGTTTCGGTTCACTTAACGGCACACGCGCCAATCAGATGAACTGGCAGATCGACGGAGTCGACAACAACGACCTATGGCACAACATTCCCGCCGTCAATCAGGGCGGCGTCTCCGGCATCGCGGGCATCATTCTTCCACTCGACGCCGTCGACCAGTTCTCGGCGCAGACACAAGCCGGTCCAGAAGGCGGCCGCAACCCAGGCGGCACCGTCAACCTCACGCTGCGTTCCGGCACCAATCAGCTTCACGGCACCGCATACTACTTCAATCGCAACGAACTCTTCGGTGCCAAGAGTCCCTTCTCGTCCGTCAAGCAAAAGGTTCGCAACTACAACACTGGCTTCTCCGTCGGCGGCCCCTTCCTCAAGGACAAGCTCTTCGGCTTCGCCACCTTTGAACATCAGCGCTTCACCATCGGCCAATCCGGAAACGCAACCGAGCCCTCGGTGGGCTGGCAGAATCAGGCCGAGGCAGTCCTTGCGCAGAACGGAATTCCAGTCAACCCAGTCATGCAAAGTGTCCTCAACAGACTCTGGGGACAAAGCGTGCTCGCGCAAGACACCGTTGGAACGGTGAACAACTTTCACTCCAGCGACCCCGAGTACGGATACAGCTGGAACGGTCTCGGCAAAGTTGACTATCGCCTCAGCGACAAAGACAACCTCAGCGCTCACTGGTTCGTCGGTCAAGGCAGTCAGGTTGCGCCCGTCGGCTCCCAGCTCCTCGCTTACTACGAAGTCGCACCAATTCACGTACAAAACATCGCCATCGTCTACAACCGCGTCATATCTTCCAGCATCTCGAACCAAATTCTCGCCGGAGTCAACTACTTCAATCAGGTCTTCAACGACAACGAGACCGGCCAGGATGTTCAAAGTCTCGGATTCATCACCGGCGCCACCTTCCCGAACGCTCCGAACATCACCATCGGCAGGCCAGCCACCACCGGTGGCGGCACAAACGCTGCCAGCAGCAACTTCGATCCCGTCGGCCTGACGCCCCCCGAGGGTCGTAACGACATCACTGGCCACCTCACCGACCAGCTCTCCTGGACCAAAGGAAAGCACCAGATGCGCTTCGGCGGCGAATATCGTCAAGCTCAACTCGACGAGTTCTATCACCGCCATGCCACCGGCTCCTTCACCTTCGACGGAACTCAGACCACTGCGGTGGCTACTGCCAGAAACGGAGGCGTTGCGCCAACGCCCAATCCCGACGGTCTTGATGGTTACCGCTACTCCCTCGCTGACTTCTTGGCCGGAACAACCTCCGACGCCAGCATCACGATCGGAGACCCCGAACGTCAGGTCTTCGTCAACACCTGGTTTCTCAACGCCGGCGATTCCTGGCAACTCTCACCCAAACTCAACGTCAACTACGGAATCCGCTTCGACTACGAAGGGCCGCTCCACAACTCGTACCAGGATCTGTCCACCTTCCGTCCCGCTCTTATCTCCACCAACGGACTCGCCTTCCAGGGCAACGAGATCGACTCTCTTTACCCTAAGTACTACAAAAACTTTAGTCCACGTGTCGGCTTTAGCTATGCAATTGACTCGAACACTGTCGTCCGTGCCGGCTATGGCTGGTACGCTGACACCCCAAACCTGAATCCCTTCCTCGATAACCGCCCCGGGAATGCAGCTCCGAACGGTGTAGAAGGCAATCCAGGTGGTCCAAATCCTGTCTATTCAGTCGCGGCTGCTAACGGAGGATCAAACACCACCATCGTGCAGGGAGTTCCAATCTTCCCCTCCTCGGTCGGGTACCCCTGCTCTGCGACATCACCCTGCGGCGTCTTCTCCGTCAACCCCAACTTCCGCCCATCTTACAATGAGAACTACAACGTCAATATCGAGCACACCTTGGCTCCCAGCGTCATCTTCCAACTGGGCTACGTAGGTTCCTCAGCCCGTCATCTGCTCAGCCTTCTCGACATCAACCAGGCCCTCCCTGGCATCTACGGCGCGGACATTGATCGCCAGGTCACACGCCCGTTCTACGGTCTCTATCCCCAGTACGGCAACATCAACCAGATCGAAAGCATCGGCACCGCGAATTACAACTCACTTCAGGCGCAGATTCGCATCACCAACTGGCATCACTTCTCCACGCAAACCATCTACACTTGGTCTCACGCCCTTGACGAAGTCACCGCATATCGCGGTGCCCTGCCTCAAGACAGCACCAACTTCAAAGGCGACTACAGCAACTCAGACTTCGACACCAGAAACACCTTCGTCAGCTTCGTGAGCTACGATGTTCCTGGCTCGCAGCATCTGAAGCGCCTCACCGGAGGCTGGCAAGTCAATAGTCTGCTTACCTTCCATGGAGGCGCACCGTTTACCGTTCATGCCTCCGGAGACATCAGCGGGACAAACGAAGGCAACGACCGCGCAGTGCAGATTGCTCCAGCTCGGGTTGGTTATCAGGGCCAATCCACCACCGCAAACTGGATTGATCTCAGCGCCTTCCAAAATCCCGCTCAGGGAACGTTCGGAACCGTTCGCCGCAACTCCTTCTACGCTCCCGGCTACAGCGACGTCGATCTCTCCGTCTTCAAAAACACAAAGATCGGGGAGCGCCTCACCATCCAGTTCCGCGCAGAGATGTTCAACCTCTTCAACCGTAATAACTTCGCTCCTCCTTCGCCCTCGGTCGGTGGCAGTTCACAACTTAGCGACACTATCGGCGACTACAACGGCGCACCCGGCATCGGAGCTGGCGAAGCCTTCAACACTCAATTCGGTGGAAAGGTCATCTTCTAACCCAACCCGCGACAAAAGCCCCTGCGCAGAACATCGCGGCAGGGGCTTTTCTCTTCCTCACAACCAACCTACAGGGGCCATCTCCACTCCCGAATCTCCTTGCTGTCGATCCCGTTCTCATGCGCATAGTTCACCGCTTCAATAATCTGTCCCTTCAACCACTCCTTCGTATGCGCCGCCGTCAACTGCAGCCGCGGTACTCGATCGATCACATCAATAGCCAGATCGAATCGGTCAATCTGATTCAAAATTGCGAGCTCAAGTGGAGTGTTGATATTGCCTTTCTCCTTGTATCCACGAACATGAAAGTTCTCATGGTTCGTCCGCTTGTACGTCAGCTTATGCACCAACGAAGCATACGCATGGAAGTTGAAGATCACCGGCTTGTTCTTCGTAAACAGGCTGTCGAACTCCTTCTCCGAAAGTCCGTGCGGATGCTCCGTCTCCGGCATCAACCGAAACAGATCGACCACATTCACAAACCGAATCTTCACGTCCGAACAACGCTGTCTTAGAATCGCTACCGCCGCCAGTGCTTCCTCTGTGGGAATATCTCCCGCACAGGCCATCACCACATCCGGCTCATCTCCCACATCATTACTCGCGAAATCCCATATGCCGATTCCCTTAGTGCAATGCTTTATCGCATCATCCATGTTGAGATATTGCATATGTGGCGCCTTATCCGCGACAATCACATTGACGTAGTTCATACTCCGCAAGCAGTGATCCCCCACACTTAACAAGCAGTTCGCATCCGGTGGCAGGTAGATCCTCGTTACCTCCGGGCTCTTATTTGTCACCACATCAAGAAATCCCGGATCCTGATGCGTAAACCCGTTATGGTCCTGCCGCCACACCAGCGAAGTAATGAGCAAGTTGATCGATGAAATCGGAGCCCGCCACCTCAACTCCAGCTTGCTCTTCTCCAACCACTTCGCATGCTGGTTGAACATCGAATCGATGATGTGCACAAACGATTCATATGTCGAAAAGAACCCGTGGCGCCCCGTCAGCACATAGCCTTCGAACCATCCCTCCAGCGTGTGCTCGCTCAAAATCTCCATCACGCGGCCATCGCGCGCGAGATCTCCGCCATCCGCATCCTCTGGCAGTAGCTTTGCCATCCACGTCTTTCCGCTCGCCTCGTAGATAGCCTGCAGCTTGTTCGACGCCGTCTCATCCGGTCCGAACACACGAAAGCTCGTCATGTTCATCTTCATCGCGTCACGCAGAAAGTGCGCTAAAACATCAGTTGGAGAAACCTCAATCTGCCCCGGCTTCTCCACCTTCACCGCATAGTCGCGAAAATCGGGCAACTCCATAGGCTTTCGCAGCAAGCCGCCATTGGCATGTGGATTCGCAGTGATCCTCCGCTTTCCTACCGGCGCCATCTCCCTCAACTCAGGGATCAGCTTGCCCGATTCATCAAACAACTCCTCAGGCTTATAACTCTTCATCCACTTCTCAACCAGATCCAAGTGTTTCGGATTCGTCACCGGATCGAGAATCGGCATCTGATGCGCTCGCCACGACCCCTCCAGCCTGTGTCCATCAATCTCCTTCGGGCAAGTCCATCCCTTCGGCGAGCGCAGAACAATCATCGGCCACCGCGGCCGCTCCGGCTCTGTTCCCTTAGGAGCGCTCCGCGCCTTCTTCTGAATCGCGCGAATCTCCTTCACGCAATCCTCCATCACTCCCGCCATCAACTGATGCATCGTCGCCGGATCGTCTCCTTCGACAACATGCGGCTCCCAGCCATATCCCTTGAACATCCACTCCAGCTCTTCAGGCGAAATACGCGCCAATACTGTAGGATTCGCTATTTTGTAACCGTTTAAGTGCAATATTGGCAGCACCGCCCCATCCCGCACCGGATTCAAAAACTTATTCGAGTGCCACGAGGTCGCAAGCGGTCCCGTCTCCGCCTCTCCATCCCCAACCACCACCGTCACAATCAAATCAGGATTATCAAACGCCGCACCAAACCCATGCGACAAGCTATATCCCAACTCTCCGCCTTCGTGAATTGACCCCGGCGTCTCTGGCGTACAGTGACTCCCAATCCCGCCGGGAAAAGAAAATTGTTTGAAGAACTTCTGCATCCCCCCAATGTCTTCGCTCTTATCCGGATACACCTCTGAATAAACACCCTCCAGATAGCTGTTCGAGAGCGTCGCCGGTGCCCCATGCCCTGGCCCCGACAGATAAATCAAATCCAAATCGTACTTCTTGATCAGGCGATTTAAATGCACCCACACAAACGTCTGCCCCGGATCGGAACCCCAATGCCCCAGCAGTCGGTTCTTGATATGCTCGGCCTTCAAAGGCTCTCGCAACAGCGGATTCGCCCGCAGATACAACATCCCAACACAAAGGTAGTTACACGCCCGCCAGTAAGCGTCCATCTTCTCAAGTTCACTAGCCGAAAGCGGCTCACCACCCTGACCTTTGTCCTTAGCCAATTCTTTAGACGAACTGCTCATGAAAGCTCCTTTGAGGCGAAATCAACTAATTGGGAAAAAGAAAAACCGCAATTTGTAACCAAGAGAGAGCTAATTGGACGAACCAGCCATCTCGCGCACATGGACAGCGATCATCCAATCCTCTTTTGCCGGGACAACGAGCACCGCCGTTAAGGAGTCTGATGCACTAACCACCCGCACAGCGTCGCCCTTGGCTTCGTTCAACTCAGAATTAATCGAGACCCCCAGGCCCTGCATTCCTGCAACAATCTCTTCCCTCGACCGGGCATCATGCTCCCCGATACCGCCTGCAAATACCACCGCATCAATCCCGCCCATCAACGCGATAAAGCTCCCCAACGCCTTCTTTACGCTTCGAGTGAAGATCTCCGTAGCAAGCTTCGCCTTCGCATCGCCCTTCGCTGCAGCGTCGCGAACTGCCTTCATATCGTTCTGCATCCCGGAGAGTGCCACCATCCCCGCGTCGTGATTCAGCATCTTCTCCAGCGCGCTCACCTGATTGCCCGTCGTCTCCCGCAGCAGGTAAAGCACCAACCCCGGATCAAGATCTCCCGGCCGCGTTCCCATCACAACGCCGCCTGTCGGTGTCAGCCCCATCGTCGTATCGATCGAACATCCATCAACCACCGCCGTAACGCTGCATCCACTTCCCAGGTGCGCAATCACCATTCGCTTCGGGAAGGAAATCGTCTTCTCCGCTCTCAGGCTGTGCACAATCGACTCGCAACTCAGACCATGAAACCCATACCGGCGAACACCCCGCTCACGATATTCAATCGGAATCGGATATGTCGTCGCCTGCTCCGGCATCGTCTGGTGAAACACCGTATCGAAGCAAGCGTAGTGCGGCACACTCGGAAACTTCGCCATCATATCTTTGATCACTTCAATCACCGCCGGATCATGCAGCGGCGCAAACACCACTGCATCCTCGAGATCCTTCAGTACTTCATCCGTGATCCTCTGATGTCGGTCCAGCTTCGCCCCCGGATGCACAACCCGATATCCAACCGCGTCCACCCGCGGCAAACCCTCCCCACTCACCGCCCCCACTACCAGCCCAATCGCCTGAACCGGCGTCTTCGCCTCCACCTCGCTACGTCCACCGCTCAAATCCCGCCCACCGGCGTTGCGAAATTTGAAGGCGCCCTTCGTTCCGCCTATTCCGGTCACCTCTCCCTCGAACAACGAGCGAACCTCGTCTCCTCCCGCCTCAAACAGGGAAAACTTTATCGACGAAGATCCACTATTGATGACGAGTATGTGCACAGCACCTCACACTGTTGCTACGGTACACCGGGAACCGTAACCACCCGTAAATTCCCCGTAAAACCTTATTCATCCTATCGATGACGTCTCAACATCGCGAACACTTCAAGCGATCAGACCATCGGCATGAATCGTTGCAAATCGTTGACAAGATACTGACAAAACAGCTCAGCCGCGGACGTAGGGTTGATAGATCGGAGGTTCGGCATGATGCTCCCAGCCCGACATTATGCCCCGTCTATCTGATGGTAGAGAGGATTTCATCAACAGAGACCTTTGACGATGCCTCGCATCTAAGCCTCCCTACGCTCACTTACAAGATCCTGTTCTTCCTTCTTCTTTCGGGGCCGCCGAAGTTTCGGTTGCGAGACGCTACCGACTCCTTGTCGTACACCCTTGATTGGGTCATCTTGCTGCAGGTGCTCGTCTGGGGAATAGCAGGTTGCTGGTTATTTCTCGATACGTCGTATCACCCCAAACCCGATTCGGCAAGTCAGTTCCGTCTTTCCAATCTGCAGATACTAAGCATCATCCTCATTGGCCTGTTGGGAGTGTCCATATTCTTCTCCGAGTCGATGGGCTTTTCAGCGTTCAAAGTCTTTCAACTCGGCGTAATGGTCGCATTCATCATGCGTTTTACCGGCCGATTCGGAATCGCGGAGACTCTGAACAATCTCTTCCTCGGATGCGGCATTTTGTCGATTGCGGACATAGTCGCTGCATTTCTAATGCCTGACCTCGTCTTCGTTCCGACCGAACTAAGAACGCTGCGTTTTCGAGGCGATCTGATTGCACAAACCGGGACCGTTTCCGTTATCGGACTGATCCTGTTACTGACTATCAAAAGCGACTTGCCTCGAAAGAAATTCTTCTTTTGGGCGGTCACCTTTGGCGGTGTTCTTGTCTTTTCTTTGGCGAGAACGAGCTACTTTATATTGTTGGTATTCCTAATACTTGCGGTTCTCAGGCGACCGCCAATACCAATCCTTCGAAAGGTCGCTACGCTGGCTCTTTTAACTGTGCCTTTTGTAGCTGATAGCCTCATCACGGCCTTAAATGCTCAACGCAAGGTCGAGGACATCTTAACCATCAGCGGACGTCTTGAGCTCTGGACCCATTTGATCGAAACAACCCTCGCCAAAGGACCATGGTTCGGATTGGGGTACGCCGCTGCGTCCAGGATCTACGGGCCCGAGATCAATCCGGAGTTGGGCACCGCCCATTCCGCCTTTGTCGAAATATATGCTGGTGGCGGCCTCGTGAGTCTGGTTGCCTTCCTCTTGATTTGGGCAGTTCTAGGTTGGGCCGTACTGAAGTTATATCTCAGCCGTCCTGGAAAAACGGGCTTCGCGATCGTTGGCTTATTCTGTGCCGCGCTCTTTCTCAACGCTGTTGGCGGAGAGCTCCAGGCCGAACCCACAGGCGTCTGCTTTTGGTGTGTCGTGGCAGCAGTCGTATATCTCCCATTTGAGAATTTGTCTCCAATTGCTGCGACTCTCCATTCTCCGCTTTTGACAACGGCCGTTCAACGACCTCAAGAATCGTAGGTGTCATTATTGTTCAAACCAGTCCACGCCTTCGACAACCTATCCGGCCCGTCCAGACACTAATGCCGTAGGAGTCCGCACGTTGTTCAACTTTCGCAACCGCCCTCCTCGAGATAACAACAACATGACGCACTCCATAAGACAATCCATCCGCTCCGTAGTAGAAGCCACCGGCCATCAGATTCGGAAGACTGACGTATACAGTTCACAAAAACTCCGTTACCGCCGCCTCTTCTCTCTCCTCGACCTCAACCTCATCCTCGATGTTGGTGCCAACGCCGGCCAATTCGCACAGCTCTGCCGCACCGTCGACTACCACGGCAAAATCCTCTCCTTCGAACCCAGCAGCTCCGCATATCAGAGACTCCAAACCGCCGCAGCATCCGATCCCCTCTGGACAGTAGCTGGCATCGCTCTCGGAGCCACCACCGGCGAAACCGAGATCAACGTCTCCGCCGATTCCTTCTGCAGCTCCATCCTACCCATGCTCGACTCGCATCTCTCCGCCGCGCCCCGCTCCGGCTATCTCCACAAAGAAAAAGTCCTCATCCGCCGCCTCGACGACGTTCTCCCTCCCCTAGCCTTCAAAAGCCGCACCCTCCTCAAACTCGACGTCCAGGGCTTCGAACTTCAGGTCCTCACCGGAGCCCCCAGAATCCTCTCCCAGGCCCTCGCAGTGCAGTTGGAAATGTCCCTCCTCCCTCTCTATCAGGGCGAAACCCTTATGCCCGAGATGTCCGCCGCCATGTCCGACCTCGGCTTCCATCTCTGGGACCTCGAGCCCTCCTTTCGCGACCCCACCACCGGCAGGCTCCTCCAGGTCGACGCCATCTTCGTCCGCAATTCAGCCCTCGCAGAGCACCTCCCCCAAAAGTCCCAGCCATTCCCTGAGGCAGAATCGGCCGTTGCCATCTAAACTCATTCCATGTGTGGAATCGTTGGATACATTGGCCCTCAGTCTGTCGTCCCCGTCATCATTGAAGGTCTTCGCCGCCTCGAGTATCGCGGTTACGACTCCGCAGGCATCGCCGTAGCCGGAGGCCCCAAAGGCCTCGAACTCCGCCGCGCCCCCGGCAAGCTTCGCAACCTCGAAACCGTCATCTACGACTCCCCCATCGACGGCTCCTTCGGCATCGGCCACACCCGTTGGGCCACCCACGGCCGCCCCACCGAAGAGAACGCCCACCCCCATCGCGATGGCTCCGGCACCCTCGTCGTCGTCCACAACGGCATCGTCGAAAACTATCTCTCCCTCAAGAGCGCCCTCATCGCCAAAGGCCACCACTTCGTCTCCGAAACCGACACCGAGATCATCGCCCACCTCATCGAAGACGAGCTCAACCTCGCCTCGGGTGCCAAGCGCAACGGCCGCCAGACCGACGCCGAAGCCAACGAGTCCGAAGCCGTCCTCACCCTCAGCAGCTCGAAGCCCGCCATCCCCCTCGAAGAAGCCGTCCGCCGCGCCGTCAAGCGCATCACCGGAGCCTTCGCCATCGGTGTCCTCTCCGCGCACGAGCCCAACAAGCTCGTCGCCGCCCGCATGGGCCCGCCCGCCGTCATCGGCATCGGCGAAGGCGAATTCTTCCTCGCCTCCGACGTCCCCGGCATCCTCCACCACACCCGCAACATCCACTTCCTCGCCGACGGCGAAGTCGCCATCCTCACCAAAGAAGGCGTCACGCTGACAGATTTTCAAGGCGCAGCCTTGCCGTTAAAAGTCCAGCGCATCACCTGGGACCCCATCCAGGCCGAAAAGGCCGGCTACAAGCACTTCATGCTCAAGGAAATTAACGAGCAGCCCCGCGCCATCCGCGACACCACCCTCGGCCGCGTCTCCCTCGACACCGGCAAAGTCCATCTCCCCGAGATGCAGTTCTCCGAAGCCGACTTCCGCAACGCCAGCCAGATCACCATCGCCGCCTGCGGAACCTCCTGGCACGCTGGCCTCGCCGGCAAGTTCATGATCGAGCGCCTCGCCCGCCTCCCCGTCGACGTCGACTACGCCAGCGAGTACCGCTACCGCGACCCCATCGCCGACCCCCGCGCCATCGGCCTCCTCATCACCCAGTCCGGCGAAACCGCCGACACCCTCGCCGCCCAGGCCGAGCTCGCCGCCAAAGGAAGCAAAACCCTCGCCATCTGCAACGTCGTCGGCGCCGCCATCACCCGCAAAGCCCAGGGCACCCTCACCACCAACGCCGGCCCCGAGATCGGCGTCGCCTCCACCAAGGCCTTCACCGCCCAGCTCACCGCCCTCTTC
>CAZZZG010000100.1:0-15153 GCA_964658525.1 uncultured Edaphobacter sp.
GAGTTGCGGGATCTGACGCAGTGGTTTTTGCGGATTACGAAGTATGCGGATGAGTTGCTGGACGGGCTCGACAAGCTGGAGGGTTGGCCGGAGAAAGTCCGGACGATGCAGCGGAACTGGATCGGGCGGAGCGAGGGGGCGCATGTAGACTTCGCTGTCGCGGATGGCGATGCGAAGATCACGGTGTTCACGACGCGCGTGGATACGATCTTTGGGGCGACGTCGGTGCAGCTTGCGCCGGAGCACGCAGTGTCGAAGGCGTTTGCGCTGGAGGATGATGCGCTGCGAGTTCAGATTGAGGAGTTGCTGGAGCAGCAGAAGGTGGCTCGCGAAAGCGATGCGCTGGGTGCGATCGAGAAGCATGGCGTGTTTACCGGGCGGTTCGCAGTGAATCCGTTCAATGGCGAGCGAGTCCCGATCTGGGTGGCGAACTACATTCTGGCGGACTATGGAACGGGCGCGATTATGAGCGTGCCGGCGCATGATGAGAGGGACTTCGAGTTTGCGCAGAAGTATGGGTTGCCGTTGCGGCGGGTAATTGCTCCTGTCGTTGATACAAAAGCAGCCGCGGGCGCTGATACAAATGATCTGGAGTTGCCTTATACGGGTGAGGACGAGGCTGTCCTCATCAATTCCGGCGAGTGGACCGGGGAGAACTGCCTTGAGGCGCAGGAGAAGATGGCTGCGTTTGCGAAGGCAAGGGGATTTGGTACTCCTACGGTTACGTATCGTTTGAAGGACTGGGGAGTGAGCCGGCAGAGGTACTGGGGTACGCCGATTCCGATGGTGTATTGCGATAAGTGCTCGCCGGAGGAGCCGCTGCCGGTGTCTGAGAGCGAGTTGCCGATCTTGTTGCCGGAGCAGGTGGATATTACGCAGACGAACGGGTCGCCACTGGGACGGATTCCGGAGTTTGTGAATGCGAAGTGTCCGAAGTGCGGCGGCGCGGCGCGAAGAGAGACGGACACGATGGATACGTTCGTCGATTCGAGCTGGTATTTCTATCGATACACTGACGCGAAGAATTCGGCTGCGCCGTTTGATTCGGATAAGGCGAACTACTGGTTCCCGATCGATCAGTACATCGGCGGAGTGGAGCATGCGATTCTGCATCTGATCTACTCGCGTTTTTGGACGAAGGTGATGCGGGATCTTGGGTTGGTGAAGAACGATGAGCCTGCGGCCCGTTTGTTTACGCAGGGGATGGTGATCAAAGACGGCGCGAAGATGTCGAAGTCGAAGGGCAATGTGGTTTCGCCTGACGACATGATTTCGCGATATGGCGCGGATGCGACGAGGATGTATGCGCTGTTTGCGGCTCCGCCAGATCGTGATCTGGAGTGGCAGGAAGAAGGCGTCGCGGGGATCTCGCGGTTTTTGAGTAAGGTGTATCGGTTGACTACGAAGTACGCCGATGTGACTTCTGACGCGAAGCCAGTGGAGAGCCAAGCAGGCTTGGCGTTATTGCGGAAGTTGCATCAGACGATTGCGAAGATCACGCATGACTTTGATGGACGGTGGCACTTCAATACTTCCATTTCGGCGATCATGATTTTGGTGAATGAGATCTCTTCCATCGAGACGGCAATTGACTCTGGCGAGGTTGAGAAACAGGCTGTTGCCGCCACATTTGCTGCGTTAACGTTGATGCTCGCTCCCTTCGCTCCGTTCCTTGCTGCGGAGCTTTGGCAACGCATGGGATATGAAGGTGCTGTCTTTCGGGCTTCGTGGCCGGCGGTGAATGAGGAGCTTGCGCGGGAGGATGAAGCTGAGATTCCGGTGCAGGTGAATGGGAAGCTGGTGACGGTGGTAAAGGTTCCTGCGGGAAGCGATGAAGCTGCGGTGAAGGCAGCGGCTCTTGCCGATGAGAAGGTAAAGACGAGGATTGAAGGGAAGACCGTGGTGAAGGTGATTGTGGTGCCGGGTAAGCTTGTGAATCTTGTGGTGAAGTAGTGAATGAGTTGCCGCAGGATGGGATTGTGGTTGCAGCTGGGACTGTGCGAGGGACTCAGTCGTTTGTCCATACGCTTTCGGAGTGCTGGCGGCGGCCTTCGCTGACGGCGCTGGAGGTGATTTGGCGGTGGGCTTATGGAGTGCCTGCGCTGTTGCTGCTGCGATATGAGGGGCTGAAGATTTTGCAGGCTGCGCCGTTGGACTATGTGGCGCTGAAGAGCATGACGGTGGTGGATCCGCTGGGGTCGGCGCAGACGTTGGCGAAGGCGTTGGCGCTGCTGGTGCCGCAGGTACTGAGTTTGGCGTTGTGGCTGGCGCCGTTGCTGGTGGTGGCCTGGGTGGTGGCGTCTGCTGTAGGTAGGACGGTGGTGTTGCGGCGGGCGGATGAACGGCTGCATTCGCGTGTTGGGACGCTGATTGTGTTGCAGGCGGTGAGGGTGTTGGCGCTGCTGGGAAGCTTCGCGGTTTGGTTTTGGTGCATGGAGCGGGTGGCGGAGTGGACGGTGACTGGGCCGATTGCCGCGGGTGGCGAGCCGAATCTTGTGGGATATTTTTCGCTGGTGATTGTGGCGACGCTGGGGTTGTTTACGCTATGGGCGGTGGTGAGTTGGGCGTTGTCGGTGGCGCCGTTGATGGCGATGTTGAAAGGGGTGGGTGTGAGGGAGAGTCTGGCGGCGGCATTTCGGCTGGGGCCGCTGAAGTCGAAGCTAGTGGAGATCAACCTGGTGATGGGGATCGTGAAGATCGCGTTGATTGTATTGGCGATGGTGTTTTCGGCGACTCCGCTGCCATTTGAGAGTGTGACGACGCCGGAGTTCCTGTTCTGGTGGTGGGTTGGGGTGACGATCCTTTATTTTGTTGGTTCTGACTTCTTTCATGTGGCGCGGCAGGTGGCTTATCTCCAGCTTTGGCGAGCTTATGAGGGTCCCGAATATTTTTCTCGGGGTTAGAAGCAGATTTTGCATCACACCTGCATAGGCTATTTTTTTGCCAGGAGAATGACTATGTCATTTGGCATCTATGCGGTTGGATATCTGGTCCTGATTGCGGGTGTGGCTTATCTTGCGCACTTGATGCATATTCCGCAACATTACATCGTGGCGATTGCGGTGATCATGATTGGAGTTGGGATTGTTACCGGCGTGCAGACTACACGACATAAAGATCCGAGTTAGTAGTTGCGGGCGGGGGGTACTAAA
Source organism: uncultured Edaphobacter sp. (assembly GCA_964658525.1). Classification (GTDB taxonomy): domain Bacteria; phylum Acidobacteriota; class Terriglobia; order Terriglobales; family Acidobacteriaceae; genus Edaphobacter. The sequence continues at coordinate 3,153 of CAZZZG010000100.1, forward strand.
GTTTTTACTCTCTGGACTGGAAATACGGCATCCTACTCTTGCACGGGCCCCTGATTCCCCTTCCTGGAGAAGATCATGTCCTCTGCCTTGTATGCCGTCGCATATCTGTTGCTGATCGCTGGGGTTTCCTACCTCGCATATCTAAGCCACATTCCTGAGTCTTACATTGTTGCAATCGCCATGATCATGTTGGGGATTGCGGTGGTGAGTGGGATGGAGAGCGCGCGACAGAGGAACTCCTCGTATCGGCGCAGGCAGGATTTTTTCTAGATCTGTGGCCGGGAAAGACTTTCGTTGCCCACGTTTACACTAGGTAGGTGGATACCTCAACGATTGTCATTCTGGATTTCGGGTCGCAGTATACGCAGCTGATTGCGCGGCGTATTCGTGAGTTTAATGTTTTCTCGGTCGTATTGCCGTGCACGGCTCCCCTAGAGCAGCTTAAAAAGCTTAACCCGAAGGGTGTGATTCTTTCGGGCGGGCCGTGCTCTGTGTATGACGCAGACGCTCCGGATGCGGATGTGGGCGTGCTGGCGATGGGTGTGCCGGTGCTTGGGATCTGCTATGGACTGCAGTTCATCGTTCATCATCTTGGCGGCAAGGTAGTTGGAGCGGCGGCACGTGAGTACGGGCACGCAGAGGTGACGGTCGTGGCGGAGACGCCGCTGTTTCGCGGGTTGCCAGGATCGCTCGATGTGTGGATGTCGCATGGGGACGAGGCGGAAGAGTTGCCGGTGGGATTTCACCTGACGGCGAAGACTTCGAACGCAGTGGCGGGCATTGCCGATGAGGCGAGAAGGATTTGGGCGGTGCAGTTTCATCCAGAGGTCGCGCATACGCGGCAGGGAATGGAGCTGCTGAAGAATTTTTGTCTGGATATCTGCGGGGCGGAGCAGGATTGGACGCCGGAGCATTTTATTCAATCGACGGTGGAGCGGGTGCGGGCGCAGGTTGGGACGGGACATGCTATCTGCGGGTTGAGTGGGGGTGTGGATTCGAGTGTGGCGGCGGTGCTGGTGGCACGGGCGATTGGGGATCGGCTGACTTGCATCTTCGTGAACAACGGCGTGCTGCGGAAGGATGAGTTTCAGAAGGTGCAGAAGACGATGCGCGAGCAGCTGGGGCTGAATGTGGTGGCTGTGGATTCCAGTGAAAGATTTTTGGCGAAGCTTGCGGGCGTGACTGATCCGGAGCAGAAGCGGAAGGTGATTGGGAACGAATTTATTGCTGTGTTTGATGATGAAGCGAAGAAGATTTTTGAGGCTGAAAAAAGTTCGGGGGAGGAGATCGCCTGGCTTGTGCAGGGGACGCTTTATCCGGATGTGATCGAGTCGTCGAGTGTGCATGGGCCTAGTCATACGATCAAGAGCCACCACAATGTGGGTGGATTGCCGGCGGATATGAAGTTGAAGTTGATTGAGCCGCTGCGGGATCTGTTCAAGGACGAGGTGCGACGGATTGGGCGGGACCTTGGGATGCCAGACGACATTATTGAGCGGCAGCCGTTTCCGGGGCCGGGGCTTGCGGTGAGGATTCTGGGTGAGGTGACGGCGGAGCGTGTGGCGATTCTGCAGGAGGCCGACCAGATTGTGGTGGATGAGATCAAGAAGGCGGGGCTTTATCGGAAGGTTTGGCAGAGCTTTGCGGTGTTGCTGCCGGTGAAGAGCGTAGGGGTGATGGGGGATCAGCGGACGTATGCGAATACGTGCGCGGTGCGGGCGGTGGAGAGTGAGGATGGGATGACGGCGGATTGGGCTCCGCTGCCTTATGAGGTGCTAAGGACGATCTCGAGCAGGATTGTGAGCGAGGTGCGGGGGATCAATCGGGTGGTGTATGACATTACTTCGAAGCCGCCAGGGACGATTGAGTGGGAGTAGAGGCGTCCTGCCGGACGGGCCTCCTCCGCGGAGGCGGTCACTTCGTAACGTGTATACCTTTTGCTAGCCTACGTAGGCTGCGGCGTCGGTGGCATCGGCGCCGGGGTTTATGTTCATTGCTCGGAGTAGAAACGTGAACAACGCAGAGACTGAGAGGTTAAGGAGCAGCGCGGGTACTGCTGCGTACATGGGGTACGTGCTTCCGAAGAGGTGCACGGGATAGACCGAGCTTTTGAGGCCGAGTGCAACGGCCATTGCGGTGCCGCTGGACATGCCTGCGGCCCAGCCTAGGAGGAGCGCCCACGGGTTGAACCATCGGGTGAAGACGCCGACTACGACGGATGGGAATAACTGGCCCATCCAGATTCCTCCGAGAAGCTGCATCTCGATGGCGTAGGGCGCGGGGAGTTTTAGGACGAAAAGCAGTGCCCCGAACTTGACTACCAGGGAGACGACCTTGGCCATGCGGGACTCTTCTTCGGGGAGCATTTTGCGCTTGAGCAGGGCTCCGTAGAGGTTGCGGGTGAAGAGGTTTGAGGCAGCGATGGACATGATGGCCGCGGGTACGAGCGCGCCGATGGCGACCGCTGCGAGGCAGAAGCCGGCGAACCACTCGGGAAACATTTTGAGGAAGAGTAGCGGGACGGCCATGTTTGCGTCCTTGGTGACGACTCCTGCAGCGAGGGCGAGATAACCGAGGAGCGCGATGAGTCCGAGGAGAAAGCTGTAGGCTGGCAGCATGGCAGCGTTGCGGCGAACTACGTTGGCGCTCTGCGCGCTTAGGACCGCCGTTGCTGTGTGGGGGTAGAGCATGAGCGCAATCGCAGAACCGATGGCGAGGGTGGAGTATCCGAGAAACTGTCCCTCTTTCAGATGAATCGTGGCGGTTGGGGTGTGGTGGGCCAGTAGTTGGTTGGCTATTTCGAAGACGTGTGCGTAGCCGCCTAGTTTGTAGGGGATGTAGATGAGTGCGGCGAGGACCATGATGTAGAGCATCACGTCCTTGACGATGGCGATGACGGCGGGGGCGCGCAGGCCGCTCGAGTAGGTGTAGGCGGCGAGGATGACGAACGCGGCTGCTAGCGGCCACTCACCGTGAATGCCCATGGCTCCGATGACGACCCGGATGCCGACGAGTTGGAGCGCGATGTAGGGCATGAGGGCGAGTACGCCGGTGAGCGCGATGGCGATGGTGAGCCAGCGGTTGCCGTAGCGGCCGTTGACGAAGTCTGCGAAGGTTATGTAACCGTGGCGGTGGCATACTGTCCAGAGCCGCGGCAGGACGAGCATCATGTAGGGGTATGCGATGACCGCGTAAGGCACGGCGAAGAAGCCCATTGCGCCTGCGCCGTAGAGCGCTGCGGGGACGGCGATGACGGTGTAGGCGGTGTAAAGGTCGCCACCGATGAGGAACCAGGTGATCCAGGTACCGAAGCTGCGGCCTGCGAGTCCCCACTCTTCAAGGGAGCCCATGCCTGTCTTCGGTCTTCGCCATCGCGCGGCCCAGAATCCGGCAAGAGTTACGAGGAGAAAGAAAAAACAGAAGACTACCAGTGCCGTCGTATGCAGTTGCAATCGTTCACCCAGATCTAGGATTTGCCGCACTCAAAGGTACGAGCATCTTAGCGCAACCGCGGATGGAAGATCAGATGTTCTGATGCGATGAGTTGCCGGATTAGCTGCGTCCGTTGTCGCTCCACTCGTAGACGACTACGCCGAGATCGCTGAGCGTTTTGATGACACTCTCCATGTTGCGACGGACTTCTGGGCGGGCGCTGACGGGGACCTCGTGTGCCTCTTCGACGGCAACGACGCGGCCATAGGGCCAGGAGTCTTCAGGGATGGCATTGAGGGCGGTGGGAAGGTCGGACACACGTACGTTCAGATCGCGGCGGCGTGCGCCGATGGGTCGCAGCATTCCGCCGACGCCGAGGTTGCTGGTGTTGGCGTCAGCGACGACTACGTGCAGGGTTGCCATTCCGCCTTGCACGGTGATGTAGGGGTTCTCCCAGACATTGAGGCTCTTTACGGCCATGTAGCGGGTCTTCGAGGGAGGCGGGATGAGTTCCATCTGCTGGCGTGCGAGATTGGTTTCCTGCTGGTGCTCGGCGGCGAGTGCATTCGCTTCAGAGACGTTGGGAATGGTGGGGATGGAAGGGCGAGAACAGCCGAAGGCGAGTGAGAGAGCGAGGGCGGATAAGGGCAGGGAACAGCGAAGCAGAGGATTGAAGGATCGAGAGTGGCGGTATAGAAAGTGGCTGGGCACGATCACCAGCATATCAAGCCATCGCATCGATCAAAAGGGCAAAATTCCCTGTGATTCCTCGCAAAGACGGGTGATTTATCGTCCCGTCCATACGGGAGCGCGTTTTTCCAGAAAGGCTTTGGTGCCCTCCTGCTTGTCGTGGGTGCCGTAGAGACGTCCGAAGATCTTTGCTTCCAGGTCGATGGCTTCTTCGAGGCCGGCTTCGCTTCCATCGCGTACCGCTTCGAGACAGGCGGAGACGGCGAGTGGCGCCATGCTGACGATTGTTTTGGCCAGGGTTTCGGCTCGTTCCATGAGCTTGTCGGCAGGAAGGACTTCGTCGACGAGGCCGATTCGCAGGGCTTCGGCGGCGCCGATCATGTCGCCGGTGAGAAGGAGTTTGAGCGCGGCTGGCTGGCCAACGAGGCGGGGGAGGCGCTGGCTCCCGCCGTAGCCGGGAATGAGGCCGAGCTTTACTTCGGGCTGGCCGAGGCGTGCGGTTTCGCTGGCGAGGCGCATGGTGCAGGCCATGGCTAGCTCGCAGCCGCCGCCGAGGGCGAATCCGTTGATGCAGGCGATGACGGGCTTGCCGCAGGTCTCGATAAGGCGAAAGACAGCCTGGCCACGACGGGCTTTGGCCTCTCCTGCCACGGGGTCAGTGCCGGCGAGTTCGTTGATGTCTGCGCCTGCAGCAAAGGCTTTTTCGCCGGAGCCGGTGAGGAGGATGACTCGCACGGACGGATCGGTCGCTAGCGAGGAGAAGACGGCTTCGAGTTCGTCGAAGACCTGGGCGTTGAGGGCGTGGAGCACCTTGGGGCGGTTCAGCGTTACCCGCGCTACCTGATCCTTTACCTCGCACAACAGTGTTTCGTAGTTCACAGACCACTCCTTGGGCAGCTTGCTTCGCACTCCAGACGATACAATCGAATCTATGATTAAGGGAATTACGCACGTGAGCGCGATCGCCTCGGGGACTGAGTTTGACCGTGTCGGCAGCCTGTTTTCTGCTCTTGGCTTCGAAGAGGGCAAGGGCTGGCAGGATGCTGAGGGCCGCGGGAGAGCATTTCTCGCACCCGTCGGGAACCTTGAGTTCGTCACGGGAAGGGTGCCTGCGGTGCCCCCTGTGCTCGTCGAGACAACGCAGCTGGATCACATTCGTTCGCTCGTGGAAAAGTGGTTGCTCACCAGCTATGGCAGCGAGGAGATCGCGGATATCCTGTCGCCCACAGAACTGACGCATTGGAACAGCAGGCTGTTTAGCGTGCAGATTAGTCCGGAGCTCAGGATTGGGTTCTGGCAGTCGGACAATCCGCTGCACGGCTTGCCGGAGGCTGTTGAGGGGGATTTGAGTGCTGCAAATATGCGCTTCGCCGTGGTGACGACGCGGTGGAATACCGTGATTACTGACCGGCTGCTGCAAGGCTCGCTCGACGCGCTTCATCGCAGTGGTGCGGCTCGGGCGGATATTGAGGTTGTTCGGGTTCCGGGTGCTTGGGAAGTGCCGAGCGCTGCACGCACGCTGGCTGAGTCGAAGAAGTTTGACGCCATCATCACGCTGGGGTGCCTGCTTCGTGGCGAGACGGCCCATTATGAGGCGATTTACAACGAGGTGGCGCGAGGGATTGGCCAGTCGCAACAGGAGACCGGGATTCCGCATGCATTTGGGGTGCTGACCTGCGAGACGCTGGAGCAGGCGTTGGATCGCGCGGGGCTCAAGGCAGGTAATAAAGGGTTCGAGGCGGCCAGTGCTGCGATTGAGATGGTGTCGATTCAGCGTAAGCTCGCGGCGCAGAACGGCCAGGTGAAGAAATAATGGGCACCCGCCGGAAGTCGCGTGAACTTACGATGCAGATGTTATTTCAGGGCGATCTGGGCAAGCAAAAGCCTGAGCAGGTACAGAAGCTTTTCTGGGCTTCGGTGGAAGATGTGGACGCGGAGACGCGTGGCTTTGCTGAAGATCTTTATCGCATCGCGACGACTCGCGATGAGGAGATCGACAAGCTGATTGAGGCGCACGCGCAGAATTGGCGTCTGGAGCGGATGCCGGTGGTTGACCGTAATCTGCTGCGGGCTGCGGTCGCCGAGATGCTGGGATTTCCCAATACGCCTGCTGCGATCATCATCAACGAGACGCTGGAGATTGGACGACGGTTTGCTGCGCCTGAGTCGATTCACTTCCTCAACGGCGTTCTGGATGCGATTGCGCGGGATGTGCTGAAGACACGGCTTGCCTGAGACGGTGTTCTGCCGGACGGGCGCCCCGCGCGGGCGGCGGTCACTTCGTGACCTGGTACCGGTCTTGGCTGGATGAACTGTTAGGTCCTCCCGTTGGTCGACGCGGATCTTAGCTTGCGACCAACGGGAGCAACCTGCGAAGCAATTACGAGTCACGAAGTGACCGCTGCCCGCGCAGGCCTCTCGTCCGGCAGGACCGATTCTAGGAGGTCGCTTTCCGCGGCTTCTGCACGAGCAGGTTCGGCGTGACGATGTTTCCGTTCACGTCGGGCAGCTTCGGCGCGATCGGGGTGGTGGTGTCCTTGTAGGTGCCGTCGGTTAGTTTGGTGATGAGGTGGACGGCGTTGTCACCTGATGTGCCAGCGAAGAAGGTCTGGTTGTCGGCGCTGACGACGCCAGCGACCGGCGCAATGGGGGTGCCGAGTGCGGTCGATAGGGGAATGCTGCCAAGGGTTCCGGGGCCGGTGGCTTGCGGGGTGTAGGTTGGCACGACAGCTCCGCTTCCTAGGTAGGTCAGGAAGGCGATCTTCGAGTCGGAGGTGGGAAAGATGCCGGTGATTGCGGTGGCTGTTATGCCCGACAGTGGCCCAGCGAAGGCGGTGCTGGTAAGAAACGTTTGCGGCTTGGTGAGGCCTGTCGTCGAGTTGGTTTCGGGGCATTCATTGTCCGGCAGCCCCGGTGCGGTCGAGAGGTCGATAAAGGTCGGGGTTGGTGTGACCGTCGCGCCCAGGACGTGCTGCCCGTCGTCTGTAGTGGCGATTCGGTCTGTTTGTGGACCGAGCACACCGGCATCCGGGTAGAAGATATTGGTCGTGGTCGAATTGGTGGTGGCCGGCAGGCCTACTATTGTTGCTATTGGGCAATAGGATCGTGCCGTGGTGTTGCTTCCGCCGAAGAAAGCTCCCACGCTTGGAACTCCTATCGCCACGTCGGTCGTATTCACCGGTGTTGTCGAGTTGGGTAGAGTGGTTTGTGTCTGATACCAGCCGGTGAAGGTGGAATGCACGAGGAGCTGGTTGTTTGGTGTGGTGACGCCGGTCGAGGCGTCGTAGTTGCCGAGGGTGATATAGACGGTGGTGCTGTCGGGCGAGAAGACGGCGTGGGTGCCAACACCGCCGTACTGGGATTGGATGCTACCGGCCGCGTTGTATAGGTAGACGAACTGGCGAATCGGGTCGGTGAGGACGAGGGTGGTACCGTCGGGGGAGATGGCGAGTACAGAGCCGGGTACGGTGGTGTCCTGAGCGGTTACGCTGTTTGTAGCGGTAGCGAAGGTCATCAGCTCGAAAGAGCTCCCCATGTAAACGGTGCTGCCGTCGTTACTGATGACCATCGAGTTGGGCTGATAGGGCAAGCGAATCGGGCTGCCAAGCTGAGGCTGCGTGAAATCTACCGGCACCAAATAGAAGGAGTTGGTGCTTGCGATGTAGAGATTAGTGCTGTTGGTGCCTGGCGCTGTGACTAGAACAGGATTCGAGGTAATTGCCTTTCCGTTGCCGAAGAGACCAATCTGGTTGAATGGGGCGGGATTGCAAGTGGGCGGCTGGCAGACGGCAGTGATGGCAGCTGCGCCGGGGAAGATGGGGGTCACCGAGGCGGCCGAAGCAGCGGGAATAGTGGTGGGCGTCGTGGATTCGAAGTTGAGGGAGAGACCGGTGAGGATCGTTCCGTTTTGGTCCACCGCTACTGCGTTGATCGGCTGAACGTTGTTCGGATTGACGACGACGCTATTGGAAGATGTGGTTCCAACGGGTGCGGAGAGTGCGATCGAAACGGGAGGGCAGGTAGAGAAGAATCCTGCGGAGCTTCCTGCGTTCGAGATATTTGCTGTGATGACGGTCGAACCTGGTTGCTGCGCGGTCGCGACGCCGTTTTCGTCGATGGTGACAACGGCAGCGGTCTGCGGGGCGTAGGAGAGATGGCCGACCTGGCAACTGATATTCGCGCCGTTTCCGGCCACCACCCTGGCAGCGAGCTGGCTGGTGACGGATTGGGAGACACAACCTGTTTCAGCGGCAGCTGTGGCGGTTGTCGGGACTGGTACGGCGCAGCAGCCGTTTCCGTTGGTGGTTTGCGCGCATGTGGTGGCTTGCGTGTCAAATGCGGCGGGGCTGCAGTTAGTAGCCGGATCGTTGACGCAGTCTGTTGAGAGCGGGCCGAGAGTGACGTTGGTGACGACGGGGTGAACGAAGATGGGAAGAGGATTGCTGCTGACTCCGCCACCATTGGCGATGACGTAGACGGTGCCGGATTTATTGGTGGGGTTGCAGGTGGTGAAGTCGGCAATGCCGCCGCCGGTGTTTCTGTTCCAGGTTCCCGCGCAGAGACGGCCGGTGGTGGGTTGCACATCGGCGATAGTCATGTCGGGCTGGCCGTTCGGAAGGAAGGTGGCGTAGTTGTAGCTCGCCACCGTCACGGTTGTACCTTTGCAGTCGACCGCGGTTGGTGCGCTGACCTGTCCGATCTGCGAGAAGTTCAGCGAGACGCCGAAGATCTTTGGTTGAAGCGTGATGTTCGACACCTGGCCAACGGCGGGGCCGGTGTCTCCGCCGTTGCAGAAGACGGTGGAGGATTTCTTGGAACAGCCTGAGATTGAGACGCCAAAAGGAATCGTGAAAAGCAGAAGAAAAAGTAACGTGAGAAACCGACGCATTGAACCTCCCCGTCCAACCAGAACTCAAGCTGAACGGTCACACCGCAACCGCTGGATAGCTGAACCCCTAGTGTAAAAGCTGCACAGACCGGAAGCAAATTTCCGGGCATAATACTTCGAACGTTGGTTGGACGATCCAACCAATCATTTCGCATCGTGTGAAGATCGCTCCCTCCAGCAGAAAAGTTGGAGGGAGCGACACTTGAAGACAGATCGTCTAGTTTGCAGGCATCTCTGTTTCGAACCAGTTCAGAGCGCGCTCGAGGACGTCTCTTCGATGCGCGGGATCGCGAAATCCGTGTCCCTCGTTCGGGTATATCACTAACTGCGTCTTTACGCCTTCGGCACGCAGCGCATGCCAAAACTCGAAGCTCTGCGGAGCAGGGCATTCGCCGTCGCGATCACCGACCACGACGAGCGTTGGCGTTTTGACTTTCTTGATGTATTCGATCGCCGAGCTCCTGGCGTAGACGTCTGCATCGTCATAGACGGTTTTGCCGAAGAACGGCACCATCCACTGGTCGATGGAGTTTTCGCCGTAGTAGCTCTTCCAGTCGCTGATGCCTGCTCCGGCCACTGCGGCCCGGAAGCGATTGGTTTGCGTGACGCCGAACATCGTCATGAATCCGCCGTAGCTCCAGCCGGTGAGGCCTTCACGATTCTTGTCGATGGGGAAGCGCTTTTCGAGGACGTCCATGCCGGCGAGGATGTCGTGAAAATCACCGTATCCGAAGTCCTTGACGTTGGCTTGGGTGAATTTCTCACCCTGGCCGTAGCTGCCGCGCGGGTTTGGCATGAAGACGAAGTATCCGACCGCTGAAAATGGTACGCCGCCGTAGCCGACGCCGGGCCAGCGAGGTGTGACTGCGGCTGATGGTCCGCCGTGAACGTCCACAAGAAGCGGATACTTCTTTTGAGGATCGTAGTTAGCAGGGTAGAGGAGCCATCCCTGAATCTTGAAGCCGCCATTAGTCCATTCGATGTTCTCGGTCTTGCCCCAGAGAGGCTTCAGATCGTCGTTAAGGTGGGTTATCTGCTTGAGGTCATGAAGCGGACCAGCCCATACTTCGGGGGCTCGCTCGAACGAACTGCGGATGATGGCGATGGTGTGTTCGCGCGAGAGAGACACGCTCATGACCAGATTGCCGGCGCCGATGCTCTCCGGGAAGGTAACGCTGGCTTGCGGAATGTCTTTGCCGGTGGCGAGGTCAATCGCGGTGAGGTGGCTGCTGCCACCGACGTGCTCCGCCAGTGCGATAATCTCCGGCCCTGCCCAGCCGAAGTAGGCGACAGAGGCGTTGCGGCCCGGGGTCACGTCCTTGGGTTCGCCGCCGGTGGATGGGATGAGATAGAGATCGCCGCCGGTGGACCCTTGGTCGCTCATGATTCCGCCGATGAAAGCAATCTGCTTGCCGTTGGGGGACCAGCGGGGGACGGCGATCTGGAGGCCGTGGAGAGAACCGGATATTTTGGCGGTGTCGAGGATCGATTTGGGCTGGCCGGTGGCGAGATCTTCCGTGTAAAGCTGTGCCACCCACCAGTTGTTTTCGCCCGGTGGATTGGCTGCCACAAAGGCGAGGCTCTTCGAGTCTGGAGACCAGTTGAACTCGTAGACATGCAACGTTGAGGGGGTGACTTGTGCGAATTCTCCGGTAGCAACCTGAACGACTCCTACGCGCTGAATCTCGACGCCGTCTTCGCCGATTACGCCGGACCAGGGCTTCATGGCGGCGAGTGCTCCGGCGCTGCGCGTGGCGTTCTCAACAAACAGGAAGCCGATGGACTTTCCGTCATGGGACCATGCGAGAGAGTCAATGTTGCCTGTGAGATGGGTCAACTGCTTGGCTTGGCCGGTGGTCTTCGACCACAGGAAGACCTGATCCTGTCCCTGCTGGTCGGTCTTTGCGGTGCAGCTGGAGACGAACGCGAGCGATTCTCCATCGGGCGACCACTTCGGATCCGAGCTGCTGCAATCGGTTGCTCCTGATCCGGTGCTCACAATCTTTTCTTTGGAGGGATCTGGATTCACTGCGTCGGACAGATGAATTTGAGTAGTTCCGTGAGATCGGACTGCCCAAGCGACGGTAGAGCCGTCGGGGGAGATGGCCACCTCGGTGGGAGTCTTTGTTTGACCGAGTGTCTCGATGAGCGAGCCGATTCGCGGGTCTTTTGCAGTGGATGCGTCGGACTCAGCTTGTGCTGCGGAGATGGGTCCAAAGAGAAGGACCGCGGTGAAGGCGATGAGATGAAAGGAGGAGGAACACTTGCGAAGATCTGCCAAAGCCATTCGAAAAGCCTAGCATGGAGGGGGCGGTCCTTTTGTCAGCGTCGTCCAGTGCCTTCTGGCTTGTGCAATCGGTGGTTTTTTGTCAAGAAAATCAGCGAAAGATTTGACGTTTCACCGCCATATTGATATTGTAAAAAGGTTCCGCGAGTATCCGGACCGTGTCGTAGGGCAAGCTCAACGCAGTTGTAGGCAGGCTCGACGCACGGAGGGGTAGAGAAAAACCCACGTGATCTTAGGTTTCGCTTCCTGTCGCAAGACGGGTTGAGAATGATTGCGCTATACTGGATACAAGAGATTCACCGCAGGACATTCCCGATCAGTGATTCGTTTGATTCATCGGATCTGAATGTCGTTCGTCTGCGGCCTATCGCAATCGTGCCTGCGACACCCTCCACCCTGGATGGGCTATGCGGGCCGGGACAGCGAAACGGAGTCGGCTCATCCTTTGAAAGCTAAGGAAAGGCGCTCGGCCACCGTCGACTGTTTACGTCTGGTTTGTTGTACTGGTTTACAGACGCAGCAGGGAAGATCTTCGTCAGAGACGCTTCAGCGTTCTCATTTTTTCGCGTGTACGGGGCATGTACCGCAAAAAGGCGATCTTATCCGTGCGTCTCACATAAGTTTGGTTGTAATGTTTCGCGCGCATTAACAAGGAGTTCTAGTGCCTACGTTCCATCAGCTCGTCAAGCAGGGCCGCACGCCCA
>CAZZZG010000101.1:0-15057 GCA_964658525.1 uncultured Edaphobacter sp.
CGTTGCTGTTGCTGTTGTCCTTGCCGTTGCATTTCTTCTTGCATCCACCGACAAAAACCTCAACAGTTAGTTCGCCACCCGCCAGGGCGAAGCTGTCTTCCACCCCCTCAACTCCTTCGTAGCCCACGCGGTCGACTTATCCGTATGACAAGAAGTACAAGGATTCGGAATCCCCGACTGTTCCGTTTCAACAGGCGTAATAAACCGGAACGTATGCGCACTCACAGCATTGTCCTTGATCGTCTGCTCAATCTTCGGCATATGGCAAGCCACACACTCACTCCCTTTGCTCCCCGCCGCATGATGCGTATGCTCGCTCACCGTCCCCTTCAGTCCAGCAGGATTATCCTTCGTGTGGCACGTCAGGCAAACCGCATTCCCCCTCGCAATCAGGTTCGACGCATTCTCGTTGCTGTGAACCTGATGACAGTCAAAGCATCGAATCTGCCGGTGATACATATTGCTCTGCACAAAATCATTCCCCTGCATCCTGTTCTTGTGCGCCGTCAGGTCCGCATACTGGAAGAAGTTCGTCACACCCGGCTTCAACTCCTCCAACCTCCAGAAATCCGCCAGCCTCTCTCCCGGCACAAATCCCACCGGCCAATCAAAGTACTTCCCACTAATCGGATTCGCAAGCGGCCGCCCCTGGCTGTGGCATTGAATACAGGTGTCATTCCCCCGCACATAATCAAGCATCCCTGGATTCACAATGTTCTCCGTCGTCGGATGCGCCACATGCAGACTCCCCGGCCCATGGCACTTCTCACACCCAACATTCCACTCCGTCACCTGCTTGGTCTCCACGTTGTAGTTCACCGAGTGGCATCCATCACACGTCGGTCCCGTAGGACGCTCGAAGTTACTCGGCCCGTAAAACGGTAGCCACCAGTCTGTGCCCGCCTCCGCGTGATACGGCAGCCACCGGCCCTTCTTCACATCCCACTGCGCCGGCTCCGGATAATAGTCGTCTCCACGCTTGGTGAAATACCTCTGCTTCCATCGGCTCCCATACACGAAAGCCACATCGTCCATCCCAAACGTAACCAGCGGATCGGCATGTTTGAAATCTCCAAGTACAGCCTCCGGATGCTCCTTCGGATCGCGCACCACATTCGCCATCCGCGTCTTCTTCCAACTCTCGTACGTCGCGCTATGGCAACTCTTGCAACTCTCCGAGCCAACAAAATGAGCACCCGGCCGCCCCTCGCCCCGAGCCCCCGCACCCAGCGGCCCCGAACAGAGCACACCAAAGACGATCAACGCACCGGTCACCCATCTCTTCACACAACCCTCAACTCGTGGCCGATCCCGTCCCCACATGGTTTTCAAATATAGGCAAACAACGTCCGCAAGTTGTCACAACCTCGTGTCGGCAAACGATCCCAAAACAGCGCCTCACGCAGCACCAGCAAATCACCACAAATCGACCACAACCCACCACCAAAAAACCACAACTCGCCACCGCCCCGCCCTGCCTTACAATCCCACCATGCCGACTCCACAGCCCGTCGAGCAGGACCCTCGCGTCTACTTCGCCGCCGAGCGAACTTTCCTGGCCTGGATCCGCACCGGCCTCGGCCTCATGGGAATCGGATTTGCCGTCAGCCGCTTCGGTCTCTTTCTCCGCCAGATCACCGCCGCCGAGTCCCACCTGCCCGCCCGCACCACTGGACTCTCCCTATGGTCCGGCGTCCTCCTGGTTGCACTCGGAGTCATCGTCAACCTCAGCGCCGTCTACCGTCACTTCCAACTAGTCCATGAACTAAGCTCCGGCACCTGGCGCCCCGGCCGTGTCTCGCGTGACGCCGTCGTCCTGGGCCTCCTGCTAGCCGCCGCCGGAGTAGCCATGGCCATCTATCTCATGCTGGTCCGCTAAAGAAAAGAGGAGGTACTTGACAAAACGATCGCCATAAAACGCTTAAAAGTAGCACCTAAAAAATTAGCTGCCCACCGTAAGCCATTTATTTTCAATATTTTGCAGGCAAACCCTTTAGATGGAATATTTTACAGCCACTGACCCTCCGCAGATATAACAAAACAAAAGACTTCCCTGCAAAATACCTGATGGGGGGAGGGGGTACCAAGACCATGCCCGTAGCCAAACTCACCATCGAACTCGAAATTCCCCACGCCCAGTCCCTCAAAGACCGCCGCCAGGTCCTACGCTCCATGAAGGATAAACTCCGCCACAGCTTCAACTTATCCATCGCGGAGCTGGACGACGGCATCGTCTGGAACCGCGCCACTCTCGGAATCGCCGCTATCTCCTCATCCACCAGCTATCTCACCGGCCAACTCCACCAGATCGATAACGCAGCCCACCGCATAGCCGCCACCCTAAGTGCTGAGATCACAGACTCTTACGCCGAAATGCTCCCCGAGTGAAGCCACAATCCACAGGAAATCATGCCGAAATCCTCCTCCACCACTAGGTGGAACGGCCTGACTCTGATATCCTCAACCGTTCGCCCCAGTCAAAACCATATGCCCGAGCAGCGCGCAAGAACTTACCATCGCAATCGTGTCGCAAACACCTTCTCCGAGGAGATCGGAGCCATGCTCGAAGGAGAACTCTCCGATCCACGCATCGCCCCCAGCTACGTCACCGAGGTCGTGCTCGCACCTGGCGGCAAGTCCGCCCGCATCTTCGTAGCCGTCCACGGTAACGAGGAGGAGGAGGCCTCCACCCTCGAGGGCCTCACCACAGCCCGCGCTTACATCCGCTCTCAACTCCGCGATCGCATGGGCGTACGCCACGTTCCCGAGCTGACCTTCGCCATCGACCGATCGGAGAAGATGACCGGACGTATGGACGAGCTTCTCGCCCGCACCCGCAAACGTGAGCATAAGCGCACCCTCTCCGAACCGGTCCCGGGGGCGCCTCCCAAATCATGACCCCTCAAGCACAGCTCCTCGAGCCCAAGCCCCACGTAGCCCGGATTGACGATCTGCTGACGATCTTCCGATCACATCCTCGCTTCCTCCTGGCCTCACATACCCGCCCGGACGGCGACGCCATCGGCTCCGTCCTAGCCCTCGCCGAGGTGCTCGACCAACTCGGCTGCCAGGCCGACATCGTCTTCGCCGACCCTATTCCCTCCTCCTACACCACCCTCCCCAACATCACCCGAATCCATCACACCGCTTCCGCGAACAATGTAGACCCCTCTGGCACCACCCCCGCGATCCTCCTCGAGTGTGACGGCATCGTCCGCACAGGTCTTCTCGGTCTCGAAGGCAGAACCCTTATCAACATCGATCACCACGCCAGCGGCCGTCCCTTTGGCTCAATTAATTGGATCGATGAACACGCCTGCGCCGTCGCCGCCATGGTCTACCACATCGCCGTCGCTGCAAACGTCAAGATCACGCGCTCGATGGCCACCTGCATCTATGCTGGCATCCTCTCCGACACCGGAACCTTTACCTACTCCAGCACGAACGCCGACACCTTCGCCCTGGTCCATCATCTCGCCGCCTGTGGTGCCGATCCCAGTCAGATAGCTCGTGACATCTACCTCTCGAACCCCGCCAGCAAGATCCGACTACTCGGCATCGCCCTCTCCAATCTCCAGTGCGACGACGATCTTGCCTGGACCTGGGTCACCAGTGAAGACATGGACGGCGTCGGCGCGACCGCCGAGGACTGCGAGGGCGTCGTCAACTACCTCATCAGCATCGCCGGCGTCGAATCGGCGGTCTTCCTCAGAGAGGTTCCCAACGTTGACCAATTTCGCCTCAGTATCCGCAGCAAAGGCAAAACAGATGTAGCTCGTATCGCCGAACTCTTTGGCGGAGGCGGCCATCGCAACGCCAGCGGATGCACCCTCGATGGCCCACTCCCGGTCGCTCTCGAGCAGATCCTCACCCAGCTACGGACAGGACTCTGATAGCCTTGTCTCGCTCCTCTTAGGAAAATGGACGATATTCAACATCCCGCCGATTCCGGCGCAAGGAATGGCAGCGCCACAGCAATGTGGCTCCGCCAGTATCTTCAGCTACCCTCCGCCACGACGGTTCGCGAGTTCGTCATCCTCTTCGTAGTCACCATTTTTCTTTTGCTTTACGGCTTGGTCCCGGTCTTCGGCGGCGACCAGCTCGGCCTGGTAGGCGCGGACGAGCCACGATATGCCCAGGTCGCGCGCGAGATGCTCACTGCTCACTCCGAGGCCTGCCACGACGTCGACGCCAAGATGGTTCCGCGCAGCCTCCGCCTGGAAGACATTCGCAACTCGTTCCACTGCATAGCCGGCGGCACCGTCACGCCCATCCTCTACGGCAAACCATGGCTCGAAAAGCCCGCCCTCTACTACTGGCGCGCCATGAGCTTCTTCAAAGAGTTCGGCGTCTCCGACTGGACCGCGCGCCTCCCCTCCTCTTCGGGAGCACTTGCTCTGGTCGTGCTCATCTTTCTCCACATGCGACGCTTCCGCCCCGGCGGCCACCTCGACGCAGCCCTGATCACGGCCTCATGCGTCGCAATCGTCAGCTTCGCCCGCGGCGCCTCCACCGACATGCAGCTCGCAGCGCCCTTCTGCATCGGGATGCTCGGCTGGTACGCCTGGTACGAAACCGGGAAAAAATTCTGGCTCTTCGACCTCTACTTCTTCGGTGCCGCCGCCACGCTCGCCAAAGGCCCGGTCGCTCCATTCCTCGCACTCGCGATCATCCTCCTCTTCGCCGGTCTTCGCCGCGAGTGGTCCCTTCTCCGTCGCACCATCTGGATTCCCGGTGTTGTCCTCTACCTGATCATGGTGTTGCCCTGGTACATAGCGGTTCAAAAGCGCAATCCAACCTTCTACCGCCTCTTTTTTCTCGAACATAATCTCGAGCGCTTCGCCACCAATCGCTACCAGCACCACCAGCCATTCTGGTACTACCTCGCTATCGCTCTCATTGGCTTGATGCCATGGACCGTTATGGCCATTCGAGCACTGGTCGACTCCATCGAAGTCTCCATCGCCGAATGGAAGGTACGCCACAACCCGCAGCGATACCTCGGACACACCCGCGCTGGCGACGCCTTTCCCGAGTTCCTCGTCCTCTGGGCACTCTTCCCCATCGTCTTCTTCTCCTTCTCCGGCTCAAAGCTCCCCGGCTACATCCTTCCGTCGATCCCTCCGCTGACCATCCTCACAGCCGACTACCTCAACCGAAGCCGCCGAACTGGTCTACCTCAATGGCTCATCTGGGCACACGCCGCCACCTGCGCCCTTCTTATCTTCGTTCTTGCCCTCGCACCCCAGCACATGAAGTACGAGACGCTCGTACCCTCTACGCAATGGCTGCTCATCGCGGCAGCTGCGGCCATCGCCTTCGGGGCTATTGTCTTTCTCGTCATTCGTCGCTGGGGTATCCCGCAGGTATGCAACGTAACCCTGATTCCCATCCTCGCAGCCCTCGTCTTCCTCCTCGGCTTCTACGGCAAAGAGCTTGACGTAAATTACTCAGCCCGGCCGCTCGCCCGCGAAATCCAACAGCAGGCACCCGACGTGAAGCTCGTCGCCACCGACATCAAACGCGACATGGACTACGGCCTTGCCTTCTATCGCAACCAGCCAATGATCCACTACAGCACAGATGGCGTCCCTGACGCGGAACACATCCTTGTCATCCGCGCCAGCGACGCCGGAGACCTCGACCGTTGGCTCGCTGGGCGCGTCTACAAGCCCTTATTCCTCTATGAATCGCAGGGTATCGAAGTCTATCGCGTCTACGCCAACCCCCAGTCGCGTATGAATCAACCCTGACCGGGTGCCCGACCTGCCACTCACCCATCCCACCAAAATTCCTATAAGCTCGACGAAAGGTATGGCCGTCGCGACCCAACTCGAGATACTCGACCTCCGCCACTTCTCCGCGCGCCAGCTTCGCCCTTTGCTCGAAACCGAGTCGCGCGTCTGGGAGCAGCGCCTTCGGTGGAACTATCAAAGTTCCACCGAGCTCCTTCTGCAATACCTCGACTCCCGCATCCTGCCCGGATTCGTCGCATTGGATCGCGGGCGCATCTGTGGTTTTACCTTCTGCGTCTACGAAGGCCAGAAGGCCGTAGTCGGTGACGCATTCGCAATCGGAAACGATACGGCGCAGATGCTCCAAACCACGCAGACGCTACTCCACCAGCTACTCCAACTTCTACAACACTCACCTGGCATCCTACGCATCGAGTCGCAGCTGCTTCTCTACGACGCCGGCTCGATCAACGAAGCCTTTCTCGCCGCAGGTTTCTCCATGTATCCACGTCTCTTCATGGAGTACAACCTCAGCATCCCTGCCAGTTCGTCCCCAACGCGGAATGAATTGAACCTCCCGCCCAACATCGATCTGCTGCGCTGGTCTGCAGACCACTATCAGGCCGCGGCCGAACTAATCCACGAGTGTTATTTAGGCCACATCGACGCTCGCATCAACGATCAATACTGCTCCCTGCACGGCTCACTCCGCTTCCTGCATAACATCGTCCGATTCCCTGGGTGCGGTGTCTTCGAGCCAGATGCCTCTTGGGTACTCCGCGATCGCAGCAACGGAGCCATGGTGGGAATGTTGTTATGTTCGCGCGTGGCCAGCGACGTCGCCCACGTCACCCAACTATGCATCGCACCAGGCTGGCGCGGACACGGACTAGGCCGAGCCGTGCTCGATTTCTGCTCCAACCATCTTGCCCGCGCCGGCTTTGCCGCCATCACGTTAACAGTCACCGAGGCCAATCAGCAGGCTGTCAAGCTATATCAGACTCGTGGCTTCTTCACCCGTCATCGCTTCGACGCCATGGTTCTCGACCGGACCAACCCGACATCTTAAGACTGATCGCGCAAGCGTCATGGACAAGCGCACACGATCAAACAGCAAATCTCTCAGCAGAACGAGCCTTCTTCTTTGCTGCTTCTTCCTCTCGGTCCTTAGGCGGTGCATTCGTCTCAAGTGATGCCAGAAGCCGCCCCGAAATCATCGATATCTCATCCACCGCAGACTGAAAAGCAACTTCATTCGCCTTCGATGGTTTGGTAAAACCGCTGATCTTCCTCACAAACTGGAGCGACGCATCGCGAATCTCTTCGTCCGTGACAGGTGGATCGAAGTTGAACAGGTTTTTGATATTCCTGCACATAGCTCACCTCAAAACATCGGCACCCACAAATCGAATCTACTCGACGTGGTAGTTAGGCGCCTCACGCGTGATGATCACATCATGAACATGGCTCTCTCGTAAACCGGCATTTGAAATCCGAATGAACCGCGCATTCGCCTGCAGCTCCGCGATCGATCCGCATCCCAGATAACCCATCCCGGAACGCAATCCCCCGACCAACTGATAGACCATCCCCTCTAGCGGTCCACGATGCGGCACTCGACCCTCAATCCCCTCCGGCACAAACTTCGCCAGCCGATTCGAGCCGCCATTCTCACGCGCCGTCAGCGACGGGCGCTCCGTGCTCGCAGCGTCCTCCATGTCGCCTTTGCCCTGGAAGTACCGCTCACCAGATCCCTGCGCCATCGCCGACAACGAACCCATCCCGCGGTACGCCTTGAACGAGCGCCCCTGATAAAGAATCGTCTCACCTGGACTCTCGTCCACGCCGGCAAACAGCGAACCCATCATCACAACGCTCGCGCCGGCGGCAATCGCCTTGGTCACGTCGCCCGAGTACTTAATCCCACCATCCGCAATAATCGGAATCCCTCGCTCCTGCCCCGCGCGAAAGGCCTCAGAGATAGCCGTAATCTGCGGCATCCCAGCTCCCGTCACCATCCGAGTCGTGCAGATCGATCCCGGCCCGATCCCAACCTTCACTGCATCGGCCCCGGCATCCATCAACGCAATCGCACCCTCATACGTTGCGATATTTCCCGCCAACAGATCAATCTGCGGAAACGCCTTTTTCACCGCAGCAACCGCCTCCAGCACCCGCGAAGAGTGCCCATGCGCCGAGTCAATCGCGAGTGCATCCACCCTCGCCGCCACCAGCGCTGCCGCCCGCTCCAGAAAATCCCCTGTAGCTCCAATCGCGCCCGCCACGCGAAGCCGCCCCTGGCTATCCTTCGACGCATTCGGATACTTCAATTTCTTCTGAATATCTTTGACCGTAATCAGGCCCTTCAACTCGTACTCGTCATTGACCACCAGCAGCTTCTCAACGCGATGCTGGTGCAGAATCTGCTCCGCCTGTTCGAGCGTCGTTCCCACCGGCACCGTAATCAGGTTCGTCTTTGTCATCACCGAATCGATCGTCAGATCGGTCCGCAAAACAAACCTCAGATCGCGATTCGTTAAAATTCCCACCAGCTTTTTGTTCTTCGTCACTGGCACGCCCGAGATCTTGTACCGCCGCATCACCTCAAGCGCATCCGCAATCGTCTGATCGGGAACCACCGTGACCGGATCCACAATCATTCCGCTCTCCGACCGCTTCACCTTGTCGATCTCCACCGCCTGCTGCTCGATCGTCAGATTGCGGTGCACAACGCCCAAGCCACCCTGCTGTGCCATTGCAATCGCCAGCCGTCCCTCGGTCACCGTATCCATCGCCGCCGACATCAGCGGCGTACTCAGCGTGATATTGCGTGTCAACTGCGTCTGCGTGCTCACCTGGGTCGGAACTACGTCACTATAAGCAGGCACAAGGAGAACGTCATCAAACGTAAGGGCTTCGGGAACAGGGGATATGATCATATGTTTTTATTGTCCCGGGCGATCAGGCCAGCTAGTCAAAACCTAAAATTCCGCGGGATTTATTCGATTGTAGAGTCGCCCACCCCTCGTCGCAACTTTCGCTCCGTTAATACCCAGAGGGCGCATGTTCTCCTGGAAGCAATAGGGCAACTCTACTTGGCTGATACTTGACGACATAGATCCACGTGCGTGCAAACCCTAACCACCGGAAGTAGCTCACCGGTGCAAATGGCCCCTCTCCCGCGCAACTATTCGGATTGAATGACAGCCCATACCGAGGTGAAAAACGCGGTGTCTCCTCTGCGTGTGGCGCAGGAATCCCATCCCCTTTGCAGGTCCACCCTTTATATCGACCCATCTCTATGTAGCTATTCGCAGGATTAGTAATTTTTCTGTCATTGATGTGCCCGCCGTCTGATATCTCTGCCCAATGATTTAGTTCGAATCCTCCATCAACCATATTGAGCGCTACCCCAGCAGCCAGCACCTCGACGGTGGCTGCCGCACGGGCACGATAGAAAGCAAACATGTCATGTGTAATAGCGATGCCGAAGATTGCCATTAGGACGACTAACGCCGTCGTCATGGCCGGCAGCGATGGCCGTACAAAATCCTGAAATGCTCGGATCAGCAACATCGCGAAAACGAACATAAAGACCAGCAAATAACGATCCATTATGTGGACCGACGAACGCGGAATCAGCAATGCAAAGTAAGCCGCCGAAAATGGACCTGTCAGAAAAAGAAGCTGCTTCCACGAAATTCCGGATCGCACCGTCCGCCGCCCCTCGATGACCTCTTTTTCCAAGATCCGCTCGCGAATTCTCCACAAAAACACGAACGCGGACAGTGTGCTACCAACCGATATTGCCGTCAACAAAAGGCGAACCGGCATATTCAGCACAAGGGGAGTTGGCACCCCAAGCAACTCTATTCCGTAGCCGCCTCTGTTGCCGACCCAATCTCCGAGCCTCGGCTCCAGCATCAGATCCTTGCCACACATAAAGGCCAACGCAATCATGACAGCCACATAAACCGCACTAAAAGCCGCCGCGTCCCTCCAAAAGCGGCGCCCGCCTTCAAGGAGCAAAATCAGAAATGCCACAGTAACAGGCAGTATGAAGAAAAATATCTCAAACACTCCTCCCAGCAGGCTCTTGACCGTAAAGGCTAAGTGCCGGACGCCCCCTATTTCGAAGAAAATGTGTTCTGAAATTGCGTACGGTTGCTGTGCGAACCAATGCATGCAGAGGAATACGGAAACCCAACCGGCAAATGTGGCTATACAACCCGCCAATACCGTCTTGCGTTGCTTATACACAATCCACAGTGTGCAGGGCACCATGACCAGAACGCCAAGCCATGCAATCTGGCGACAGGTGCCGAAAACGACATTCGTGAACGCCGCAAAGCACAACCACAGATTGGCCTTTATCGTGTCCTCGGACTGAATCGCCCGAAGGCAGCCATAAAAACAAACCACCACCGCAAACAGCCCAGGCACATCCGTCATGAAAATCGCGGAAAGCTGCATGTAAAGCGGCGTCAAGACAATCGCCAAGGTGCCTATAGTCGCATTTCGCTCCCCCACCCCGGCCCGAACCAAACAACGTTGCATTAAAAATGTCGTCAAAGCAGCGACGAGGACTATAAACAGTCTCGCAACCGTAAAGGAGAAGCCAAATATCTTCAGGAGGGCAGCTCCGCCATAAAGCTGCCAGCCAAGCATCGTGGCAGCCCACCCGTTGTAATGTACTTGTCCAGTCTGTGCCAGCACATGAGCAGAATGAACGTACGACCAGTCGTCGCAAATACCCATTTCAGCAAATGGAAAACTTAGTGCCTCGCAGATCAAAAAAATGAGCGCACAAAAAAGAGCAGGCATCGTCCGCCTGCCAATGAAGCACTTCATATACATCTCTCTCCTGGAAGCTTTCAGATATCGTACATCGGTCGGTCTTTGCATTCCCAGCTCTGAGTTCGAATCACTCTTGGGTTGAATTGCTCGACATACCGATGTATCATCAGAGGTGCAGACGATTTTGTTCCGTCGTAAGAATGAGAGCCGTGACCGCACCGGTGATTTGACGGAAGAGATGAGTGGGCTAAAGCCCACTTTTTATTTGCTCTAAAGACGTTTGTGCACACGGGACCATTGCACCGGAAATTAAGCTTATGGCAGTCCAGCTAGACCAAATTCGAGCAACCGCGGAGCGCGTCGCAGCCTCACACAACCTGGAACTCGTTGACGTGGAGTTTCAGGGCGGCGTCAAATTTCGCACCTTGCGCGTCTTTGTAGAGAAAAATGCGGTAGAACGGGCCAAACTCGCTGAACTCGCCGCCAGTGAAGTTGAATCCAATCTCCCGAAAGGTGTTCCGGTAGAACAACTCTCCGGTGTCACCCACGAGGATTGCGCTGTATTTGCACAGGATTTTGGCACCGTACTGGACGTAGAAGACCTGATCCCCGGGGCCGAGTACACCCTGGAGGTCTCCTCCCCGGGACTAGAACGAAAGCTGTTCCGCCCTCAGGACTTTACCCGGTTTCAAGGAAGTCTGGTCAAACTCCAGACCTTTACACCGGTGAACAAGAACAGGCAGTGGCAGGGCCGTCTGACCAAATTTTCAGATGGAGTACTTACGATCGACCTTTCTGCCGTCAAACAGAAGGGGAAGGCGAAGAAAGCTGTGACCGAATCGACCGTCGACATCGCATTAGCAAACGTCGAAAAGGCAAATCTGGTCGCGGAGATTTAGAACGGTTCGCACTCAGCAACTCCGAACTGTCACATCAACAAACAAGAAACAAACCCCGGAACTCGGGGCAAGAGCAAGGAAGAGTGAGCGATGGCAAGTGTTCTGTATCAATCGATTGAGACGTTAAGCCGCGATAAAGGAATCGAACCGGCCGTAGTGGTAGGCGCTGTCGAAGACGCCATCGCGCTCGCGACACGCAAGTACTACAAGACCCAGGAGAACATGCGCGCAGAGATGGATCGCGAAACCGGCGAAATCCGCGCCTACGTCTTCAAGACCGTCGTTGAAACCCCCGAACAGGTCGAAGACGACGTCAACCAGATGACCCTCGAACAGGCCCGCGAACTCGCTCCCGAGGTCGAAGTCGGCGGCGAACTGCGCTTCTATAAGGACACCACGCCCCTCGGCCGCATTGCCGCCCAGATGGCCAAGCAGGTCATCTTCCAGAAGGTCCGCGAAGCCGAGCGCGACACCGTCTTCAACGAGTACAACCACCGCGCCGGCGAGGTACTCAACGCTACCGTCAAGCGCCTCGAGCCCATGGACGTCATCTTCGACCTTGGCAAAGCCGAAGCCCGTATGCCTAAGCGCGAGCAATCGCGCCTCGAGCAGTTCGCCGTCGGTGAGCGCGTCCGCGTTGTCCTGCTCCGCGTCGATCGCGCCGCCAAGGGTCCCCAGGTTATCGTCTCCCGCGCCGCCCCCGGCCTCGTCCAGAACCTCTTCCAGTCTGAAGTCCCCGAGATCTACGATGGCACCGTCAGCATCAAGGCCATCGCCCGCGAAGCAGGCGAACGCACCAAGATCGCCGTCATGAGCCGCGACAAAGATGTCGACCCAGTCGGCGCCTGCGTCGGCATGAAGGGCATGCGCGTTCAGTCCATCATTCGCGAGCTGCGCGGCGAAAAAATCGACATCATCGAGTACTCGGATGAGATCACCACCTTCGCGGAGAAGGCCCTGCAGCCTGCCAAGGTCAGCCGCGTTTCCATCACAGACCTCGCCGACAAGCAGATCGAAGTCATCGTCGACGACACCCAGCTCTCGCTCGCTATCGGCAAGAAGGGCCAGAATGTCCGCCTCGCCGCCAAGCTCCTCCAGTGGAAGATTGACATCAAGAGCGAGGAGGAGAAGCGTCAGGAAGTCGAGAGCCAGATGCAGGCTATGAGCGGCGGTCCGACCACTCCGATCGAGCAAATCTCCGAACTCGGCGAAGCCATCCTGGAGAAGCTCATCGCGGCCGGAATCACCACCGTCGAAGCTCTCGCCGACATGACCCCTGAGCAGCTCGAAGAGGTCCCCGGCATCGGCGAGAAAACAGTCGAAAAGATCTCTGTCGCGGTTCGTCACTACTTCGGCCAGTACGAAGAAGGCGAAGAGCGCCCAACCCCAACTATCTCGGCAGCGGCGGAAACCGAAGTCTCAGAGCTGCTGGAAGAAGGTTCAATGGAAAAAACACCCGAAGAGATTCTCGCTGCGGAAGCCGGCGTTGGCACCGCACGCGAGGTCAACAACCTCTCTGCTGAAGACATCGCCGACTCCGAAGAGGCAGAATCGGCCAGCGACGCCTTCAGTGACAACGATGCACGCGAAGAACAAATCGAGTTGGATAACGACACCGTAGACACCCTGGTTGACGAAGCCCAGGAACACTCCGATGAAGGTATCGACGATGGAAACGATCGTGGTTAGTCAGCACAACCACGCGCCACAGCATTCCCTGGATCGTGAAGTCTCGAAATCCAGTGAGAGCACTTACAATAAAGACTCCTGCAACGATGAGGCTGCTATGAAGAGCTAACCGCGCAGGGCAAGCGAAAAGGGACGGATGAGCAAAGTTCGAATCAATGATCTGGCACGTGAACTGGAAGTAAAGAGCAGGCCTATTCTGGACGCGCTCGAAGCAATCGGCGTGTCTGGAAAGACCCATTCCAGCTCTATTGAAGCCGATCAGGCCGAAAAGGTCCGGGAATACTTCAAAAACGGCGGAAGAAGCGGGAGCGCGAATCGGCAGCAGCAGGCCGACAACAAGCCCAAGTTCGATCTCTCCAAGGTCTCCAAGCCTGGCGACGCGCTCAAGGCCATCCTCGAGCGGAAACAAGCCGAGGCCACCGCGAAAGCCGCGCCACCACCACGCGCCACGGCCGTCGTTGCCCCACCTCCGGCCTCCCCCACAGTTGCAGTCGTGCCACCCCGGGTCGTATCAGCGCCCCCCTCTCCGCCGCCGGTCCCCTCAGCACCGCAGCCCGCGGCAACACAACCAGCGCCCCGTCGCATCGTTCCTCTCCCTCGCCAGGGCGCAAACATTGTCGCTCCTGCTCCAGCTATCGCGAGCAAACCACCCGTCGGCCCCGTCATCGCTCGTCCGCCAGTGGCTGCTGCTCCGACCTCCGTCGCACCACCAATCGCTGAACACCCGGTGGCCGCCGCTGCCCCTACTGTCGTAGTCCCGCCGCCAGCAACCAGGCCAGTGCCCTCGCCACCCTCGGCGGCTGACGCAGCGGCACCAAAACCTGCGGCACCGGCAAGTCCGGCGGCCGAAGCCGTGCCCTCTGTACCAGCCGCAGAAGTCCCAGCAGCACCTGTGGCGGCTAAGACTGAACCCGAGGCTACACTTGCAGCGCCGGCAACACCGCCTGCCCCACCGGCTCGTCGCGTGATTATGCCGCAGACCGGCCCACGTCCCATCTACACCGCACCTCCAGTTGCCCCCGGTACGCCTCAGCGAGGTCGTCCCATCTTCGAGCGCCCCCGTCCTCAATCACCTGGCGCTCCTGGCTCTCGGCCAATGTCGTCATCGGCTCCCGGTGCCCGCCGTCCGATGCATCCTACCCGCACCTTCCCCGGCGGCCCCGGTGGAGCTCCCGGCGGTGCACCCGGCCGCCCAGGTTTCACTCCAGGCGCGCGTCCCGGCTTCCCTCCACGTCCAGGCTTTGGTGCCCGGCCTGGCGGCGCCCCGGGTGGTGCTCCCGGCGTAATGCCCGGTCCTGGCGAGAAGCCAGGAATGCGTCCCGCAGCCCGCCCAGCGTCACGCCGCGGAGGGCAGCGCTACGAAAAGACCAAAGAAGGCCCGATGAAGGGGTTCCAGCCGCCACCACGTTTCGGCGGCGCTCAAATCTCGCGCGAGCCCGTGCCGATCACTCGCACCATCACGGTCACTGAAGGCATCAGCGTCAAGGATCTCGCCGAGAAACTCGACGTTCGCGGCAAGGATCTCATCGCCACCCTCCTCATGAAGGGTGTCTTCGTCACCGTCAACCAATCCCTTGAGGGCGAGTTGGTCAAAGACGTCGCCCGCCAGTTCGGCGCAGACGCCACCATCATCTCCGTCGAAGAGCAGCTCGAAAACGAAGCCATCGAAGGCTTCCTCGAAGACACCACCGGCATGGTCGAAGTCGTTCGCTCGCCTGTCGTCACTGTCATGGGCCACGTCGATCACGGTAAAACATCGCTCCTCGACGCCATCCGCTCCACCGACGTCGCAGGCGGCGAAGCCGGAGGCATCACCCAGCATATCGGTGCCTACAAGGTCAAAATCACCAAGCCCGACTCTCCCGCCTTCGGTCGCGAGATAGTCTTCCTCGACACCCCTGGTCACGAGGCCTTCACCCGCATGCGTGCCCGCGGCG
>CAZZZG010000102.1:0-15044 GCA_964658525.1 uncultured Edaphobacter sp.
TCCCGTAGGGATCTGCTGTTGCCTTTGTTTTACCTGTTGCCTTTTGTCTCTCTTGTTTGTAATCCCCGCAGGGGATCAGCAGTTACACTTCTCCGCATTCCCAAAAAAGCAGACACACACCCCAATCAATGAAAAGATGAGGATGCTGATCGCACGCCACAGCGCCTCAAGCCCGCGGCCATCAGCAATAAGATCGTTCAAAGGGCCACTGCAAAACTCTTTCCCGTCCGGAACCGCCAGGTGCTGTCGATGTTGGAGGAATTTGGTATGTCGCTGCAGCGAAGAACCGTTCACGTTCTGCTCCTCTGTCTCGCGTTCCTCATCACCCGCATCGCCCTGAGCCAAACCACGCCACCCTCCGAATTAACTCCCACCACCGCAGTCCCGGAAAAGGTAGCACCCGCCCTTCAGAGTCGCGACACGAACACAACGAAACGCCCCCGCATAGCTCTCGTCCTCGAAGGCGGCGGAGCCCTCGGCTTCGCCCACATCGGCGTCATCGACTATCTCGAGCAACACCACATCCCCGTAGACCTCGTCGTCGGCACCAGCATGGGCGGCCTCGTCGGCGGCCTCTACGCCTCAGGCCGCTCCCCCGACGAGATACGCACCCTGGTCCAGAACATCAACTGGGACGTAGCCATCGGAGGTCGCACCCCATACCGCGATCTCAGCTACCGCCGCAAACAGGACCGCGAAGACTTCCCGAACCGCCTCGACTTCGGCCTAAAGCACGGCCTCTCCTTTCCCGAAGGCCTCAACTCCGGCCAGGAAGTCGGCCTCATCCTCGATCGCGCTACCCTCCCCGACTACGCCCTTACCAGCTTCAACGAGCTCCCCATTCCCTTCCGCTGCGTCGCCACCAACATGAACACGGGTCGCGCCTTCGTCTTCGATCACGGCTCCCTCGGCCAGGCCATGCGTGCCACCATGTCCATCCCCGGCGTCTTCGTCCCCGTCGTCATCGACGGCCAGACATTCACCGACGGCGGCTCCGTCGACAACCTCCCCGTAGACGTCGCGCGCGCGAACGGCGCCGACATCGTCATCGCCAGCTACCTCGACACCGGCCAGACCACCACCCAGCGCGCCGGCTCCTTCCTCTCCGTCACCAGCAACACCATCAGCATCATGATCGCAGCCAACGAACTCCACAGCCTCGAAAACGCCGACGTTCTCATCCGCTCCGACCTCAAGGGTTTCACCAGCTCCATGTTCTCCGACTCCGCCGTCATCGCTCCCAAAGGCCTTGAAGGAGCCCGCCAGAAAGCCGCCCTACTCGAGCGTTTCAGCATCCCCGACGCCGAATGGGCCGACTACATCGAACAACGCGACTCCCGCCGCAAAACCACCATTCCCAAGCCTCAGTTCCTCGCCGTCACCGGAGCCGACGCCAACACCAACGCCGAGATCGATCGCCGCCTCACCCCTCAGGTCGTCGACAAGCCCATCGACCCCAAGTTCCTCGACCTCGAGATGACGCGCTTCGTCGGCAACGGCACCCTCAACGCCGCTGGCTACTCCATCGTCGAGCGCGACGGAGTCCCCGGCCTCGCCATCACCGCCTATCCCAAGACCTTCGGCCCTCCCTTCCTCGACCTCGGCATCAACATCGACGGCTCCGACACCCGCGACGTCCTCTTCGGTATGGCCGCCCGTGTTACCTTAACGAACCTCGGCGGCTACCGTGCCGAGTGGCGCAACGACGCCTTCTTCGGCTACAGCTACGGCCTCAAGAGCGAGTACTACAAGCCCTTCTCCGCGCAGAGCAGATTCTTCTACGCCCCCCGCGCCTACGCCACCAGCACCCGCTTCGACTTCTACAACGAGGGCAGCCGCACCTCCCAGTATCAAATCAATCAGCGCGGCTTCGGCTTCGACGGTGGCTACACATGGCCTCGTGGCGCCGAACTGCGCCTCGGCCAGGACGAGTACTGGTACTCCGTCGTCAAGCGCATCGACTTCGACAACCTCTCCATCCCACCCCAACAGCAAAGCGTCACCTCCCTCCGCTACAACTACCTCGGCGCCGACAACGCAGTCCTCCCCTTCAGCGGCCTCAACACCTCCTTCGACGTCGAGCGCCACGAGCGCTCCAAAGGCAACGACCCCTTCACCCTCGCCCAGGGCTCCGTCGATGCCTTCTTCCCCATCGGCCTCAAAAACGCCATCTTCATCACCGCCGCCGGTGGCACCAGCTTCGGAGCACCGCCCGAAGTCACCGACCTGCAGGGCTTCCCCCTCGGCGGCCCATTTCATCTCGGCTCCTACGGCAAAAACGAGCTCCTCGGCAACCAGTTCTGGCTCTTCCAGGGCGGCTACGAGCGCCGTCTCCTCAAGTTCAACCCACTCATCGGCGAAGGCCTCTACGTCATGGGCTTCATGGAAGGCGGCAAAGTCTACGACAACCTCAACGCCGCCGACACTCTCATCTCCGAAGCCTGGGACGGCAGCTTCGCCGTCGTCGCTCGCACCGCAATCGGCCCCATCTACATCGGCGGAGCCGCAGGCAACAACGACCATCGCAAGTGGTGGTTTGGCCTCGGCCACGTCTTCTGACGCTATTCCCTTGACACCACTTCGCAGACCCCACGTAGACTGGCTGCAATCTCAATCGGCAACAAACGAGATCAGGAGAACTATGAATTCGTCACGACGTTTGTTCCTGAAACAGTCCGCCGCCGTTGGCCTCGCCGCCGCATTTCCCTTCCGGTCTGCATTTGGAGAAACCAAACTCCCCATCGGCGTACAGCTCTACACCGTGCAGGACGAACTAAGAAAAGACGCCCCCACCACCTTCGCCGCACTCGCTAAAATCGGCTACCGCGAAGTCGAATCTTTCCCCATTCAGGAGATCCCTCCCGCACAACTCCGCAAGATGCTCGACGACGCAGGCCTCAAATGCCCCAGCTCGCATCTCTTCTTCGGCATGGTAGACACCGGTCAGCTACTCGAACAAGCCAACACACTAGGTGCACACTACGTCGTCAGCTCCGTCCTCCTGCACACCACGCTTCCCGGCTTCAACGCCGAAAAGATGCGCGAAACCATCAAGGCATTCACGCTCGACGACTTCAAAAAGGTCGCAGCAAAGGCCAACGAGATCGGAGCACAGGCCAAAAAAGCCGGACTCCAGTACGCCTACCACAATCACAACTTCGAGTTCCGCGACTACGACGGCCACACCGGCTACGAGATTCTCCTCAGCGAAACCGATCCCGCACTCGTAAAGTTTGAGCTCGACTGCGGCTGGATCACCACCGCCGGCCACAATCCCATCGACTACTTCACCAGGTACCCCGGCCGCTATCCCCTCATGCACGCGAAGGACTTCCCCGCCGACACCCCCGTCACCACCAATCTCGGCGTCGATCCCAAACACCCACCCACCGAAGTCGGACGCGGCCACATCGACTTCAAGCCCATCATCGCCGCAGCGGAAAAGTCGGGCCTCCAGCACATCTTCGTCGAGCAGGATCCACCCATCGCCGGCATGACCTCCATCGAAGCCGTTCGCATCAGTTACCAGACACTCCGCCCACTCGTTTAACCAGTGGACGAAAACCAACGGCAACTCACCACCAGACGGAATCGGGGGAGAGAAAAAAGATCAACGTCTCTCCCTCATCCCGCAACAAACTTTGCATCCTACAACGTAGAAATCACCGCACGAAGGAAGCAGAGGGAGAATTACATGGCAACCGAGGAACTCGTAGAAACCCGCGGCGCATCACTCAACCGATTGATCTTGTTCGCAACAATCGCCTCCGGAGTCATCGCCGCTTATCTCATGTACAAGCGCGGCGAACCAATAGGTGCAATCGCCAAAAACACAATCGCCAACCCCATCGGCTCTCTGGTGAACGAAGTAAAACACAAGATGTGATCTGGCTACGTCGCCGTATCCAGATAGAAGGACTCCTTGTATTCCTCCACCGGATATCCTTTCTCCTTCCACGCCGGTAGTCCACCCTTCAGCAGCCGTACACGCGTGAACTGCAGCGCCCGCGCCTTCCCCAGCACCATCGCGAACGTGTCATCGTCGCCGCCCGTGCAATAGATCACTGAATTCTGATCGCGAGAAAAGTGAGCCGTCTGATCCGCGATATCCTTCGGCGCGATCCTTGTCGCTCCTGGAATTATCTCCGGGTGCGCCAAGAAATCGAGCGGCTGACGAACGTCATACAGCAGAACCTGCTTCGACTTCAGCAGCTCATTCAACTCTTCAGGCTCAATCGTCTTTGCCCTTACCTCGCGCCTTGCGAGCAGTCGTCGCACAATCAAACCCAACACCAAAACCAAAACTACCGTGCCAACGATCACAATTGTGCTCATGCGAATTAGATGTACTCCACGAACAGCCAGTTGTCACGCGGTCACCAGCATCCTGTCCGACAAGCGAACACCAGTCATCTCCTCCGCCACATCCCACAGCCGCCGCGCCGCCTCTCCATCCCGAGCAGGCTTGGGCAACCCAATCAACACCGGATCTCCCTTCAGATGAAAAAACTTGTCAGGCGCATAGTAACTCCCTTGTGTCGCTCGGATATCCGTAGCCGCCTGCAACGTAGGCAGTGCTCCATGGGCCGCATCGTGGGACATAAACGGCGTTAGAAAACTTTCAACAGCGTTCATCTCTCTTCCTGGCCCGCTCGTCTGCAGATTAGTCCGCGCGAACCCGGGATGAGCCGCGTTGCTCAGAACCCTCTTCCCAGCGGCCTCACTCCTCCGCCCAAGTTCAGTCATCAGCATCAGGTCCGCCAGTTTCGACTGGCAATAAGCCTTCCAAGGCTTGTACCCCCGCTTCCACTGCATATCCTCAAACCGGATCCGCTTCAAACCCATATCAGCCGCACCACTCGATACCGTAGTCACCCGCGGAGCATTCGACTTCAGCAGTGCCGGCATCAGCAGCAGCGTCAGCGCAAACGGCCCCATGAAGTTTGTTCCCATCTGCATCTCAAAGCCATCCTCGGTCTCCTGTCTCACCGGAATCCGCATCACGCCTGCATTGTTCACCAGCATGTCCAGCTTGCCGCCGTTCGACACTCTCGTCGCAAACTCCCGCACCGACCGCAGACTCGCAAGATCCAGCTGCTCGTACCGCACCTTCGCCTGCGGAACTTCACGTCGCACCCGCTCCACCGCATCCTGTCCCTTGGCCGCAGTCCGCGCCGTCATCACAACTTCGCCGCCGGCTCGCGCCAACTCCAGCGCCGTGTTCCATCCAATGCCGCTGTTGGCTCCAGTCACCACTGCCACGCGACCCCTCTGGGAAGGAATATCCGCTACTGTCCACTTCGCCATGTCATGCCCATCCTCTCAATAAACCCTGCACGCAGCTTATATGAGTAACTACTCACTCATTAAGATTCACAAATCCGAATTCATCCCCGACCAACGGGAGGACCAAAGCCGATCACCAACCAAGAAAGGGTACACGCGTCACGAAGTGACCGCCCCACGCGCAGTGGGCCCGTCCGGCAGGACAATGTCTTTCAGAAAAGAGGCCTTCTAGGCTTCGCAATCAAAGGCGTATTCAAAAGCCTGATCAGAGGAGCCGCCACCTTAAACCTCTCCACCACATCCTTCAGCAACCCAGGCGAAGTAGCCCGCTCCACCGGCAAAGTAGCCGACAACCCCCATTGCTTGCACATAATCAAATCGATCGCCGGATCATCCGCAGCAAACCCCTTCGGCGGCCGCGTCAGCGACAGCGTATCGGTCTCCTCCATCAGCGACCGCAGCTTCTTCCCCGCCATAATCTTGCGAAACTCCAGATGATGATCCACCAGGTACCGTCGAATCGCGAGCAACTGCTCCCTCTCCGGCATATAAACCCCCGCCGCGATCAACACATCCGTAGAACTAACCTGCAGATAAAACCCACCCCCCGAAGTCTTCTGCAGTCCATCCCGCGCCCACCAGGCCGAGACATGATGCTTATAAGGCCGCTTGTCCTTGCTGAATCGAATGTCTCGATAGATCCGCATCAGAATCTTATTCGCAGGCCGCAGATGCTCCGGCGAAAACTCCGCCATCGCCTCATTCACCTCGCCGATCAGCTTCAGCATCGGCTCCTTTAACTGCTTCTCGTAAACGTCCTTCCGCTCTCCAAACCACTCGCGGTCGTTGTTCTTCTTCAGCCCTCGCAAAAACTTCAAAGCCTCATTCGAAAACTGCGTCGCCATCCTTCAATCCTATCCTCTGCTGCCGTCAGTGTTACCCCTCCAGTGATCGAAGCAAAAAAAGTGGCACATCGCGAAACGCGCTGTGCCACTCATCAAAAATGCTGCTATCTGATTTAGCTTGCCACACCCGCGAAGCGTCTGCGAACCGTAGATGCCAATCCGACAATGCCAGTGCCAAGCAGAAGCAAGGTGCTCGGCTCGGGAGTAACGCCAGTAGGTGGTGTTCCGCCTCCGCCCCCAGGAACTGTGACCTGTCCCTGAACGCCGAACTCCACGTTGTCGATATCGAACCCGGCTGGCTCATCGCCGACCAGCGAAAACAGCAGCCCGGAGATCTCGGCGCCACCATCTGCGGTTACAAGACCCAAAAACTCATCCCCGATCTGAGAGTTCTTGACCGATCCCAGTATCGTACCGTCTGCACTGTAAGCCGTAATCGCCGTGCTCCCGATATTGTCGAAATAACCGCCATCAAGGCCTACGCCAACCTGCGGTGTAGAAAACTTGATGGCGATCGGTCCGTTGTAGGTCGGAGATCCGGACAGAATCGGCGCCGTCGGCATAGCGCTATCACCCGTGATGAATGTGGATGGAGAGCTGGGGTTGATTGCCAACGGGCCAGTTGGATTGCCTAGAACGCACCCACTTACAATTGCACCCGCTGGGCACGCTCCAGGATTCGTCGAACCCGCACTCTGCCCGTTGAAGTAGCCGCCGAAAGTCACGGTAGGAGATCCTGCGCCGCCCCCATAAGTAGCTGGTGCGTACACCGGATTTACCGTTCCAGGAGGAAATTCGCTAAAAGTGATGAGACCAGCACCTGCAGTAAATGCAGTTTGACTGATCTGAATGATGTCGTCAGCAAAAGCTGTAGAGCCAGCTAGAGCCAGGGAAAGGGAAGCAGCTAAAATCGGAAATGTACGCATCATCGCTCCTGAAAAATTGCAAAGTGAGATTAATAGCTGGCCGAGAGCTACCGCAGATCGTCATGCCGCGCTCATCTTTCAAGTTTCAAGGGACCCGTGGTTATACCAATAGATAAGCAATTTCAGGGCCGGAACCAGCCGCCATATAAATCTGCAACTTGCAGTACAGGTGCAGTTACAAACATGCAAGTCTTTTCAACTTTGTGGACGCCTTGCGTCCGAATCCTGTTTCGACGAAAAAATAAACTTTGAAAACGTGGCGCATTTTTTAGGCACTCGAAACCACGCTGCTTAAACACCACGTCTACCACGCAATTCACCACGATCACACCAGCAAAACACCACGTTCTGCACACGGTTTCTCGCAAAAACACCCGAA
This sequence comes from uncultured Edaphobacter sp., assembly GCA_964658525.1. Taxonomy (GTDB): domain Bacteria; phylum Acidobacteriota; class Terriglobia; order Terriglobales; family Acidobacteriaceae; genus Edaphobacter. Next base: position 7,497 of record CAZZZG010000102.1, read on the forward strand.
AAACGCCACAACTCACCACGCCAATTTTTTTCTCCCGCTAACATGGAAAAATCCAGGTGAGCGACTCAAACTCCAAATCCGCCCCCATCTTCGAAGACACCATCGTAGCCATCTCCACGCCCCCCGGCCGCGGCGGAATCGGTATCGTCCGCCTCTCAGGGCCCGCGGCCCGCGCCATCGCCGAACCCCTCCTCAAACTCCGCCATCCCTTAGCTCCGGCCCAGGCCCGCTTCGCAGAAATCCTTGATTCCACTGGCGAAAACTCCAACCAGGTCCTGGACGAAGCGGTGGTCACCTACTACCAGTCCCCCCACTCCTACACCTCCGAAGACATCGTAGAGATCGCCGCCCACGGCTCTCCCGTTCTCCTCGACCACCTCCTCCGCCAGTGCGTCGCCAATGGCGCCCGCCTAGCCGAACCCGGCGAATTCACCCAACGAGCCTTCCTCTCCGGCCGCCTTGACCTCACCCAGGCCGAAGCAGTCCGAGACCTCATCGACTCCACCACGCTCCATCAGGCCCGCATCGCCGCCCAACAACTCGGAGGCTCTCTTTCCCGCCACATAACCCCAATAAAACAACAACTTATAAACCTTATTTCCGAGCTGGAAGCCGGAATCGACTTCGCCGAAGACGACATCGACCTCCTCCCAAACCCCCAAATCAGCGCTCAAATCGCAGCAATCCAAGCCCCCCTCATCGCCCTCGAACAATCCTTTTCCTACGGCCATATCGTCCGCGACGGCTTCACTATGGCCATAGTAGGCCGCCCTAACGTTGGTAAATCCTCTCTTTTCAACCGTCTCATCGAACGCGACCGCGCTATCGTCACCGCGACGCCCGGCACAACCCGCGATTTGGTCACCGAACGACTCTCACTCGAAGGCATTCCCTTCGAACTCATCGACACTGCCGGCCTCCGTCACTCCACCGACGAGGCAGAATCAATCGGCATCGCGAAGTCCCGCGAAGCCATGGCGGACGCCGACGTTGTCCTGCTCGTTTTGGACGCCACCATGCCACCCCACGAAGATGATAAAGCCACAATAGCTGCTCTTTCAGGCCGTCCCTTCCTCATTGTTATCAACAAGCAAGACCTTGCGCACCCAGAGTCGCGAAATCTCGAACAGACTTCTCAAACGGTAGAAACATCCGCCCTCACTGGCTCGGGCATTCCCGATTTGCGCCGCGCAATTCTGTCACATCTTGCCAAGGAGACTCCAGACATGGAATCCGCAATTTTGACAAACCAACGGCAACAGCGCTCAGTGTCGGACGCCACAAGAGCTCTCCATCGGGCGCATCAGGCTGCATCGGCAAACATCCCACACGAAATGATTCTTCTTGATCTCTATGAAGGGCTAGGCGCTCTAGACGCTTTCAGCGGGTCTACAACAAGCGACGACATCCTCAACCTTATCTTCAGCAAGTTCTGCATCGGCAAGTAGGCCGTGTGCATGATTAGCACTTCGTCGAACTGCAGATTTCCGCGTCGCCTGGGAAGAAGAGATTCAAGGAGCGAAAGTCATCTTCAGCGTCGGCGCGCGAAGCGCAACGTTTGGTGGGGATAGCGGTGGAAACCATTGGCTGAAATACGCTTGACGAAAGGATATATGCGCCGTGACGATTCAAGCGCTATCTTTGCATCTCGATGGGCCGAAGCCAACGTCCTCGAAAAATCGCTTCGAAAAATGTTTTCATACATTTCAAATGAGCAGTCAGATCGAATGCTGGGCAGTCAGTCAATCCCTGTAAGAGGAATAGAATCAGTGTTTACTGAAATCCTCAGAGGCTTTTTATACGAAGAAGGTGATTCCTTCCTTCTGCTTGTCCATTCTCCCCAATACACTAAATTGCGACCCAGCTCTTTTGCTTGATAGAGCGCTTTATCTGCTGCATCCAACAGGTCTTCCTTGCAGGTGGTGTCGTTCGGGTAGCAGGATGCTCCGCCGCAGCTCACAGTCGACAGACGTGGATGGCTGCCGGGTTCGGAAAGCGCCGGCGAGCCTGCCACTTCTACGAGCTTGCGAATGCGTTCGGCGACTATCATTCCGCCTTCCTGAGTTGTGCCGGGAAGCAGGACCACGAACTCTTCGCCTCCGAATCTGGCCGCGAAGTCGTCCTTGCACCGCAAACTCTGCAAGAGCAGAGAGGCGACTCGAACCAGTACGCGATCGCCATACAAATGTCCGCGAGTGTCGTTTGTCAGCTTGAAGTGATCGATGTCGATCACGATGGCAGATAGACATGAACCGGAGTCAACAGCCTCGCGCCACAATTTGGCAAACTGCAGCTCGTATGCATGGCGATTGGCCAGGCCGGTCAGGCTATCGATGCAAGAGATTCTCTGCAGCTCTACGTTCAGGAAGGACAGCTCTTTGCTCTGTATCTCGCTGCGGAGGCGCATAAGGAAACCAAGCCGCTCTTCTCGCCCGATGCTGTAGTTCGCGATTACGGTCATCGAAATGGCACAGACAGCTAGAGTGATTCCAAGTAGCTTCTCAGAAGAGTTCAGGAGGTGATCGTGTTGCATGAATACGAGATCGCTCGCCAACAAAATAACCGATGCGCTGAGAGCGTAGACAAATTGAAGTCGCATTACGACATTAACAAAGATGACCGCTACGATGAGACCTACTTGAGCGTATGCGGAGGCGGCTGCATTTTTGTTGCTCTCGAGATAGAGGTGCGTCACTCCGATAAGGCAGCTTGCGCCGGCGATGCTGGTTTCGCGATAAATTTTATTGGGGCTCCAACGCATGCTGAGGTTAATCAGCAGGGCCAGGGGGGTAACGATGCACAGGCGAATCTGTATCGGAAGCCATGAGGTGCCTCCTTGAAGATAGTGGTCGATGAGGACGTAGATGTTGAAAAGACCGATCGCTATCAGTCCTTCGAGCCAGAGACGTTCGGATCGTCGAGCGAGCGTTGACTGTTCGAATGCGTTCTCAAGGGGCTTCGGCAAAGCCAGTCGCTGAAATCCACTCTTCGAAAGCCTTTCGATCTGCTGAATCGCGAGTTCATGAATGGAGGTGCTCGGCATCTAAAGTTGCCTCTTCTTTGCGGTCTGCCCTAGGTCTTCTGTCGGCGCGGGATCTTCTCGCCATCAGCGATCAGGGACAAATCGTCACCAAAATGACTCAGCTTGATGTTACTAAAGCAGGAACGTAATACACGCGTTATTCGCGGGTTTGCATGGTACTTCCGTGTCATGCTCCTACCAGGCCATGGGCCTGGGCGCCACTTCTAGTTCACGAGAAAGTTGTCGATCAGACGAGTGCGCCCGACATACGCGGCCACCGCGACCAGCGTGCCCTTCTCTGCAGATACCACGGGGAGGAGTGATTTGGCATCGACGATGGCCATGTAATCCACTCGCACGCCTGTAGCGGCGTCCAGAGCCTGCCTTCCAACCTGTAGAAGTTTCGAGCTTTGGCGTTCTCCATTGGCGATGCTCTGCGCGATTCGGGTAAGCGCTCGGTGCAGTACCAACGCTTCTTCGCGTTCCGGCCCGCTGAGGTACCGATTCCTGCTGCTCAGAGCGAGGCCATCCGGATCTCTCACAATCGCGCAGCTCACCAGTTCGAGGTCGAAGTTTAAGTCCTGGACCATTTGTCGTAGGACGGCCAGTTGGGCGGCGTCCTTCTGACCGAAGTAGGCGCGGCGGGGTGCGACGATGTGAAATAGCTTCGCAACGACGGTGGCGACCCCGGTGAAGTGGCCTGGGCGGGAGGCTCCGTCCAGCCGGTCGCCAATGCCGGGGACGGTGATGGTTGTTACAGCGCCTTGAGGGTACATCTCGGTTGCGTCAGGAGCGAAGAGGATGGCTACACCTTCAGCTTCGAGTTGTCTTGCGTCCTGCTCGAAGGTGCGTGGATATTTGGCGAAGTCCTCTCCCGGAGCGAACTGGAGAGGATTGACGAAGATCGATGCCGCGACGGTCTGGCATTCTGCCGTTGCTCGCCGGACGAGTGAGAAATGACCTTTGTGGAGAGCGCCCATCGTCGGCACGAAACCGAGCACCACACCTTGAGTTCGGAGTTCGCGGCAGATGCTTTGCATCTGGGCGACACACTTTACGATCTGCATCGAATGACAACTCCTTCTTCCCCACCGTTGCGGTTGATTTTTGATCTTTGTCGATTCAGGCTGACGTGCATCGGTATCAGCATTCTCTGTGCTGGCCGTGGGGAGGTTTATCTTGATTCGATTCGGACTGGTTGGCTACCCCACCACTTCGACGGGCTCTGCCATTAGCTCCCGGATCTCACGGGAGAAGTGGTAGCTCTCGGCGTCGGAGGGGAAGGTACGGGCTTCGACGTCGCGGCGGTACTCTTCTAGGGCGGCGCGCATGACTCCTGCTATGTCGGCGTATCGTCGGACGAACTTGGCAGGAGGCGAAAAGGTCATGGTCATCATGTCGTGCATGACGAGGATCTGTCCGTCGCAGTCGGGTCCGGCTCCGATTCCTATGGTCGGGATGTGGAGTTCGTCGCTGATGATGCGGGCGAGTTCGCGAGGGACTCCTTCAAGGACGATGGCGAAGCAGCCTGCCTCTTCGAGCGCGAGAGCGTCGGTGCGGAGCTCGTCGATGGCCTCCATCGTCTTGCCCTGGACTTTGTAGCCTCCCATGCGGTGGACGCTCTGGGGTGTGAGTCCGATGTGTCCCATGACTGGGATCTGGGCGGCTACGATTCGCTGGATGAGATCTTTGCGTTCGCGTCCGCCTTCAAGCTTGACTGCTTCAGCTCCGGATTCCTTGACGAAGCGGATGGCGTTGGCCAGGGCTTCACGATCGTCGGTGTGGTAGCTGCCAAAGGGCATGTCGGCTACCAGGAGGGCGCGTTTTACAGCTCGGCGTACGCCGCGGGTGTAGAGGAGCATCTCGTCCATGGTGATGGCGAGGGTGTTTTCCTGGCCCTGCATGACCATGGCGAGCGAGTCGCCGACGAGGAGGACGTCGAGGCCGGCTTCGTCTACCAGCCGTGCGGTGGCGTAGTCGTAGGCAGTGACAGCCACGATGGGCTGTCGCAGCAGCTTTTTTTCGAGAAGGGAGGGGACGGTGACTTTAGTGGGGGAATCGGCCTTTCGCCCAGGCTGGGCGCCGGCTCGTTCGGGTGAGAACGTGGTCAAGCTCATTGCAATCTCCAGTGCAGCTCCGCCGCGTGTCGTTCTTCGAGAACGACTTTGGCTGGATACCACCTGTCCCAGTAGGTACCTGGGTCCGCGTTAAACCCTACGCGCCTCTCAGCTGGCTTGGCAAGCGTGCGGCTGTGGCTCGTCCAATGGGGGGGTGCCCCCCGGGGGTACCTTCGCGTAAAACCCTTATTGTCAGCAGTTTACAGGAATAGGTCCCTGCAAATTCTTCATTTCATGAGGGTTACACCAAATTCGTCAAAAGAAATGAGTTAGCGAGCCCGTGGAAGCCCTACTCACCTAACCGGCCGGCTCATCCCCACTTTCAATTGTAACTATGCCAACGAAACTAATGTGCACGTTGCAAGTATTTGATTGCAAGCGGTTTGGCTCAAAACAGGACTTGACAGCGGTATTTATTAGGAAAACCAGCCATCGCGGATAATAGTCGCCGTCGTTCTTCTCACAGAGAGCATCACCATTCACCATTTTTCTTGACTGAACTTGGGAGACCTTCAGCAACACCTTATACTTCGAGTCACTGACCCACCACACCCCTACCCGGCCTGAATATTCCCCGCCCTGGCTCCAATATCCATCACAGCATGAAATGATCTTCCCCTCGAACGCAGGGACGACGTATGTAAGGCCCGTTTCATCGACGCATCAGTGTCCGTTTTCTCCCCTTGAGCTGCGGGGAAACCTGCGATCTGTGAGTGAAGTGGGAGCGATCACAAGGGCAGCCACAGGAGCAGGCTATTTAGACGTATTTCAGCATGGCGGAAATCCGAACCGAGAAGACCGGCAGCTTTTTATTTCTCAAATTTGTTCACCCTTCTACAATCAGCCATGCGCCCTCATCGCCATCTTGTTTTCTTTGCTCTTACCTGCGCCTTCTTTCCGCTCCCCCTCCGTGCCCAAGTCTCCGCGTCCATAACCACCGACCCCGCACACACCGCGACCAACCCAGCTGCCTTCGAAACCTTCCAGATCCCCAGCCACGGTGCGCTGCTCAACGCCATCGCCTATATCGCACCCGGCCCCGGACCACACCCCGTCGTTCTCCTCCTCCACGGCTTTCCCGGCAACGAGAAAAATCTCGATCTAGCCCAGGCCATTCGCCGAGCCGGATGGACCGTTGTCTACTTTGACTACCGCGGCTCCTGGGGCTCACCCGGCGACTTCTCCTTCACTCATTCCATTGAAGACACCCATTCCGCAATCGCCTACCTGCGTGACCCTGCCAACGCAAAGAAGCTGCGCGTCGACTCCTCCTACATCGTTCTCATCGGTCACAGTATGGGCGGCTTCATGGCACGTTACGTCGCCGCGCAGGATCCCTCCATCAAAGCCGTAGGCCTCATCTCGGCAGCCGATATGGGTGTCGACATGTTTCAATCCATCAAACCCGAGCAGCAAAAGACCGTCATCGCCAGTCTCGCAAAGGGACTTGCAGACGAAGGCATGGCTCCGCTCGCCGGTTGCACCCCCGAAGGTCTAGCCAAAGAAGTTGCCGCCAACGCGGCCAACTGGAACATCCCCGCACTCGCGCCCAAGCTGGCCACCCGACCCATCCTCGTCATCACCTCCGACGACGGCCTCGCCCCCTCCAACGACGCCTTCGTCGAAGCCCTCCACAAAGCAGGCAATCAAGAGGTCAAGACCGTTCACCTGGCAACCGACCACTCCTACTCCGACCAGCGCATCGCGCTCGAAGAGGCAGTCCTCGACGACCTCGATCACCTCCAACAAAAATAACCCTATAACAACGTCACGACCGCAGCGTTTAAACTGCTCGTAGCTTCGTTGTATCCAACCCAACGAAGGAGACGGAGCAGCCTTGATTCGACTCACCCCCAGCCCCGCCCACGCTGCGGCATCCCACGCCCACTTGCTGTGGCTCGTCCCTCACTTTCGCCACACCTGGTTCCTGGCCATCTTCCTCTTCTGCTCTGCCATCGTTCTCGCGAACGTGGTGCACTACGTGCTCTTCCGCATACTGCGCCGCAAAGAGGAAGAGAGCAAAACCTTCGGCTGGGGACTGCATCGTTATCTCGGCAAACCCGCTCGCGCCATTTTCTTCCTCACTTGTCTCCTCATCCTCCTTCCAGCAGTCCCCGGGCTACCCGAAAAGATGGAAGACAACATTCGCCAGGGTCTCGTCATGGCGATGGTCGCCTCTCTCGGCTGGTTTGCCGTCGGCTGTATCTACGTCCTCCAGTCCATCATGCTGCGACGCTACGACCTCAACGCCGAAAACAACATTCAGGCCCGCCGCGTTCACACCCAGTTCCAGCTCTTCCGCCGAATGCTCATCAGCTTCGTCGTCATCATCGACATCGGCGCGCTCCTCTGGACCTTCAACGACCCCCGCATCTGGCACTACGGCTCCGGCCTCCTCGCCTCCGCCGG
>CAZZZG010000103.1:0-14905 GCA_964658525.1 uncultured Edaphobacter sp.
CGGCGGAGAGGAGGTCTTGCGCGTTGATGCCGAAGCTGATGTAGGCGGCCATGATACCGCCGGAGACGTGAGCCATGCCGGAAGTCATGATGACCATGAGCTCGCTGCGGGTTGCGCCGGCGAGGAAGGGTCGGATGGTGAGGGGAGCCTCGGTCTGACCCATGAAGATGCTGGCGGCAACGTTGGTGGACTCGGCGCCGGAGGTTCCCATGGTGCGCTGCATGATCCAGGCGACGATGCGGATGATGTGCTGCATGAGGCCGATGTGATACATGATCGCGAAGAAGGCGCTAACGAAGATGATGGTGGGAAGGACGGCGAAGGCGAGGACGGCGAAGGGCCCGGGGGTGCCGAGGCGGCCGAAGACGAGGGAGGATCCGTCGACGGAGTGGGCGAGGAGCGAGGTGATGACGTTGGAGATGTTGTGGAGGATGATTTGGCCGGTGTTCCATTTGATGACGAGGAAGGCGAAGAGGATCTGCAGGCCGAGTCCCCAAGCAACGGTACGCCAGCGGATCGCGCGACGGTTGGTGGAGAAGGCGTAGGCGAGGCCGAGGAAGGTGATGAGGCCGAGCAGACCGGTGAATCGAGACAAAGGCTTCGCTCCTGCTACTTGGATTAATACGTTGTAAGTGCTTCGAGATGAGTGTACCGGAGGGGTGGTGATTAGAGTGGATCAGATTTCAGATTGAGGTTTCGCGCGAGGCGATGGAGGTATTTGGGGTGAATGCCGAGGGTGCGCGCGGCTTCTGGATAACTGCCTTTTGCGTCGCGGAGAGCGGTGAGGAGGAGATCCTTCTTTGATTGGTTGAGGACGTCGTGGTATTTCGCTCCTGTGAGCTTTGCGGACTGCTCTTCGAGGATGATGTCGGGGAGGTCTTCGGCGAGGATCTCTTCGGTGAGGCCGAGGACGATGGCGTGCTCGATGGCGTTCTCGAGTTCGCGGACGTTGCCGGGCCAGCTATAGCCCATGAGCAGGGAACGTGCGTCGGAGGAGATGCCTTTGAAGGGGCGTTTGTTTTTTTGCGCGTACTTAGAGGCGAAGTAGAGGGCGAGGAGAGGAATGTCTTCGGAGTGCTCACGCAGGGGCGGCACGGAGATGGAGACAACGTTGAGGCGGTAGTAGAGGTCCTGGCGAAATTCGTTGGCCTTGATGGCTTGCTCGAGATTTTTGTTGGTTGCGGCGAGGACGCGAGCGAGGAAGGCGACAGGACGGGTTCCTCCTACACGTTCGAACTCTCTTTGCTGGAGGACGCGGAGGAGTTTGGCTTGCATGGGGGGAGCGAGTTCGCCTATCTCGTCGAGGAAGAGGGTTCCGTCTTCGGCGGCTTCGAGCTTTCCTTTTCTCATGCCGATGGCTCCGGTGTATGCACCTTTTTCGTGGCCGAAGAGTTCGCTTTCGAGGAGGGTTTCGGGGATGGCGGCGCAGTTGATGGCGATGAATGGGCGATCGCTTCTTGGGCTGCTTTGATGGATGGAGCGTGCGATGACCTCTTTGCCGGTGCCGCTCTCGCCGCGGATGAGGACGGTGGAAGCGGTCGGAGCGACGCGCGAGATGAACTCGCTGACCTGACGAATCTCGCGGCTTTCGCCGACGAGGTTGCTGGTGGGGTTGAGTTGTTTTTTTAGTTGTGAGTTCTCTGAGCGCAACGCATCGAGAGCGAGGATGTTTTCGAGGGTGACGGCTGCGATACGGGAGGCCGAGTCGAGGAAGTAGATGTGATCTTCGCGAAATGGCGGGGCGGGATGTTGCGAGGTGAGATAGAGGACGCCGATGGTTCGCTCGATGGCGACGAGGGGAAGACAGAGGATGTTCTGGAGGTTGCCGGACTCTGGATCGGCGTCGATGTGGACCGCGGTGCGCTCCCAGAAGGCGCGACGAACGAGTTCGCGTTGGATCTCGGTCTCCGGGGTCGTTTGTCGTTCTCGGCTCCAGCTACAGATTTCGAGTGTGTCTTCTTCGAAGTCGGTGAGGAGGACGACGGCTCCTTCGTCGGCTGGGACTACTTCAAAGATGAGTTGCAGAAGTTCGCGCTGGAGGAGTTGAGAGTCGCGGATGGAGTTGATGACGTTGCTGATTCTGAAGAGTGCGGTGAGATCGCGGGCCATGCGTCCGACCTCGACTCCAAAGGAGGGGAGGCCCGCCGGTGGCGCAATTCGTGTGGTCTCCGAGGATGGACTGGAAGAAAGGTCGGTTGCGCGTCTTCTTGGGGTGTTTGTGACTTCGCCTTCGTGCATGAGGAAGACGAAGTCGGTGTTGCCGATGCGGATGTTGTCGCCGTGCTGGAGGGATCGGCGCAGGATGGGCATTCCGTTGACGAAGGTGCCGCTTCTGCTGTCGAGGTCGACCAACTCATAGTGGCCGTTCAGTTCCCCAATTTTTTGAATGGTGCAGTGTGTCCGAGAGACCGCCGGATCGGAGAGGCAGACCTGGTTTGTTTCGAGTCTGCCAACAGAGATTGGGCTGTCGATCAGCTCTCGAACGATTCCGGTCAGCGAACCCGAGATGGCGAGGAGCCGCGGTTTCATCGGGCCTCCCTTGAACGAGAGTGTAGCTGATCGGTCAAACAAGTCGTTTCCGGAACGATCCAATGGTTACTAGAGTTTTCTGCTGACAAATCTCTCGTAAGTAAAACAAAAAAAAGCTTTGCATTGCTTTTCGCGATGATGGGGAAGTCACTAAGATCGTTCTATCGCCCGTCGAGATCATGTCGAAGAATCGAAAGGTAATTCATGCTGCTACGATCCATGGTTCGCCGGATATTGGGGATTCGTTCTTTCAATTCCGACGAAGACCAACTACGCATGATTCCGAGTGCAGCGACGATCTTCGATGCAGGAGCTAACCTTGGCCAAAGCGCGAAGAACTACCGCAGGTTGTATCCGCAAGCAAATATCTGGTCCTTTGAACCAGCGCCCGATTCGTTCAGGGAGTTAGAGCACTGTCTGCCAAACAAGTTCACCGCTATGCGTGTGGCTTTGTCTGACATCAAGGGTGAGGCTCAACTCAATATCGGTGATGAGAGCTATACAAACTCGCTACTTGTGAGAGGCAATCACGCAGGAAAGACGATCAATGTAGCGACCGATACTATCGACGAGATTTGCAGCTCTTATGACATCAGTGAGATAGATATTCTTAAGATAGATGTAGAGGGTTCAGAGACACGGGTACTGAACGGAGCGGCGCAGATGCTTGGTCGCCGGGCAGTGAAAGCAGTCTTTATTGAGGTTTACTTCGATCCGGCCTATAGAGATATGCCGTTGTTTGCTTCTCTGGATACGAAGTTGAAATCCGCTGGTTTCTACCTTCATGGCTTGTACTCGCTGTTCAGAGGGCGTAACGAAAGGCTTAGCTTTGGTAACGCTCTGTATTTGTTAGATAAAGACTAGGCTCGCAGGAACAGGCTTTCCTCGCCACGTTTTATCGACTGCACTGACCCCGAAAAAACTGAAGGTGACACCATCACTATTCATTCAGTGAACGGGCGGGTTGTGTCGTCACTCAATCAGGGAAACGGGGAACCGATCGGATACTCAGGGGAACCATTCGGATACCACGAAAGGCCGGTGGGCTTGAGTCGCTTGATACCCGAATGGAAGTGCGAGTTTCTATCTTGTTGGAAATATTGGCAGTGATTTTTGGTGCGGGAGTTTGGGTGGGTTTGGCAGGGCGCTTGCAATATATCCGGGCGTAACAACACTCTCCGGAGAGAACGAAATCCAGAGACCAAACGGGACCTGAGTTATCTCACAAAGGAGATCGTCATGAAAAACCTTACTGCTATTGCACTTTTCGTCGCCGCCGGGTTCGTCACCGCTGGAAGCGCTCTGGCCCAGGATCACAAGGTCACAGCAACCGTTCCATTCAACTTCACGGTCAATGGCCGCACGCTGCCCGCCGGGACATACACCATTGGCAATGATGCTGACTCGCCGCGGATACTTACAATTGCGGATCGCAAAGATGGCGTTGCTGTGATGTCGCTCGCGATCCCCGATTCCGGGTACGCCGCCGACAACAAGCTGGTCTTCCATCGTTACGGAAACCAGTACTTCCTGAGCGAGGTTCGTACAACGGGTGGGGTTATGAGCTGCCACCTGTCGACCTCGAAGCAGGAGAAGTGGGCCAAGGCGCAGACTCAGGAAGCTTCACTGCGCGTGAACAACGATGTACTGATTGCACTGAAATAATGGTTCTTTCTGGTTGTGAAGGCCCGGCGATCAACGTCGCCGGGCCTTTTCTTGCCTGATAAAAGAATCGTTTTCTGGAGTTAGCGTTTGGTAATTACTTCGCGGATGGATGGTTGGAGTTGCGGTGCAATCGGCGCGATGTGAAGAGTTTCGCGAAGCATGGCTTCGGGCTCGTCGAGGAGGGAGGCGTCTTCGGTGAAGAGGGTGACGAGAGGTTGGCCTGCTTTGACTTCGTCGCCCAGCTTGGCGTGCATCTCGATGCCGGCGTGGGCGCTGACGGGGTCGCCGGGTTTGGCGCGGCCTGCGCCGAGACGCTGGACGGCCCAGCCCACTTGTTTGCAGTCCATGGAGGCGAGGTATCCGCCGTGGGTTGCTGTGAGGGTGCGGGAGGCGGTCGGCTGGTGGTGCGCGGCGGGGTCGTGGAAGATGGAGACGTCGCCGCACTGGATGGCTACGATTCTGAGCCACGCTTTGAAGGCTGCGCCGCTGAGGAGGATCTCGTCGGAGAGTTTTGCTCCTGCTTCGGGAGTTGGTGCGTGGCCTGCGAGATGGAGCATCCAGCCGGAGAGAATGTTTGAGAGCTGGATGAGGTCGGCGGACATGGGGTGGCGGTCTTCCATCCGTTTGGCGCGGAGGATGTCTGCGCACTCCCATACTTCGACCCAGTTGCCGGCGAAGCGACCGAGGGGTTCGTCGTGATTGGTGAGGAGTGCGACGGTGCGGGTGCCGGAGGATTCGCCGGTCTGGACCATGAGTTCGGCGAGGAGCTTGGATTGGTCGTAGGTGGGCATGAAGGCGCCGCTGCCGGTTTTGACGTCGAGAACCAGGGCGTTGAGGTCTTCGGCTAATTTCTTACTCATGATGCTGGCTGTGATGAGGTAAGGCGATTCGACGGTGCCGGTGTGGTCGCGGAGGGCATAGAGGATGCGGTCGGCGGGGACGAGGCGCGGGGTTTGTCCGACGAGGGCGACGCCGCACTTTTCGAGGGAGAGGAAGATCTGGTCGAGGGTGAGTTGGGTGTTGAAGCCGGGGATGGTTTCGAGCTTGTCGAGTGTGCCGCCGGTGTGGCCGAGGCTGCGGCCGGAGATCATGGGGACGCAGATGCCGGGGATGCCTCCTGGTGTAAGGGAGGCGAGGCCTGCGGCGGCGAGGATGGGTGCGATGAGAAGCGAGGTCTTGTCGCCGACGCCGCCGGTGGAGTGCTTGTCGACGGTGAAGGTGTGGAGGCGGGAGGCGTCGAAGGTTTCGCCGGAGTAGCGCATGGCGGAGGTGAGGGTGGCGAGCTCCTGCGGGGTGAGTCCGCGATGGAAGACGGCCATGAGGAAGGCTGCGATCTGCGCGTCGGTGACGAGTTGCTTTTGTGGCGTGCGGTGGACGAGGGCGTGGATGAAGGCCTGGATTTCCTCGTCGGTGAGGACGCGGCCGTCGCGCTTGTGGAGGATGACGTCTATGGGATGGGTTGTCATTTTCTGATTTGTATCAGCATTGGTTACTATTCTAGAGGAGGAATGCGGCGGGTAAAAGCTCCGCGATGGTGGCCTTGGCGGTGATGCCGGCTTCGGCGGGGAAGAAGACGACGGTGTCGGGTGTGCTGAACTCGTGGATAGTCTGACGGCAGGCTCCGCAGGGCTGGCTGGCGGTGTTGTTGAGGTTGGCTACGGCGATGGCGCGGATGCGGATGCCGGGGCCGTGGAGGGCGACGGCGGAGGTGATGGCGGTCTGCTCGGCGCAGGTGGTGAGGCGGTAGGAGGCGTTTTCGACGTTGCAGCCGGTTACGATGGTACCGTCCGTGAGGAGGAGGGCGGCGCCGACGCGGAAGTTGCTGTAGGGGGCGTAGGCGTGGTGGGCCACGGTGACGGCGTGCTGTTGCAGACTGGCGATTTGCGTGGGGGTGAGGTCGCTGGGGTGGTTTTTCGAGAGTTCATCGGAGAGTTCGGAAGACATGATGTGAGTGAGGCTATCGGGTGCGGGGGACGATAGCAAGTGGCGAGGCGCCTCATGGTTGCCGTCCTGCGCCCGATATATGTTGTGTGGACGAGCTAACGAAAGAGTTTATTGCGGAGAGCCAGGAGGGTCTGGACCGGATGGAACGGTGCCTGACCGAGCTGGAGATGCGGCCTGACGATAGTGGATTGCTGGGAGAGATCTTCCGCGCCGTTCACACGATCAAGGGGACGACGGGATTTCTGGGATTCGACCGGCTGGAGAAGCTGGCGCATGCAGGCGAGCATCTGCTGGGTTCGCTGCGGGACGGGCGGCTTGCGGTGAGCTCGGATCTGATCAGCGGATTGCTGCGGCTGATGGATGGGCTGCGCGCGATTCTGGTGCTGATCGAGGAGACGGGGAGCGAAGGGACTCGAGCGGGCGATGAAGATGGCGAGCTGATCGCTGAACTTGCGATGCTGAACGGGCAGGAGCCGTCGGAGTTGCCGGAGATTGAGGCTCCACAGATTGCGTTGGTGGATGGGGCGGCCAAGGTGGAAGGGGCTGTCCCGGCGGTGTCGAGTGGCGGCACCGCGTCTACGTTACAGCCGACGGTGGTGACGGAGAAGGCGAGTGCCGATAAGACGTTGCGGATTGACGTCGATGTGCTGAACCGCATGATGAACCTGGTGGGCGAGCTGGTGTTGACGCGAAACCAGATGCTGCAGAGCGGGATGGAGGCGGCGAACTTTCCGGAGTTGGCGCGACGACTGGATAGTGTGACGGCGGATCTGCGTGAGACGGTGATGCAGGCTCGAATGCAGCCGGTGGGGAATCTGTTTGGGAAGTTTCCGCGGATGGTGCGGGATCTTGCGCGGACATGCGGTCGCGAGGTGCGGGTTGAGTTTAGCGGGCAGGAGACGGGGCTGGACAAGAGTCTTCTGGAGGCGATCAAGGATCCGCTGACCCATGCGGTGAGGAATGCGGTCGATCATGGGATTGAGTCTCCTGCAGACCGTGTGCTGGCGGGGAAGTCGGCTGAGGGTTGTTTGCGATTGAAGGCGTTTCATCAGAGTGGCTCGGTGGTGATCGAGATTGAAGATGATGGCGCCGGGATTCCGATTGAGCGAGTGTTGCAGAAGGCGATTGAACGCAATCTTGTGACCGCGGAAGATGCTGCTGGAATGTCGGAGCGGGAGGCGTTGCAGCTGATCTTCCTGCCGGGATTTTCGACGGCGGCTGCGGTGACGACGGTTTCGGGACGTGGCGTTGGCATGGATGTGGTGCGCGCCAACGTGGAGAAGGTTGGCGGGAGCGTTGAGGTTGAATCGCGCAGAGGTGTGGGGACCACGCTGCGCCTGCGGGTGCCGCTGACGTTGGCGATTGTTCCTTCGCTGGTAGTGAGGAGCGGTGGGCAGGCATTCGCACTGCCGCAGAGCACGCTGGTGGAACTGGTGGATATTCCGGAGCGTGAGTTTGCGCAGGTGGTGCAGAGGATCGGTTCGTCGGAGTTGTATCGGCTGCGGGAGCGATTGTTGCCGATGGTATGGCTCGATCGTTTGCTGGGGTTGGAGGCTGAGAATCCGGATCAGTCGAAGGGGCACTACCTGGCGGTGCTCGAGGCGGAGGGCTGCAGGTACGGTCTGGTGGTCGACGACCTGATGTCACCCGAAGAGATTGTGGTGAAGCCGCTTTCGCCGGTGCTGCGTGAGATTGGTTTGTTCTCTGGCGCGACGGTGCTGGGCAATGGATCGCTGGCTTTGATTCTGGATATCGGTGCTACTGCAGCTCGTGCGGGAGTGAAGCCGATTGAGGAAGAGATTGGCGGGATCGGCGCAGGAGAGGCGGCTGTGCATGAGGCTACGGGTTCTTCGTTCCTCATCTTTGAGGATAGAGCGAGAGAGAGAACTGCGCTACCGCTGGATGTTGTGGAGCGGATTGAAAGTGTGCCGCTGGGTCAGATTGAGTATGCCGGTGGACGCGCGTTGCTTCAATATCGTGGGGAGCTGCTGCCTTTGAGGGATGAAGGAAATGTGTTGGTCGAGATGGAGGCGTCTCGTCAGCAAGGCGAAGAGGCGATGGTGACAGTACTGATATGCGGTGATGCCAACGTGGGTGGAGCACAGCGCGGCGGCATGGTGGTGCGACGAGTGCTGGATGTTTCAAACGGAACGCTGCTCGATCAGGATGAGGCGACCGAAGGGATGGAGCTTGCCTTGGTGAAGGAAAAGCTGACGCTGGTTCATCGTGAGTTTGGAGTGAGGGTGAAGGCTGGATGGCAGGAGGTCGCGTGAAGATAGGCGGTCGAGAGAAGGTCGACGAGATTCAGGATGAAAACGATGCGGTGTCGCTGTGTTCGCTCTTTGCGGGGAGTGAGATGTTTGGCATCGATACGAGGAAGATACGCGAGGTGCTGGGAGAGCGGGATCTGCAGCGTGTGCCTATGTCGCCGGCGTTCATCGCGGGAGTTGTTCCGTATCGCGGCGAGGTGCTGACGACGGTGAATCTCCGCGCTTTGTTGGGGATGGAGGCGCACACGGGGAAATGCTGCGTGTTGGTGATGGCCGATGATGAAGCTGCAGAACGGTTTGGCCTGGTAGTGGATGCGGTGGGCGGAGTGGTGACGGTGAGCCGACGAGTGTTGGAGGATAACCCATGCACACTGGAGGCTCGGGGGAAGTGGTTGTTTGATGGCGCCTACAAGATGGAGGCGGGGTTGATGGTGCAGCTCGATCCACAGAAGTTGTCTCCGTCTCGGCTGTCAGAGGTTGGGTTGTTCAAAAATAGTTCGAACGGAGGCATAGATGCGGGCCCTGATCGTTGATGATTCGAGCTTTATCCGCGAGTATTTGCGGCACCTGTTGAACCGAATGGATGTTGTGTGCGAAGAGGCGAAAGATGGCAGCGATGCGCTGGCGGTGCTGGCGGCGGAGGAGTCATTCGACCTGATGCTGCTCGATGTGAACATGCCCGTGATGAACGGTCTGGAGTGCGTGAAGAGGCTGCGTGAAGCGAGGCTGGGACCGGAGATGAAGGTGATGATGGTGACGACCGAGGCCGATCACTCGTTTATCACGACGGCGCTCGATAACGGTGCGGACGAGTTTTTGATGAAGCCATTTACTCCCGAAAGTCTTCGGGAGAAGATGCTTTTGCTTGGCGTGATTGCTGCTTGAAGCTGTGGGTGGAAGAGGAAGGCTGAGGAAAGCAGACATGAAGGCTTTTGATGAACGGCCGCTCCGCATTCTTGCCGCGGACGACTCGGCAGTAATGCGCGGCGTGATGGGGAAGCTGTTTCGAATGCATGCCGAGGATCGGTCGAGCGAGCTTCCGCGCATGGAGTTGTGCGGGGTTGCGCAGGATGGGGTCGACTGCCTGGAGGCGGTGAAGCGACTGATGCCGGATGTGCTGGTGCTGGATCTTGAGATGCCGAGGCTGAATGGGCTGGAGGTTTTGCGCAGGTTGCAGGTGGAGAATCCGGGGCTGCCGGTGATTATGTGCAGTGCGCATACGGAGCGTGGAGCGAGGTCGACGCTGGAGGCGCTGGCGTGCGGCGCTGCGGACTATGTGACGAAGCCCGCGGAGCAGCGAGACTTTACATCGGCCATGCTTTCGCTGTCGCAGCAGCTGCTGCCGCGAATTGCTGAACTGGCCAAGGGGGCAAAGCGGAAGGAAGGGACTGCTGTTGCGCGGAGCGGCTCGGCGGGTGCTTTCAAGGCTTCGCCGAGGGCTGTGGCGACGAAGGCTTTTTCTACGATTGAGGTGGTGGTGATTGGGTTATCTACGGGCGGACCGTCTGCATTGGAGCAGTTATTGCCGAGGCTCCCCGCAGACTTTCCTGTTCCTGTGTTGATCGTCCAGCATATGCCGAAGCTGTTTACTGGCGCACTGGCCGAGCGATTGGATAAGAGCTGTCCGCTACGCGTGAAGGAAGCTTATGAGAACGCCATGATTCGACCTGGAACGATCTGGCTTGCTCCGGGGGATGCGCATATGGAGGTTGGTCCGGGCAACGGATTGACGGATCGGCATGATGGGAGTTTGGCGGGGAGGAACAGCAGAGTTCGGCTGCATCAGCGGGAGCCTTTAAATCACTGCAGGCCTGCGGTCGACTATCTGTTTCTTTCCGCGGCTCGTGTGTATGGTGCGTCCGCGTTGGCGCTGGTGATGACGGGAATGGGAGCCGATGGGCTGGATGGGGCGCGAGCTGTTCATGAACAAGGTGGAGTGGTGCTGGCGCAGGATGAGGCGAGTTCGGCGGTATGGGGGATGCCGGGGAAGGTGACCGAGGCGGGTATCGCGAGTGCGACGCTGCCGCTTGTGGAGATTGCAAGTGCGGTGAAGGAACGAGTCAACGCGGGGAGATTGATGAAGATGGATACGGCACACCATGCAGCGTCCGCGATGGTGCCGCGGCGGGAGATGACTGATGGCCTGTTCTGATACGGATTACGCTTATCTTCGTGAGCTTGTGCTGGAGCAGTCGTCGAACCTGATTGATCCGTCGCGCAACGCTCTCTTCGATACGAGATTGACACCGATTGCAAGGTTGTCGGGCGCGGACAGCCTTGGAGACTTTGTCAATATGTTGAAGGCGGGGAGGCCTGCTCATCTGCATCGCGCGGTTGCAGAGGCGATGACGATCAATGAGACGAGCTTCTTTCGGGACATGAGGCCATTCGAGATGTTGCGGCAGGTGTTGATCCCGCGATTGATCGAGCAGCGAAGCGAGGAGCGACGTCTTCGGATCTGGAGTGCGGCGAGTTCGACCGGACAGGAGGCCTACAGCCTGGGGATGATGATCGTGGAACATTTTCCGGAGCTTGCGAAGTGGGATGTGAGGATTGTGGGCACGGATATTTCGCGACACGTCGTTGATTATGCGCGGAAGGGGCGGTATCGGCGGCTTGAGGTAAATAGGGGCCTGCCGGCGCGGATGCTGCTGAAGTATATGACTCGGGATGGGGAAGAGTGGGAGATCAATCCGCAGGTTCGGTCGTTATGTGAATTTCATTATGCCAATTTGTGCGGGCCGCTTCCTTTTCTACCATTCTTTGATTTGGTGCTGCTGAGAAATGTGCTGCTTTATTTTTCTCAGCAGGATCGCAGGACGCTCTTCAACGAGATTCATCGGAAGCTGTCCCCTTCGGGCTTCCTGGTGTTGGGGAATGCGGAGCAGGCGGAGGATTCAACCAATCTGTTTGAGGTGGAGTTTGGGGCTGACTGCTATTTTTATAGTCCCGTGAAGGCTTCGTGAGGATTTTTGACTTAGGGGCTTAGACGCGCATCCAATTGTGTGCGGCAATTATGCTGCTGACAGTGCACATGGAGACTATGCCGCCGAGTTCTGCCAAATCGAAAAAAAGAGTTGCGATGAAAGCTGCGTTGCCGTCGGGACCGAAGCTCGGGGGCGATGAGGCTTTGGGGCTGTTTCATCCGATCACGGCGAAGTGGTTTCGGGCTGTGTTCGATGCTCCGACTGCTCCGCAGGTGGAGGGCTGGCCGGCGATTGCTCGTGGGGAGTCGACGCTGATACTGGCCCCGACTGGTACGGGAAAGACGCTGACGGCGTTTCTGTGGTGTCTGGATAAGTTGATGATGCAGACGGCGCCGGAGGCGGAGCGCGGATGCAGGGTGGTTTACATCTCGCCTTTGAAGGCATTGGCCGCGGATGTGGAGCGCAACCTGCGATCGCCTTTGGTGGGCATCGCGAATATGGCGAAACACGAGGGTCTTGCCGTGCGGATGCCGGAGATTAGCGTGCGGACGGGCGATACGTCGCAGAAGGAACGCGCGAGGTTTCGGAAGCATCCCGGCGATATTTTGATTACGACGCCGGAGAGTCTGTATCTGCTGCTGACTTCAGAGGCGGGAGAGTCGTTGCGGTCGGTGGAGACGGTGATCGTGGATGAGATTCATGCGCTGGTGCCTAGCAAGCGCGGGGCGCATATGGCTTTGTCCCTGGAACGGTTGGAAGGGCTGACGGGAAGGAGGTTGCAGCGAATTGGGCTGTCTGCGACTCAGAGGCCGCTGGAGGAGGTGGCGAGGTTTCTGGGAGGAGCAGAGACATCTGGATATGTGCCTGTGGAAGGCACGAATTCAGATCATGCCGCGGAGGCTGATGCAGAGACAAACAGTGTGTTGATGGAAGTTGCTGGTCGTGAGGATTCCCGGGCAGAAGGGGGAGTGGGTGCTGCGCGGTTTCGTCCCGTGACTGTGGTGAATGCGGGGGCGAGAAAGCTGCTGGAGCTAAAGGTGGAGGTTCCGGTTGAGGATATGGCGAGGCTCGGTGAGATTGAGGAGCAGCCGAGTGGGCCAGCTTCGCAGGGTCCGAAGAGGACTTCGATCTGGCAGTCGATTCATCCGCGGTTGCTTGAGATTATTCGTGGGCGAACGTCGACCCTGATCTTTGTCAATGCGCGGCGAGTGGCGGAGAGACTCGCGGGGGCTTTGAATGAGCTTTCAGGAGAGCAGGTTGCGCTGGCGCATCATGGTTCGCTTGCAGCGGCGCAGAGGACAGAGATCGAAGAGTTGCTGAAGGCAGGGAGGATTAAGGCGCTGGTGGCCACGTCGTCACTGGAGCTGGGGATCGATATGGGCGCGATCGATCTTGTGATTCAGATTGAGGCTCCGCCGAGCGTGGCGAGTGGGATGCAGAGGATTGGAAGGGCGGGGCACCAGGTGGGGGCTCCGTCGAATGGGATTATCTTTCCGAAGTACAGGGCGGATTTGATTGCGTGTGCAGCGGTGACCCGGGCTATGCATGAGGGACATGTGGAGTCGACGCGATTTTTGCGGAATCCGCTGGATGTGCTGGCGCAGCAGATGGTAGCGGTGATTGCGCATCCGCCGTTGAATGTTGCTGACGCGGAGAGGCGGACCAAACACAAGACCGAGGAGGAGGAGAGTCCAGGACTGAGCTATGCGGCGTTGTTTAATTTGGTGCGCGGGGCGGCTCCGTTTGCGGGATTGAGTCAGAGCGTGTTTGATGGCGTGCTCGACATGTTGGCGGGGCGGTATCCGTCGGATGAGTTTGCGGAGCTGCGGCCGCGGATTACGTGGGATCGGAACAGGAATTGGATTACGCCGCGCGCTGGGGTGAAGCGGATTGCGATCTTGAATGGGGGGACGATTCCTGATCGTGGGACGTATGGGGTTTTTCTTGCAGGACAGAGGTCTAAGCCAGTGCGAGTGGGTGAGCTGGATGAGGAGATGGTGTTTGAGAGCCGGACGGGAGATACGTTCATCCTGGGGGCTTCGACGTGGCGCATTGATGAGATTACGCATGACAGGGTGTTGGTTACTCCTGCGCCGGGTGAGGCGGGGAAGATGCCGTTCTGGCATGGGGATCAAGCGGGGCGGCCGCTGGAGTTTGGGCGGCGAATTGGTGCGCTGGTAAGGGAGTTGCGGGAGGCTCCGCGAAGTGTGGCGATGGCGCGGCTGACGACGGAGCATGATCTGGAGCCGGGTGCAGCGGAAAATGTGTTGCGGTATCTGGCGGATCAGGAGCTGGCTACGGTGAATGTTCCTGACGACCAGAACATCGTCGTGGAGCGGGTGCGAGATGAGCTGGGGGATTGGCGTGTGTGTGTGTTGACGCCGTTTGGCAGCAGGGTGCATGCGCCTTGGGCGATGGCGGTGACGGCGAAGCTGCGGTCGACGAGTGGGCAGGAAGTGGAGACGATGTGGTCGGAGGATGGATTTGTGCTGCGCTTTCCTGAGACCGAGGAGGCCCCGGCGATAGAACCGATTTTGTTGGAGGCGGAAGAGGCTGCGGAGCTCGTCCTGCGACAGTTGGGATCGACGGCGCTGTTTGCGGCGAAGTTTCGCGAGAGCGCGGCGAGGGCCTTGTTGCTGCCAAGGAGGAGAGCGGATGGACGGACTCCGCTGTGGCAGCAGAGGAAGCGCGCGTATGACTTGTTGAGTGTAGCGAGCCGGTATGCGTCTTTTCCGATTGTGCTGGAGGCTTACCGCGAATGCCTGCGGGATGTGTTCGATATGCCCGCGCTGATGGAGACGCTGCGCAGTATTGGAAATCGTTCGTTGCGGGTGCACACTGTGGATTCGCGGACACCTTCGCCGTTTGCGTCGGCACTGCTGTTTAGCTATGTGGCGAACTACATCTACGATGGCGATGCGCCTTTGGCTGAGAGGCGCGCGCAGGCGCTTTCGATCGATCAGGACCAGTTGCGAGAGTTGATGGGGGATGCTGATCTTCGCGAGCTTCTGGATCGGAATGCAATTGAAGAGACGGAGGAGCAGCTGCAGTGCGTGGTGGAGGGTTACCGTGCGCGGACGGCGGATGGTGTGCATGATCTGTTGTTGCGGCTGGGGGATTTGAGCAGGGAGGAGCTGCTGCTGCGATGTGTAACCGAGGAGGTTGCAAGTTCGGTTGCGAAGTTGATGCGCGCTCGGCGAGTGCTTGAGGTGCAGGTGAGTGGGGAGAAGAGACTGATTGCGGTGGAGGATGCGGCGCGGTACCGGGATGCGTTGGGTGTGCCCTTGCCGCCGGGGCTGCCTGGGGCGTTTCTGGAGGCTGCCCCCGACGCCTTGCTGGATTTGGTGAGGCGTTTTGCGCGAACCCATGGGCCTTTTACGACGCATGAGGTCAGTGGACGTTTTGATCTGGCCGCGGAGAGTGTGGAAGCGGTACTGCAGCGGTTGATTCAGAACGGCAAAGTGGTGGAGGGTGGGTTTCGACCTGGAGGGATTCATCGGGAGTGGTGCGATAACGAGGTGTTGCGGGCGATTCGGCGGCGCTCGCTCGCTCGCCTGCGGAAGGAGATTG
>CAZZZG010000104.1:0-14740 GCA_964658525.1 uncultured Edaphobacter sp.
CCGCCGACGATAAAAGTGAGGCGAGCTGATGGCGCAGTCGAACTCTGATTCGCATAAAATCCTGCCGGCTATTAACCGTTACGTCCTTGCGGTTATCTCCGTTGTTCTCGCCGTTATCCCGGCGCTTGTGCTGCAACACTTCAAATTTCGTGATGTCGAACTTCCGCTTCTGTTATTCGCAATCGCTCTCACCGCATGGCATGCCGGGGTAGGCCCGTCCGTACTGGCCATCGTGCTCTCGAGCCTGTGCTTCGATTATTTTTTTGCGCCTCCCCTCTATGCCTTTTCTCTTACACCCGCCGATATCCCGGGAATTCTGGTTCTGATCTCTTTTGCCATATTGATTGCCCGCTTCAGTGCCACACGACGCCGAATCGAACGAGATCTCCTCCAGACTCAGGACAAGCTCCAGGCCGAGGTCGTAGAGCGAACCCAACAGGCGAGTCTGTTGAATCTCACCCACGACAGCATCTTCGTTCGCGACATGAGCAACGTCATTACCTACTGGAATCGAGGCGCTGAGGAGCTATACGGTTGGGCACCGTATCAGGCAGTTGCAAAACGATCCCACGAACTCCTCCAGACCGTCTTCCCAATCTCGATCGAAGACGTCAGCGCAGAGCTACTGCAGACAGGGCGGTGGGAAGGCGAGGTTAGGCGCGTAAAGGCCGATGGAACCGCGGTGGTGGTGGCGAGTCGATGGTCACTGCGACGCGACGACGCCAATCGGCCCGTCGCCATCATGGAGACCAATAACGACATCACGGACCGCAAACGTCGTGAAGAGGAGATTCGCGGTCTCAATCAGCAGCTCGAGAAGCGGTCCGCCGATTTGCAGGCCAGCAATAAAGAGCTGGAAGCCTTCGCTTACTCTGTCTCCCACGATCTACGTGCTCCTCTCCGTCATATGGCCGGATATGCAGAGTTACTTCAGAAGAACGCATCGTCCGTACTAGACGACAAGGGACTCCGATACCTGCGGATGATACTGGACTCCGCAAAGAGGATGGGAAACCTGATCGACGACCTGCTGGCATTTTCACGAATAGGACGCACGGAGGCGCAGAAAACATCAGTAAACCTGGAGCAGCTCGTGAAGGAGGCCCTCAGCGAGGTACAGCCGGAGACCAACGGTCGAAGTATCACCTGGAAAATAGACACTCTTCCCGTCTGTTACGGAGATCGTTCCATGCTCAGGCTCGTTCTCGTCAACCTGCTCTCAAATGCCGTGAAATTCACTCGCCCTCAGCCCAAGGCGGAGATCGAGGTCGGCTGCGTTGACGAAAATAAGGATGAAGTCATGGTATTCGTAAGAGACAACGGCGCCGGTTTTGATATGAAATACGTAGATAAGTTGTTTGGTGTGTTTCAGCGTTTGCATCATGCAGATTCGTTTGAAGGTACTGGTATAGGTCTAGCAACCGTTCAGCGCATCATCCACCGTCACGGAGGCAAGGTGCGGGCAGAAGGTGCAATCGATCGAGGCGCGACCTTTTATTTCTCAGTACCAAAAATTTAAAATCAGGAAGTTGACATGCAAAGACTGGGACGTATCTTGATGGTCGAAGACGACTCCAAAGATGTCGAGCTTACCTTGACCGCTCTCGAGGATTACAACCTCGCCAATGAAGTGGTTGTCACGCGAGATGGCGAAGAGGCTCTCGACTATCTTTATTGCCGTGGCAAATTTTCAGCGCGTTCCCATGAGAATCCCGCGGTCATTCTATTGGACCTGAAGCTCCCCAAAGTAGATGGACTCGAGGTGTTGAAGCAGGTTAAAGCCGACGAGAACTTGAAATATATTCCTGTCGTCGTGCTGACCTCCTCCCACGAGGAAAGAGATCTGGTCACCAGCTATAAACTTGGAGTCAATGCTTACGTCGTAAAGCCCGTCGACTTTCATCAGTTCGTCAACGCCATCAAAGAACTTGGGGCCTTCTGGGCGGTCATCAACGTTCCACCCCCCGAGAGCTTAAGTAAGTGAACGTTCATGCCCCTTTGCGGATTCTCTCCGTTGAGGACGACCCTCACGACACAGAGCTGATTCAGGCGACACTCGAGGCAGAGGGCCTGACCTGCGTGGTGGCAAGGGTCGATCACGAGGCCGCGTTCCGCGCCTTCCTGGAAAAGGGAAAAATCGACCTGATCCTTGCCGATTACACACTGCCTTCCTTCGACGGACTTTCAGCGTTGAGGCTTGCGATGAGTACCTCGCCCGAGGTGCCATTCATCTTTGTCTCCGGAACGCTTGGTGAAGAGGTCGCCATTGAAGCGTTGAAGTTCGGCGCTACGGACTATGTTCTCAAGACCAGTCTGTCGAGGCTCGTCCCGTCCGTGCTGCGTGCCCTGCGTGAAGCAAGCGGCAGAGCCGAACGCAGCCAGACACTGAAAGCGTTGCGCCGGAGCGAGACTTTCTTGGCCGAGGCACAGCACCTGAGCCGAACAGGTAGCTTTGGTGAGAACCTGTCGACCGGAGAAGTCTTCTGGTCCGCAGAAACCTACCGGATCTTCGAATGCGATCCGGGGATCACTCCAACAGTCGAGATGGTGCTAGAGCGAACCCATCCCGCCGATCGCGACCGGCTCAACCAGGCCTTCGAAAGGGCCTCAGTCGACCACGACGACTTTGACATCGAGCATCGGCTCCTTGCGCGGGATGGATCAGTAAAGTACGTTCGTGTTGTCGCACGCATCGTCAAAGGCAACGAATCGGAAGGGTTACAAATCATCGGAGCCGTCACCGACGTCACAGACGCTAAACGAGCCGAAGATGCTCTGCGGCGAAGCGAAGCCTATCTGGCAGACGCTCAAAGGCTCACTCATACCGGAAGTTGGGCATACGATGTGGCCAAAGGGAAGGGGATCCATTGGTCACGAGAAAACTTTCGACTCTTGGGCTTCAATCCCGAAGGGGGAGTGCCACCGCACGAGGAGTTCTTGCAACGTATTCATCCAGAGGATCGGGAACATTACAGCAGAGTCTTTGACAGAGCGATCGCTCATCAACAGCCAAATCTCGATTTCGAATACAGGGTCGTTCTTCCCAGCGGAGAAACGAAACACATCCACTCCGTCGGCCATCCCGTCTTCGACGCATCTGGAAACTTCTGCGAGTACGTAGGCACGGCGGTGGACGTGACCGAACAGCATCAGGCAAGAGCGGCGCTTGAGACAGCTTTTCAAGAGATACAAGCGCTCAAGGATCGACTCTATAAAGAGAACATCGCCCTCCGCGAAGAGATCGTCCGAACATCGATGTTTGAGGAGATCGTAGGCGAATCGCCAGCATTGCGGACCGTCCTTGACCGCGTCACCAAGGTGGCGCCGACCGATTCTACCGTGCTGATTACCGGCGAGACTGGCACCGGCAAAGAGCTGATTGCCCGCGCGATTCACAAGCGCTCCCGTCGTGCAGCCGGCGCCTTTGTGAGTGTCAACTGTGCCGCAATCCCCGCCTCTCTTATCTCATCCGAGTTGTTCGGCCATGAGAAGGGAGCCTTTACAGGCGCCACGCAACGCCGTCTGGGCCGCTTCGAGTTAGCCGAAGGAGGCACACTCTTTCTCGACGAAATCGGCGAGCTTCCGCCCGAGACGCAGATCGCTCTCCTGCGGGTTCTGCAGGAGCGCGAGTTTGAGCGTGTTGGTGGCAACAAGGTCATCAGTGCAAACGTGCGAGTCATCGCCGCAACCAACCGCGATCTGCAAGCCTCCATCGACGCGGGCATATTTCGCGAAGACTTGTATTACCGATTCAACGTCTTTCCCATCGCGATGCCTGCTCTACGCGAGAGAAGGGAAGACATCCCTCTTCTGGTCGAATACTTTATCGATCGCTACTCGAGTAAGACCGGTAAAAAAATTCACAGCGTCGAGAGGCCGACACTCGACCGGCTCAAGCAGTACGCGTGGCCGGGCAATATTCGCGAGCTTCAAAACATTGTCGAACGTTCCGTCATCCTTTGCGAATCGGAGACTTTTGTCGTTGATGAGAGCTGGCTCACCGGAGGGTTTGAACCACCCGATCGAACCAGTTCAGCGCTCCTCAGAATCCCGCCTTCTCAAGAGAAGAAAGCAATCGAGGCTGCGCTTGCCGACGCCCAGGGTCGAGTGTCGGGCCCGTCAGGCGCTGCATCCAAACTTGGAATTCCAGCCTCAACCCTCGACTCCAAAATCAAAGCGCTCAACATCAATAAGCACCGGTTCCGAACCAGCTAAGCGGCCAAATTTCCACCGCCACATGTTCACGAAATTCGTGAATTCCCGAAATTCGTGAGTCTTCGACGTTAGAAAACGATTTTCCCTCAACAACTTACAAATGGTCGCGCGATTGCACGCTAATCCGCAAATGTTCAAGATTCGAAGATCCGAAGACAAGGATTTCGTGACCTTCGCTTTAAGTGGCCGAATCGAGGAGGAGCACTTATCAGAGTTGCAGAAACTCCTAAAAGTAGAATATGGAGCCAAGCCAACGCCCACAGCGTTTGATTTAGGAGACGTGAAGCTAGTAGACCGCGAAGCCATCAAGTTCTTTGCCGCCTGCGAAGCTCACGGAATAGTCCTGAAAAACTGCCCGTCGTACGTCCGCGAATGGATTGAAACAGGGAGGGGTATCAGCAATGAACCTTAGCGTCGAGCAAACCATGTCTGGTCCAGCCGTCGAAACCGCCTCCGCTCGTGATCTGGCCCCGTCGATCAAGCAGCTGTTTCAAAGCCTCTTCTGTCTCCTCGATCACAACTATCTCACCCGTGAAAAACGACAGAGTGAGCAAGCGCACATCGCACGCAACCTACACGACACCTCGAACCAGAGCCTCCCCGGTGCCTCCATGCTGCTGGACGATTCCGTTGAAACAAGTTCTGAGGGTCCTTCCGACAAACACTCCCTCGCCCCCACCACCGTCGAACAATCGCTCTCCGGAGTTTTGAGAGACCTTTCGCCCGCCGGGGTACGTTGTGAAATCTCCGTGACAGGAAAGCCGAAGCCATTACACCCGGCGATCCTGGAGCAAATCACTTCGATTGGCCGCGAAGCGCTGGTCAATGCGTTGCAGCACTCTGAAGCAACCCTCATCGAAGCTGAGGTTGAGTACTCATCTCGCAGATTGAGACTCATTGTCCGTGACAACGGCCGCGGAATCGACCCGCACATAACCCGCGCAGGAAAGCACTCGCACTGGGGCCTCCTCGCAATGCGTGAGCAAGCCGCAAGGATCGGCGCGCAGCTCAGCATATGGAGCAGATCCGGAGCTGGCACCGAAGTGGAAGTCTCCGTTCCGAATCACGTCGTAGCCAACGCCTGCGCCTGACATTCGGGACCGAAGAGTCCGTCTGAAGACGAGATGAACGCCAATGTACTGGCCTTCCTCACAGGTTGACGTGGAGCAGGCAGCTTTGAACACGAGAGACCTGGTGGCCATGCAAATCAAAGGCCACCAGGTCTCTACTCTTTCATTTGCTCGCCGGAAGCCCTGCCCCGATCTCAAACCGTGTAATGTTCCAGATATCTTTGCAGTACTCCCGAATCGATCGATCCGAAGAAAACTGGCCCATGCGCGCAGCGTTATAGATCGACATCTTCGACCATGCCTCCTGGTCCCGATATGTAATGCAGACGCGATCCTGACAGTCAACGTAGGACTGATAGTCGGCGAACAAAAGGTACGGATCGCTGTTGAGCAGACCATCCACCAGCGGATGGAAGAGGCTGCCGTCGCCGCGTGAGAACCGGCCCGAAGTGATACCGTCAATCACCTCGCGCAGTGTCGCATTTGACTCGTAGATCTGGTGAGGGTGATACCCGGCAGCCTTCTTCGCCGCAACCTCCGCCGCAGTCAGTCCAAAGAGGAAGAAGTTTTCGTGCCCCACTGCATCACGAATCTCAATGTTGGCGCCGTCCAGAGTCCCAATCGTTAGCGCTCCATTCATCGCAAACTTCATGTTGCCTGTTCCCGAGGCCTCCTTGCCGGCGGTCGAGATCTGCTCACTCAAATCCGCTGCAGGATAGACCAACTGGCCGAACGTGACATTGTAGTCAGGAAGAAAAACCACCTTCAGCTGCCGGTTCACCTCGGGATCATTGTTGATCACCTCAGCGACCGAAGTAATCAGCTTGATAATTAATTTCGCCATGAAGTATCCCGGCGCAGCCTTTCCTCCGAACAGGAACGTCCGAGGTGAGATCTCCAGCGTAGGATCTTTCTTCAGTCGGTAGTACAACGTCAGGATGTAAAGAACGTTCAGATGCTGCCGCTTGTACTCGTGAATCCGTTTCACCTGCGCGTCGAACATCGAGCTGGGATCAACTGAAACTCCGGCTTTTTCCGCAATATACTGCGCGAGTCGAACCTTCACCGCATGTTGCACTCCTCGCCACTCTGAGCGGAAGGCCGAGTCCTCGGCATAGTTTTCCAGCTGCGAAAGCTGATCCAGGTCACCAATCCAGTCGCGGCCAATCTTGCTCGTCATCAGCTCTGACTGCTCTGGATTGGCGACGGCGAGCCAGCGTCGAGGGGTCACTCCATTGGTCACGTTGATAAACTTCTCAGGCCACAGTTCATAGAAATCACGCAGCACGTCGCTTTTCAGCAACTCCGTGTGCAACTTCGCCACTCCATTGATGTGCGAGCTTCCCACGCACGCAAGATAGGCCATGCGAACATATCTCTCTCCATACTCGTCGATGATCGACATCCGGGCCACTCGCGCCTCGTCGTTCGGGAACCTCGCACGTACAAGACCGAGAAAGCGTGCATTAATCTCATAGATAATCTCGAGATGGCGAGGAAGCAGCGACCGAAACATCGGCAGCGGCCACCGTTCCAGCGCCTCAGGTAGAAGCGTGTGATTGGTGTAGTTGAAGGTGTGCGAGGTGATCTCCCACGCTTTATCCCAACCGAGACCGTGGATATCTATCAGCAGTCGCATCAGTTCGGCGACTCCAATTGACGGATGGGTGTCGTTCAACTGCACCGCACACTGCTCATGAAAATTTTCAATGGACTGGCCGGCACTCTCATGCCGCCGAATCATGTCCTGCAAGGAACAGGAGGTGAAGAAGTATTGTTGCTGCAAGCGAAGTTCCTTGCCGCGGATCTCTTCGTCATTCGGATAAAGTACCTTGGAGATGTTTTCGGCGAAGACCTTAGCGCCGACCGCGCCCTCATAATCGCCGCTGTTAAAGCGGTCGAAGTAGAACGATTCGTTAGCTTCGGACCTCCACAGTCGAAGCGTGTTCGCGACTCCCGAGCGATATCCCACAATCGGCGTGTCAAACGGAACTCCCTTGACGACCTCATCGGGCGTCCATAGCACCTTGTACTCCCCAAAGGAATCGGACCACGACTGGGTGTGGCCACCGAAGCCCACCTCAACGCATGCCTGCGGACGCCGAATCTCCCACGGATTCCCGTACCGCAACCAATAATCGGTCAACTCCACCTGCCAGCCGTCACGAATCGCCTGGTGAAACATGCCGAACTCATAACGAATGCCATAACCCATCGCAGGCACGCCAAGCGTTGCCAACGAGTCGAGATAGCACGCTGCAAGCCGCCCGAGGCCGCCGTTTCCCAGCCCAGGCTCGCTCTCCTGAACAATTAAATGGTTAAGGTCGAGGTTGAGCTCTCCTGCTGCCTGCCGGATCACATCTTCGATTCCCAGGTTGAGGATGTTGTTTGCAAGATACGGGCCCATCAGAAATTCGGCCGAAAGATAGTAGACCGTCCGCACATTGTGCTTCGCATAGTCTTCCTTCGTCGTAAGCCAACGAGCCAGGATTCGGTCCCGCACCGTGTAAGCGAGAGCCATGTAGTGATCCATGTCAGTCGCGACTTCGACCCGCTTGCCAACGACATAGAAGAGATTGTCCAGAATCCCTTGCTTGAGAGCCGAGACCGTGTTGCTGGTCCGCTCGTCATCCACTATCAGATCATGCTCTTTGGATATCTGCTTCAGCATGGCGCGCCTCGTTCCTGTTCGGTGCAGAAGTGCGAATCGTGAAATCGAGCCCCGGCAGAATACTTCCCCGTGAAGACGATGCTAGAGAGGCTATTTACAGACAGCAATAAAATCTCGCGAAAACTTTACCTCATTCTTAACTAAGAAGATTTTCTCAGAACCTGCCTGAAAACGCGTCTCAGTGCGACGTGCGTCCCCATGCGAATGGATCTGCATCACATATACTGAGTACTGGCATGAGCGAAGAAAATCTCAAACAACGGCTTGCTTACTTTCAGCAAAGGCTTGAAGAAGCCAAACGCAGACACTCCGCGAAAGAGCCGCATCCGCGAAGCTTCGATGCGGGCTACACGACGGAAACTTTTAAGACCTGGTCCGAGTCGATCGCTCTTATAAACGAACGACTTGCAACCATCAACGATCAGCTGAAAGCCGAAGCCCGAAAGTCCAATCCAACGCGCGAAGACCTTTGAGCAAAGCCGCTCACTTTGGAGCAGCAACCGCAAGTCAACGCCTGCGGTGAGTTCCGGTGAACCCCAGGCAACCCTTTCTCGAAACCAGTCATCCAGTCAAGAACAGACATAACCCTCCCTGAGGAAACCATCATGGCCGAGCAAGCCTCTGCATCACATCCCCATCGACCCAAGATGGATGGATCATCTGACTCAATTTGTTTGAACTGCTTGGCGACCGTCGCTGTACAGCACGATGCCGATCAGCCTGACGTTTCGTTGCACCACGTCTGTCTTCCTGCCTTCTCACCGAGACGGAATACCTCTTTACAGCAGACGGCTTGAACCAGACATGGGAGTTCAGCTCGCGTAGGCGATTCCCGATCCCACTCGGCTAAAAATAAAGTTGAATCCGTGGCGTATTTTTCGCACCCTGAAACGTGACGGCTAAATCACCATCTTTACCACGCACTTCACCACACCCAGACCATCAAAACACCACGTCGTGCGCGCTGGTTTTTTCAAAAACACCCCGAAAAACCCTGTTTAGCCGGCCAGAAAAATTATTTCACCGCCGTGACAACCGTGCCAGAAACATTCGACGCCGAACCTTCTGACCGGTCTGTCTGATGGAAGCTTCTGCCTCGCTTCTCCGGACCGAACCAGAAGATCAGCAGCAGGGAAACGATCACCAGCGTTTCGAAAGAACACAAAGCCCACGGATAACCGAACTTTCCGCGCAGCAGATTCTGCAACGGCAGCACCGGTGAAGCAAACAGTACACCCAGCTGATACACAAACCCAGGAAACAGCCCACGAATCGCATCCGGCGCCAGCTCATTCAAGTGAGCCGGAATCACTCCAAACGCGCCTTGCACTCCGCTCTGCATAAGATACGATCCAGCCACAATCGCCACCACCGACCCACCGAATGCCCACATCGGCATTGCCAGCAGACACACGCCAAGTGCAGCGATCACGGCATATCGCCGCCCAATTCGTTCCGACATCGCTCCTACAACAACCGCTCCAATAATCGCTCCGACGTTGTAAATCACTGGAATTCCCAGCGTAGCTTTCATCCCCAGCACAGTTACGCCATTCATCCATGGCAGCGTCTTCAGGAAGTCAGGATAAAGATCCTGAGTGCCATGAGAGAGGCATGTGATTGCAGTCATCAGCAGCAGAAGATATCCAAAGACGCCCATATGTTGAAACAGTGTGCCGAAGATCTTTCCAAGTGAAGGCGTCCGATGCATTCGCCACGCAGCCGATTCAGGCGCGAATGCGGCCAGCGCCACAATAACGACAGTCACTCCAGCCCCAACAAAGAACATCGTCTGCCAGCCAAACACCGGAGCAATAGTCTGCATGCCGATCGCTGCCATGAGATATCCAAATGGGTAACCGCCTTGCATCAGCCCAGAAAGAACACCGCGCCTGTGCCGAGGTGCACTCTCCATCGCATAAGAAGCGCCAATACCCCAATACCCGCCCATCCCCAGGCCGTATAGCAATCGCATCGAGAGAAAGATCCAGTACGTTGGCGCTAGACCGCTCAGCACAGTCACGGTCGAAAAATAAAGAACGCACGCAATGAGCGGTTTCTTTCGCCCAAATCTATCGGCCAGAGCCCCGAAAAATAGAGCCCCTATCGGTCGCATAGCCAGCGTAAGTGTCATGCTCCACACAATCGCTGCCTTCCCCACATGAAACTTTCCCATTAACTCCGAGATAAGAAAGACGACGACAAAAAAATCGAAGGCGTCGAGAACCCAACCGAGGATGCCCGCCGCGACGGCAAACCTCCATCCTGGAGCTCCATCTTCGGAAGTTGCGGCAGCGGCTTCGGTCTCTTCAAAGTTCATAAAAGAGGTCTCTCTTTCACAGAAATGCACAGTGGACGGTCCAACAACTATCTTCTTTGGCAAGACATGGAATTGCTGCAGACAAAGACGAGAATCCAGATACGCGCGTAATGAAGATTACTCAACGCGGTGACATTCAGAGGTCAAATTGCCCGCGATAGAATCCGACGAAAAAGTAACTCCTCGGCCTCCCGCATCCCACCAGATATATTGCAAAGCCGCATAGCGTGCACCTGAGCCCGACATTACGTTCGCAAAGATCAGCGAGTGTCCCCCGACGGGAACTATTGCAAGACTGTTTCCCGCCCCATTCACATATTCAACCGAAAAGACGTCCGCAGGCAGTCCCATCTTGCTTCCCTGGGCGTCACACTGATACCTCGCTGTCTTCCGCGAGATCGGCTCCGAACCGTTCAAGTGGATCGTTAGATCGGTCGCCGATACAGCAACGCTGCTGCATAGAAAAGCTAAGCCGGCCGCGACCTTCACCGATGGTGCGTTCATGGATGCCTCCTCAATCTGGCTGAATTCGAAAGTGCACCCATCATAACCTTCGAGAGCCATCAACTTTACGAAGGCTTCGACTTTCATGGTTGGCTGAATTCTAAGTGATTAGGAAGACGCTTTGCGTCGATGGAGGCTGCTTCAACGGACGGACAATGAGAAACCTGCGGAGGTGATGTCTCCCGTCACCTCTCGCAGGCATCACCAGCCGAAGGGCTCAACTGGCTGGAAGTCAAGCTCGATCTGTCTGCACTGCTCTGAAGGGAAGCAGTTCATGCATATCGCAAATATGGGCATGCACGTCAAGTAGTGATGGTCGAGCTACACTCGTTTCAATCGTTCCCACAAAATTGTGTGAGCGTGGCTAAATTAGCCGCGTCGGCCGAGCCCCCTCAAGAGGGGGGATTATCTCTGCTCTGGTGTGACTTCGAAATGATTTGCGAGAAAGATGCAACAACTCGATAGTGTTTCCCGTAGGGAATCGTGTAGCGGTTCTTTCTCAATTCGTCCGGATGTCACCTAAGCGACTTATATAGAACGACTTAAAAGATTGCTTCGCGCGATGCACCAACACTCTCAGATAATCGCGGGTGATACCAAACTCGTTGCACACCTCATCCTTGTCGCGCTCCTCGAGCAGCACGGATTGCAGCAGCCTACGATCCCGGTCAGGCAATTCCTTCATAATTTGGTGAACGATGCGTTGCGCATCCTTTGTCTCAAGAAGACTCAGCGCACTCGGATCATGATTCACTAACGTCGCTTCCGCATCGCTGTCGAGGAACGATTCAGTTTTGTGTTTGGATCGGTAATGCTCCAACAACACGTGATTGCAAACCGAATTTACAAATGCTCCCAGACGATCGGGCTCTCTGAGACCATTCGGTGAGCGAACTAGTCCCAACACTCGTAAAAAAGTTTCCTGCCTGACGTCTTCGATGGCTTCTTTGGAACTCAATCGAGAACGCAGCTTCAGTTGGATCAGTTCCCCGAAGTAGCTGACGAAGTGCTCCTCGGTGCGGGCGTCTCTGGATCGCAGCCTCTCAAGATACGCCGCATCGAACGCAAAAAATTGCAAGTTCTCTCTCCCCAGGCGGCTATACTGCGCCCAAGTTTACACTGTAGGAAGAGATTGTTACGAACCCTCAACGCAATCGTGCTTTACCTTTCTTCCAAACCTTAGTACTTCACTCGAAGGGGTGCTTGCCCTCGAAAAATGCAGGTCATCCAACACTGGTGGCCATCCTTCTGGAAACCGTCCGCCCGTATTCGCGTACCCCCGACCCAGAGACTTGTCAGGTCCGAGGGTCGGCGGTATTAACAGCGAAACGAGTGAACGAAGGCAGAATAGCGTCGAAAAATGGGACAAAGATTCCAGCCAAGACGACATTTAGATTGTGAGCCGAGAACGATAGACGTTTCACAATCTCCGAAAATTCGATGAAGGCGGCCCGAATCATATCCACACCTCGAAGCTGCCCAAGCTCGCAGCCGATCAACTCTATCGACAGACCGGATTCGGCGTTCCTTCCGATCGGCTGGTAGGATAGTCCTCTCAAGAGGAGTCTCCCTATGTCCGCCACATCTACTCTGCCCCCGTCGTTATCCGCCGAACGCCAACTCCGTGAGGTCCACCACTGGGTCAACGGCGAGACTCTGCGCGGAACTTCGGGACAGTTCGGAGACGTGTATAACCCGGCGACCGGCAGGGTGCAAGCGAAGGTAGCTCTCGCAACCAGTGCTGAGGTAGACCTCGCTGTAGCCGCAGCGGCCCAGGCATTTCCGGCGTGGTCGGCCCAACCGGCCCTCCGCAGAGCCCGCGTCCTCTTCCGGTTTCGCGAAATCTTCGAGCGGCGACTCGACGAGGTAGCCGCCCTACTCACCAGCGAGCACGGCAAGGTCTTTTCGGATGCAAAAGGCGAGGCAACCCGAGGCCTCGAAGTGGTCGAGTTCGCCACCGGCATCCCTCAACTGCTCAAAGGGGAATACACCGAGCAGGTAGGCTCCGATATCGACAGCTGGTCCATGCGGCAGCCTCTCGGCGTCGTAGCGGGAATTACCCCCTTCAACTTCCCGGCAATGGTCCCCATGTGGATGTTCCCCATAGCCCTGGCATGCGGCAACACCTTCGTCCTCAAGCCCAGCGAGCGCGACCCGAGCGCATCGCTGCTCCTCGCGGAGATGCTCAAAGAAGCCGGGCTGCCGGACGGCGTCTTCAATGTCGTCCACGGCGACAAAACAGCGGTCGACGCTCTGCTCTCCCACCCCACCGTACAGGCGATAAGTTTCGTCGGCTCGACCCCCATCGCCGAATACGTCTACCGCGAAGGAACGAAGCACGGCAAACGCGTCCAAGCCCTCGGCGGTGCTAAAAATCACATGATCGTCATGCCGGACGCGGACCTCGACCAAGCCGCCGACGCGCTTGTCGGCGCAGCCTACGGATCGGCAGGCGAGCGGTGCATGGCGATCTCGGTTGCGGTCACGGTAGGAAACGCTACTGCAGACAAGCTGATCGACAAAATCGAACATCGCATTGAAGGCTTGCAGATGGGCGATGGCATGAAAGAAGGCGCAGAACTCGGTCCGCTCGTTACAAGGACGCATCTGGATCGAGTAACCGGCTACCTGCAGCAAGGCCAGTCCGAGGGAGCAGAACTTCTCGTTGACGGTCGCGAGAACGCCCTCACAAAAGGCGAAGGCTTCTTCCTTGGCGCCTGTCTCTTCGATCACGTCAAGCCCGAGATGAAGATCTATCGTGAAGAGATCTTTGGGCCGGTATTAGGCATCGTTCGAGCCAGCGACTTTGAAACTGCGCTGCAACTGATCAACGATCACGAGTACGGCAACGGCACTTCTATCTTCACTCGCGACGGCGACACGGCACGAGACTTCGCGCACCGCGTCCAGGCCGGCATGGTCGGTATCAACGTCCCCATTCCTGTGCCGATGGCCTTCCACAGCTTCGGCGGATGGAAGCGTTCCTTGTTCGGCGATCACGCAATGTACGGGCCCGAGGGTGTGCGTTTCTATACGCGCCTGAAGACGATCACAGCTCGCTGGCCAACAGGCATTCGCAAAGGAGTAGACACCTCGATGCCGACTCTGGGATAAGTTCTCCTGTCCCTACTGCCCAACAGCAGCATCTGCCAGCCCGAGATGTTTATCAAGCACTGAGATCCCGTGGTCAATCTGCTCCTTTGTCACAATCAGCGGCGGAGCAATCACGAAATGCGAGACCCAGGCCTGGATCGTAACTCCATCAGCCAGTATCTTCGCGGCGATCTGATCAACGAGCAGCGGCTTCCCGGAAACCTTGTCTGAGTACGTGTTAAAAGGTTCTTTAGTAGTGTGATCTTTCACCAGATCGACCGCCCAGAAGAGCCCCTTTCCACGAACGTCCCCGATGCTGGCATGTTTCGCCTTCAACTCTCTAAGCTTGCCCTCGACATAGGGCGCAAGCTCCCGCGCCCTTTCGACAAGTCCAAGACGCTGCATCTCACGAATCGTAGCGACTGCCGGCGCAAGCGTAAGCGGATGAGCCTCATACGTATGACCATGGGCGAAGTAATGATCCTGAAAGTACTCAGCGATCTTTTCACTGGTTGCGCAAAGCCCCAAAGGAACATAGGCCGAAGTAATTCCCTTTGCCGTCACCAGAATATCCGGGACAACTCCCCAGTGATTCATCGCAAACCACTCGCCAGTCCGTCCCCACCCCGTCATCACCTCATCCGCAATCAATAAAACTCCGTACTCATCGCAGATCCGGCGAAGCTTAGGCATGTACTCTTCCGGAGGAACGATCACTCCATTGGTCCCAACGATCGGTTCCACGAGAACAGCCGCCACATCCGATTCGTTGCGAATCATATGCTCGATGTAGTCAGCGCAGGCGATACCGCAGCCCGGATACGTGTGTTTGATCGGACATTTGTAACAGTGAACCTCCGGCGCGAA
>CAZZZG010000105.1:0-7945 GCA_964658525.1 uncultured Edaphobacter sp.
TCAATCCACCAGCTCAACCAGCAGCACCTGCTCCTGCCCATCGACCTCGTTCAGCTTCACCTCGATAATCTCCCGCTTCGACGTAGGAATCAGCCGCCCCACATACGTCGCCTCAATCGGCAGCTCACGATGCCCGCGATCGATCAGCACCAGCAACCGCACGCTCTTCGGCCGTCCGGAATCAAACAGCGCATCCAGCGCCGCTCGAATCGTCCGCCCGGTATACAGCACGTCATCCATCAAAACGATGTCGCGCCCGGTCACATCAAACCCGATCTCCCCCGGCGTCACCTTTGGCCGCGCCCCATCGGTCGAAAGATCGTCCCGATAAAAGCTGATATCCAGCACCCCCACATCCACCGGATGCTTCTCGATCTTCTCGATCAGCACGCCCAGTCTCTGCGCCAGCGGCACACCTCTCCGCTTGATCCCCACCAGGCCGACATTCTTGCTGCCGCCATGTTTTTCCACGATCTCATGCGCCAGCCTTACCAGCGTACGTTCGATCTCTGAGGCAGACATCAGCCTGCCCTTTTCACGAAACTTCGGCTTCCGAACTTCAGTATCTTCACTCATACAATTGCGCTTGATGATATCAGCCGGACCAGCTAAAAACACAGTCCCACAGGGTCGCCCACACGAAATTCATTAGCCATCTTTTGTCGACTCCAGCTCAGAAGGAGGCATGGGGGCTAGCGGTACGGGAGTATTATCTTGCAATATCACCGCAGTCTGGGACGACTTCAATGGAAGACGACGCCGGGTTACCACTCGCGGATTCTAACGACCGCTCGCTCGAAACCTACGCCAAAAACTGGTCGGCAAGATGGTCCGCTCGAAACCTTGAAGCTCTTGTGGCTCTCTTCTGTGAAGACTGCGTCTACACGGATAAATCTCTGGATCAGGCCGCAACCGGAAAGATGGAACTTCGCCGCCTGCTTTCCCGGCATCTCCATCGGTCCAACCTAACCTACGAGGTACAAAGCTTTGACACACTGAAATCATCGTGGCCACAGACCATCACTATGCAGTGGTTCGCAGATGGCACGCTGCTCGAAGGCGTAACCTTTCCCAGAGACCGCTACGAGTTTTATGGTTCGACCTGCTTGCGACTCAGTTCCAATAAAATTCAGAACTGCGAAACCCGGTGGGATACCACCGCAGGATTCATGGACGTACTCATGGCCAGACGCACTTAGCAGATTCTGCCAACTCAACCCGTCGGAGAGAAAGGGGCTAAGGAAATGGAACAGGAATTCGGCGAGATGAACAGAAGGGACTTTGAGGAGATGATCGACGCCCTCGAAACCTGGGCCGCCGCTCACCCGAAACAGAAAGAGCCTTTTCTCATCCTGATGGGACAATCTCTAACCCCAGCTCAATTTCTTGGGGAGGTACGAAACCGGACAGAACTCGGCAACTTTTTTATTAACTACGTCCAAGAGCACTCTGTTCGTTCTAGTACGCCGCCAAAAACCTTCATCCATCGAGCCATCGAAGCCAACAGGTTCTCCTGATGCATAAAAACGTCCTCATTCTTGCGACCCGTCACGATTCAGGAAGCGCACGAACCTTCCAGTGGGCTGAAGATCTGCGCGACAAGTTGTATGTTGCCGTCGATCACTGTATCTTTCTCGATGCCACCGGCCTGTGTCGGGGAGGTTCCACCCTCAGCGAACTGATCCAGACATCCACTCATGTCGTCTTCTACGGTCACGGGGAAAAAGACTCATGGACCGCCTTACCCGGATCACCCCCCACACCGCTTATCGAAGTCGGAACCGTCAACCTCCTCGATGGCCGCCAAGTCTACGCCGGTTGCTGTTGGTCACTGAGCGGTCTCGGTCACGCCTTCTCACAAAACTGTAACGGGGATTTCGTCGGCTACGACGACCAATTCGGATTCGAAACGAAGAATGAAGTTGAGTTCAAAAATATCGTCAACCAATCGGTGATCAACTTTGTACTGACCGGCAACGCCGCCACTACCGTTTCTGATCTTCAACAGGAATGGACCAGCCTCGACATCTCCTTTGCCACGGGGCACCTGAGATTGAGACCCGACGCAATCATGGCGGGCGCAATGGCCAAACGCAATCGATTGCGTATCGGAAGCAAACCTTAAAGGAGGTGCCTCAATGGCCACCAGGCAGATGGAAGAAGGAAATGACACTCTCATTCAAATGTTCCGGGCGGTGGAAGAGGGCCTCGCTATCGCCGGAACAAATACCCAGTCGGAACTTGGTCTCAGCCTCGATACTGCTGAACTCGAACTCAGTCTCGCGCTAGCCAATATCGGAGAAGTAGGTCTCAGATGGGACCTCGTGGGCCTCGACACGACAGGAAAGATGAAGTCAGAATCAACACATCTCTATAAACTCAAACTCCGGAGAAAAGCCAAACCGACCCGCACATCCGGGCCTCCCGCGGCCCTGGAGATCGCGGAGACGATCTTCTCTCTAGCCAAAGCAACAAAATCCGTCGTCTCGCGGACCACGGATTTTCTTGTCGACGAAGCTGTCGTAACCATCGACATCAATCAAACGAAAGAAGGTGTCATCAAGGTCGGTGGTGGCGGCGGTAAGGCATCTGGGAACCTCTGCCGGGTAACCCTCACCTTCAAATCGACAGGGGTCTCCTGAGGGATCGGTCACAGCGTACAGTGCTCTAAGCCGAAACCTTCCGCCGCGTCCGCATAAACCCACCCAACGCCCCACCCACAGTCGACAGCACCAACAGCACTCCCGAAATCATCGCAAACCCCGCCAGCATAATCCCCGCCCTCACCTCAGGCGAATACAGAAACCGCACGATCTCCGGCGGCTGCGGCGAAGTTGCAGCCGCCTTCTCAACCTGAGCATGCAGCGTCTGCGTCAGCTCCGCGTCGAACCCCGCCATGCTATGCAACCCATATCTCGCCACCAACCCTGCACCCGCCATCGCAACAGCAAGACAGGAGACCAGCGCCAACCCCACCACCACGCCGATCCGCGCCCCCACTCCCGCATCCATCCACGCCAGCGGTCTCCGCTTCTGATACAGCGCCAGCGTAATCATCGACCCACTGATCGTCCAAAGCCAGCTTAGCGGCGACACCAGCTGCACCTTCGCCGAAATCACACTCAGAACCGCTGCAACTCCCGCCACCAGCAACGCACAACGTATCGCCGTCTTCCACTCCACCTGCTGCGGGCTGGGCGGTGGAGCGGTGCCCGTAGTGCTTCCCTCGGCGCCGTTGCTCTGCTCCTCGTAGTCCTGCAGATAGATCTGCGGCGAACCGCAATGGGGGCAGAACGGCGACTCGCCCACACCGGACGAAAGCTCGCCTCCGCAACGATGACAATACTCATGCATATCTTATGAAGCTATCCCACCCCACAAAGCGCGGCAAGCGAACGTTCCGAAACGTCACCACCCAACTCTCTCATCGCGACCAGCGGGAGCGCCAACCGAAGGGGTATACAAATCACGAAGTGACCGCCCGAACCGCGTCCCCGCAGACAGGTCTTCGTTTGCGGGGTGGCCTGGCGTAGCGGGTTGCCGTCACTGCTTGCTCGAGTCTTCGTCATCGCCAACCGAGATATGCCCCGGCAGATCCAGCGCCACCATCCCGATCTTCGTCCCATTCCCATCAGGATCGATCCCGACAATATGCTGGTGCTGCTTCGATCCAGCCTTCAACTCCAGTTTGCCCGACATATCGTTATCGACCTTGACGTGGTTCTTCTGATCGTCAGCGCACGTCAGCCCCTCTGCTGTTCGTGTCTGCGAACTCACCGGTTTGTCATTCTGACACTGAATCACATCGCCATACCGCCCCAGCGCCTTGCGGTAAAACGCAGTCACCAGGTCTGGACTATCCG
The DNA here is from genome assembly GCA_964658525.1 of uncultured Edaphobacter sp. Taxonomy (GTDB): domain Bacteria; phylum Acidobacteriota; class Terriglobia; order Terriglobales; family Acidobacteriaceae; genus Edaphobacter. The sequence goes on from CAZZZG010000105.1 coordinate 3,864, forward strand.
GCGTCGTATAGCTGGCCGCCTTCACCTTCAACGTAAAACTGCCAAAGCTCAAATTGATATCCGCCGCCCCATCGTTCTTATCCTTCTTCTTCACCATCACCGCTCCCGGATACACCGGAAGCCCGATCCCATCAACACCAGCCGCTTCGTTCGTCTTCACCGACATCCCGCCAAACGGAGTAGCGATCTTCACGTTATCGGCATCGCCATGTTTATCGTTCTCAATCCGGCAGCCGCTCATCAGCATCGTCGACGCCGCGATCGCCGAAACCAATATCGCCGCCGCTACACCCTGATTCACCCGCATCTCATCCTCCATCGGTCAGGAAACAATACGCCTTCTTGTACCTCATGGTTCCGTTCTTGAAACTACCCAAAATAAATGTGAGATTGATGGCGTATTTTTCCGCCAACAAAACCACGCGGCTTTCTCACCACGTTCACCACGCATTCCACCACATCTTCACCACAAAAGAACCACAAAAATCTCCGCTTTTTCTGAAAACCCCTCTCAAAAACCCACAAAACACCATACTGGGAAATTTAATCCGCCGTCAGAAGTTCCTCTAACCAAATCCACCCGACATTCAACTACATCTAAGAGACGTGACCCAGCCAACCGACCACCTCTTCGCCCCCCTCAAGCTCCGCAGCCTCATCCTGCCCAACCGCATCGCCGTGTCCCCCATGTGCGAATACTCCTGCGTCGACGGATTCGCCAACGAATGGCATCTCGTCCACCTCGGAAGCCGCGCCATTGGCGGTGCTGGCCTCATCATCACAGAGGCCGCAGCGGTAAACCCCGAAGGCCGCATCACACCCGCCGACCTCGGCATCTGGAAAGACGAGCACATCCCCGAGCTCAAGCGCATCACCGCCTTCCTCCACCAGCACGGCACCTACGCCGGCATCCAGCTCGCCCACGCCGGCCGCAAAGCCAGCATGTCCGTCCCATGGGAGCCCACCCGCACCATGCCCGCCTCCGAAGGCGGTTGGCAGCCCGTCGCACCTTCCGCCATCCGCTTCGACGAGCCCTATCCACTCCCCACCGCGCTCGACCGCGCCGGCATGGACAAGATCGTTGCCGACTTCCTCGCAGCAGCCCATCGCGCACTCGCTGCCGGCTTCGACCTCGTCGAGATCCATTCCGCACACGGCTATCTTCTGCACCAGTTCCTCTCTCCGCTCTCCAATCACCGCACCGACGAGTACGGCGGCAGCTTCGAAAACCGCACCCGCTTCCCTCTCGAAGTCGTCAAAGCCGTCCGCGCCGCCTGGCCCAAACACCTTCCGCTTTTCGTCCGTATCTCCGCCACCGACTGGGCTCCCGACTCCCTCGGCGCAAGCTGGGATCTCCCCCAATCCGTCGCCTTCTCCAAACTCCTCAAGCAGGCAGATGTCGATCTAGTGGACGTCTCCACCGGCGGCAACCACCCCGCCCAGCAGATCCCCATCGGCTCCGGCTACCAGGTCCACCACTCAGACACCATCCACCGCGAAGCCCAGATCCCCACCGCTGCAGTTGGAATGATCACCGAACCAGCCCAGGCCGACCAGATCGTTCGCACCGGTCAGGCTGACCTCATCCTGCTCGCGCGCGAACTCCTCCGCAACCCCTACTGGCCCCTCCACGCCGCGGCGATCCTCCACCAGTCCACCACCTGGCCCGTCCAGTACCTCCGCAGCGCCAGCGGAAAAACCGAGCCACGCCAGTCCGTCTCCACCCCAGGTGCCTGAAAATTCAACAGTCCCGACCAGGGAAAAATGCAAACCGAGCCATCGCGAGTGGCCTATACTGGCAGCAGCCGGACCATAGGCCACCCCCGCCGGAAAGGCGGCCCTCGGAGCTTCCTGGCATGGCGCAGCACCAGCCAATCCGCAAAACCACCCCAACCTCCGGGTCCGACATCCCGGACAAGCTCTACTTCCGCATCGGCGAAGTCGCCAGGCTCTGCGACGTCCCGGCCTACGTCCTCCGCTTCTGGGAGAGCGAGTTTCCTCAACTCAAGCCGCACAAAGGCGGCACCGGCCAGCGCCTCTACCGCCGCCGCGACGTTGAAATGGCCCTGCGAATCAAGAGCCTTCTCTACAACGAGGGATACACCATCCCCGGCGCCCGCCAGGTCTTCAAAAGCGAGCTCAAACATCGGGAGCCGCAACTGGCCCTGACCATCGAAGCCTCCGCCCCCAGCGTCGATTCACGCCAGCTCCAGAAACTGCACAAGGATCTCCGCGACCTTCACTCCCTGCTCTCCAAGTCGCCATCTGGCCCCACCGTTCACCCTATCCGCGCCCCGCGCACCCCAGGCATCTCGCGTCGGACTCCGCAAAAGCTCTTCGATCTACCACTTCTTCCTGAAGACAATAAAAGTTGAAGATGAAATTCAGCACTGATAAAAGTGACAGCTCCCGCCGCAGACGTCGTTCTTCCCACGAACGCGAACCACTCTTCGGAGTCGATCCTCAAAACGGCGCGCCCATCCGATGCCAATTCTGCACCGGCCAAAGCTTCCGCCGCTCCACCCTCCGCTCGCAAGACCTTACCGAAATCCTCTTGATGCGGTACCCCGTACGTTGCCTTCGCTGCAGCCAACGGCAACTTGTCAGCTTCACCGTAGCCGGCCTTTCGATCTCCTCCAGCATCAAGATCAATAAACGACGCCATCGGAGCACTCTGCCCGAGCACTGGAAAGATCCATTCAAAGGCAGCGGCAGTGAACAACCGAACGCCACATCGGACCGCCAGAACCCCTGAAGCAAGTCCCTGCGAACTATCGAGTCAGAACCATCAACAAAGATGTGCCAGCAAAAAGCTGAAGCCCTCTGTTGCGATTTTGAGAGATAAAAGCTTGACCGTCGCATTCACATCAGGAAGCCGCTAACTACTCAAAGCGAAATCCATCCTGCATGGATTGCCCACAACGACAGACTCGCCACGACAATCCAAAGCGCGACCCCCTGCACCATCGGCCTCACGCCAACTTCCTTCAGCGTCTCTCGCGTAATTCCGGTCCCAATCAGAAACAGTACAACCGTCAGCGCCGCGCGTCCTAGCCGATTGAGCGCACTAAACAGCGGTACCGCCTGCGGGATATATCGCGGCAGATAACTTGCCGCCACCGCCGCGAAGCAGAAGTACAGGATGAACCACGGCCAGGCCACCTTCGCCTTACTCTTCTTCAACATCGCCGTAGCAATCGCCAACGGGACAATCCACAACGCCCGAGCCAGCTTCACCGTTGTCCCGACTGCCAGCGCTGTCGGCCCGTACTTCGCCCCCGCGCCAACCACTGAACTCGTGTCATGGATCGCCAGCGCCGCCCACAATCCAAACTGGGTCTGCGAAAAGTTCATCAGGTGACCAATCAGCGGAAATAGCAGCAGCGCCACAGAGTTCAGCACAAACACCGTCCCCAGCGAGACCGCCATCTCCTCTTCATTCGCGTTCAGCACCGGCCCCATCGCCGCAATCGCGCTCCCTCCGCAGATCGCCGTCCCAAAGCTGATCAGCAATGACTGCGTCTTCCCAACCTGCAGCAGCTTACCCAACGCAACTCCCAGGCACAGTGCAAACGTAATGCTGATCGCCGTATACATAAACCCCGACGCACCCGCATGCACCACCTCTTTCAAATTCATTCCGAACCCCAGGCAGACCACCGCAGCCTGCAATAAAAACTTCGAGAGACACCGGCTCTCCCCATGAAACGTATGTACCGTACTCAGGCCAAACGCGAGCCCCGCGGCCAACGCAAGCGGAGGCCCGATCAACCCGCTCGCTGAAACAATGATCCCGATATAAAAGAGATTCTTCTTCCACATCCTTAAAGCATGCGCGTTCCAACAACCCACAGTCGAGACGTACTTTCCAATCGCCGATAAGTATTACTTATCAGCCCGATTAGCTCATTGCACTTTTTGCGCCCATCGCAAACCGCTGAAACGCCGCCGCCGCCCCCGTCATCTCCGCCCCCGCCAGCCGGACAAAGCTGAAATCCCGCCGAATCTCCAGCCCCTTCACCGCGATCACCTTCACCGTCCCCAGCCGCAGGACCTTCCCCACCGCCCACCGCGAAACAAAA
>CAZZZG010000105.1:7955-14616 GCA_964658525.1 uncultured Edaphobacter sp.
CGTCTGGTCCGAGCTCGTCGCCCGCTGCATGCCCCAGCTCCGCCTCCACGCCTGAGATAATCGCCTCTGTCGAATCCAACTCCATCGCCACCTGCAGCGACCGCAGCGGCAACCCCACCTTCTTCAACGCCCGCTCCACCACTCGCCGCGACCCCGAACCCCGCTCCCTCAACAGTAGCGGCACCTTCGCCAACTCCTTCTGTTCAATCTCGCCACCCTTCCGCGAAGCCCACGCGTGGTTCGGACTCACAATCAGCACCATCTCATCCTGCACCATCGGCTCGGTCTTCACTTCCCGCCGCATCGCCGGCCCTTCAATAATCCCCAGCGCCACCTTTTTCTCCGTCACCGCCTCCACAATATGCTCCGTATTCCCGCTCACCAGCGAAAGCTTCACCTGCGGATACTGCTTCAAAAACGCCCCCAGAATCCTCGGCAACAGATACTGCGCCACCGTCGTCGAAGCTCCCAACCGCAGCGGACCAACCGTCTCGTCATTCAGAGCCGCCAGCGCCCGTCGCGCCTCCACCATCGTCTCCGCCGCACGATCGGCATACCCCAGCAACACCCGTCCCGCCTCAGTCAACGAGATCTGGCTCCCATGTCCTCCACCCCGAGCCCGATCGAACAACTGCACACCAACCTCCTCCTCTAGCGCATGAACATGCTGACTCACTGCCGGCTGGCTCAGATGCAACACCTCCGCCGCCTTGCGAAAGCTCAACTCATCCGCCACCGCCCGAAACACCCTCAGCCGAAAGTTCTCCAAACTCTCTCCTTCTCGAACGAACCAGCCCCGCCACCCATCAGCATAAGCCCACCCGATAAAATCAATTCATCCCGTGTCCATCAACGAAGATCCCAATCCGGCCGTCAACCCTCTCGAATCCGCCACCCTCGAGCCCCTCATCGTAGCCCCCGGCATCGAACGCAATCCACGCCGTAGCCTCTTCGCGATCCTTCGCCCATCCTCTCAATCCGCCTTCTCCGCCACGCTGCTCCTCATGGTGTCCACGTTCCTCTCCGGAGTCCTGGGCCTCGTCCGCACCTACTACATCAACCGCATCTTCGGAGCCAGCCCCGAAACCGATGCCTACAACGCCGCCTTCCAGCTTCCCGACATGCTCGCCTACTTCCTTGTCGGTGGCGTCGTCTCCATCTCCCTCGTCACCATCCTCAGCCGTTACCGCGCACAAAACGACGAAGCTGGAGCAGACCGAGCCCTCTCCATCATCCTCACCGCAATGGCGACAGTCCTCCTCATCGGCATTGTCTTAGCCGAAATCTTCGCTCCCTACTACAGTCACATCGCCTTCCGCGGCTTCGACCCCCACCGCGCCGCTCTCTGCACCACACTCACTCGCCTCTTACTCCCCGCACAGTTCTTCTTCTTCTTCGGCGGAGTCATCGGCTCCCGTCTTCTCGTCCGCAAGATCTTCCTCTACCAGGCCATCAGCCCGCTCATCTACAACGCGGGCATTATCCTCGGCGCCATCTTTCTTCATCAGCGCTTCGGCATCTACTCCCTCGCCATCGGCGTTCTCGTCGGAGTGATCCTCGGCCCCGCCACCCTCAACCTCTTCGGCGCACTTCGCGACGGCCTCCGTTACACTCCCATCCTCAACCTCCGCCACCCTGCCTTTCTCGAGTGGCTCCGCCTCACCTTCCCCCTCATGATCGGCGTCTCCCTCGTCACCGCGGACAAGTGGATCCTCAGCTACTTCGCCTCCAACGACGTAGGCGGCATCTCTCTGCTCACCGTAGCCAAAACCCTCTTCACCGCACCCATGGGCATCCTCGGCCAGGCCGCCGGCGCCGCCTCACTCCCGTTCTTCTCCGCCCTCTACAGCCAGCACCGCTTCGACGATTTCGCCAACGCCGTTAACCGCTCTGTATCACGCGTCATCGCCGCGTCCTTCCTCCTCGGAGCATGGATGGTCGCCCTCGCCAACCCGATCGTCAATCTCCTGCGCGGCTCCTTCACCCCCGCGGAAACCCACGCCACCGCGCTCTACTTCACCCTCTTCACTCTCTCCATCGCGTTCTGGGCCGCACAGGGAATCTACGCTCGCTCCTTCTACGCCGCCGGCAACACAATCACTCCCGCCACCGCCGGATGGATCGTCACCCTCGTCTCCATCCCCATCTACGCGTTTCTCTTCCACACCCTCGGACTCAAAGGCCTCACCATCGCGTCCGACATCGGCATTGTCATCCAGACGCTCACCCTGGCGCTCCTCCTCAACAGCCGCAAGCTAGTCCGCCTCTCCGGCCTCGAACTGCGCGAGCTATCCGGAGCCCTCCTCGCCGCCGTCATCAGCTTCGCCGGAGCCGCCGCCGCCGTCCACCTCATCCCCCTGGGCCACGGCCACATCCGAAACCTACTCATCATCGCCGCCGCGACACTGGTCTGGGCCGCGCTCTGTTTCGCAACTCTCCACCTCACAGGCTCAAAACTCCTGCAGCAAATCCGCTCCCGCATCGCCTGAGCCATTCGCATGAAACCAATCGTGACGTCCGTCTCACTTAACCCGATTCACGAGTTCAGCAAATATCCGCAGAGCAACATTACCTTGCTCGCAGGTATTGGCGTTCAAGGCGATGCCCATTCAGGCAAAACCACACAACATCTCTATCTCGTAAAGAAAGATCCCACGCGTCTCAACCTCACCCAGGTGCATATTCTCCACGCGGAACTTCATGACGAGCTTTCGTCTCAAGGCTTCACGCTCCTCCCTGGTCAGATGGGGGAAAACATCACCACTCGCGGCATCGAACTCATGACACTTCCAACCGGCGCGATTCTTCGCGTCGGCGAATCAGTAATCCTCCAAGCAACTGGTCTTAGGGAGCCCTGTTTCAAGCTAGACAAACTGGCTTCCGGTCTCATGAAAGCCGTCTTGAAACGAGATCAACATGGAAATCTCCATCGCAACGCCGGAATTATGGCCATCGTCCTTCAAGGGGGAACCGTTCAACCGCGAGACGCCATCGAAATCGAGCTGCCTCCAGAACCTCATCGCCCTTTGCAGCCCGTATAGGCAAATCACATTACTTCTAAAATTCGACCTACTTCGCGTCCTCATACTCTTCGTTCCACGCCGCCTGAATCGCCTCCAGAATCCCCTCATTCGACTTCGTCGGATCACCCACAAATCCCGGCAGCCCGGTCACGTACTTGTGCAGATCCGTAAACCGCACCGAGTACGGCTCGATCTCCGGATACTTTTCCTGCAACTGAATCCCAATCTCTTCCGCATCGGTCCAATCAAACTCAAACGCCATAACGTCCCCCGATAAAATAACTTTGCACAACCACAACGGCTGCACTCAAAGACTACAAGAAACCGGCAACAGTTTTATGACACACACCCATCAAAGCGCTCTAACCCCCTGGTCCGCGTCACTCCTCCGCCGTGACCTGAACGCCCGCGCCCAACACCTAGCCACCACCAGCAATCTCCTGCACGAACAGACCACCGGCTCCGAACCCAGCATCATCTTCGGCCGCAACGAACAAGCCGAGCAAGCCCGCCACGGCAACTTCCATCCCGCCAGCTACACCGCCATCTGCGCCAATCCCGCATGGTCTCGCCGCCTCACCAAGACCCACACAGCACACCGCCGCCTTCGCGCAAGAGCCGGCTGGCAATGGATGGAGCTTGACTGCGCCAATAGCTCCGATGCGCTTCTGATGAACATCTTCTGCCACCCCGAAGTCTTCTCCGACGGCCGCCTCAGCCCCGCTGTCGCAAATCTCCTAGGCATCCCCTCAAACACTCAACCGAACTTCGGCATCCACCCCGGCGTTCCGCTAAAAAAATCTCCCGCGAACAGCAAAAAGAAAACTGCCTGCATCAACCGGCAGCGAGAACCAACCGCGCCCCTCTTCAACGATGCCAACGCCCAAACGCAGCCCGACGAACCAGATCATCTCAAAGATCGCACCGAGATCGACCTTCAACTCGGCAACCTCTTCATCGAAGCCAAGCTCACCGAATCCAACTTCCAGACCGCCAGCCCACGTCTTATCGAACGCTACCGCGATCTCGAAACCATCTTCGACGTGGAACGCCTGCCAAGCAAACTCATCACGTCCGCTCCCTCACACCCATCCACCGAAGACTTCTCCGACCTCGAAGAGCCCCACGCCGCAAAGTCACCAATCGCAACACCGGCTCGATCCCGCACCGTCATCCAGGGGTATCAACTCATCCGCAACGTTCTCGCCGCCTACGACTCCGACGCATCTTTCTGCGTCCTCTGCGACGCCCGCCGCCGCGACCTCATCGAGATCTGGTTTTCAGTCCTAGCCGCAGTCCACTATCCCAGCTTCGCCTGGCGCCTTAAGCTCCTCACATGGCAGGAGCTAACCACCACACTCCCCGAAGACCTGCAAAAATTCCTCGAAGCGAAGTACGGAATTCTTCCCGCCTGAAGATTCACCCAAAGAGGAAGCCTTACTAAGCCCCAGGCCCATGCGAGGGTTTGCCTTCCTGCACATAGTTCCGATTCCACTTCGGAATCTCCACCACATACGTCCCGGGCTTCTCAATCACCGCCTGGCATCCCAGCCGCGAGTTCAACTGAATATCCGCCGCCGTCTCCATCCGGTCCAACTCCAAATCCTCTGCCTCGCTGAGCCCCTGCGCGCCTTCCTTCACATGGATATGGCACGTCGTACACGCACAAACCCCACCACACGCATGATCGAGAAAAATATTATAGTTTTCCGCAACATCCAAAAACGACATCGGCAATCCATGCCCTTCATACGGCAGCGTATCGAACGGGAACTCCACCGTCTTACCCTCAGGCAGAAATGTCACGCGAACCATTCCCTCACCCGCAGGCTTCGACAGATCCACTGCATCCTCAATCTTCTTCGTCTCACTCATCATTCAATCTTCCGTCGACTCTCCGGCCGTAGCCTCATAGTTAATGGATTCTTCAATCCTCTTCGTCTCAGCACCCGCATCATGCGAGCTGCTCACCTCCGCCTTCGCGAACGGATGCGGCGCCGTAGGCCCATCTCCTATGCTCTCACCTGCGGCCTCCATCGTCTTGCCCTGCATAGCGCCCGACACCGCGTTATCCATCATCAACTCCGCAAACCGCCGCGTCGCTTTATCCAGCCGCTCGATCCCCGTGCGAATGACCTTGTACTGACCACCCTGCACCGCTGCCTCTAGAAAAGAAGTAGCCTGTCCTATCTTTTCAATCTCTTCACTCGTCAACATCTGCCACGCAGCATGGCTCTTCCCCTTCTTCACAGCAGTCAGAATCGTCTCTGCTTCGTTCTTCGCTTCAATCGTCTGCCGCTCCTGAATATCGGTCTCCGCGTTATCGAACGAATCCAGAATCATCGTCTCCACCTGCTCATCAGTCAGCCCATACGTCGGCTTCACCTCCACCTCAGCCTCTTTCCCACTCCTCTGCTCTCGCGCACTCACATGCAGAATCCCATTCGCATCGATCAGAAATTTAACTTCAATTCGAGGCAGCCCGGCAACCATCGGCGGAATACCTTTGAGGTCAAACCGCGCCAGCGATCGGCAGTCCTTGGCCATCTCACGTTCTCCCTGCACCACGTGGATTGCAACATTCGTCTGCCCGTCCACACCGGTCGTAAAGTGCTCCGTCGCACTCGCCGGAATCGTCGAGTTCCGCTGAATAATCTTCGCCACCACCCCGCCCAGCGCCTCAATCCCCAGCGAAAGCGGCGTCACATCCAGCAGCAGCAAATCCTCCGTCGCAGCCGACCCACCAGCGAGAATCTGCGCCTGCACCGCCGCACCAAGCGCCACCACCTCATCCGGATTCAACTCCGTATGCGGCTTCTTCCCACGAGCCTTCATCTCGAACAGATCATCCACCAGCGCCCGCACCGCAGGTATCCGTGTCGACCCACCCACCAACACCACCTCATCAATCTGCGCCGCAGACAGACCCGCATCCTTCAGCGCCTGCTTGCAAGGAGCCGCAGTCCGCGCAATCACTCCCGCAATCAGTCCCTCAAACTGCTCTCGGGAAATCTGTCGCAGATATCTCTTCCCACTCGGCAGTTCCACATTCAACGTCGCGTTGTCCGCACTCGAAAGCAGAATCTTCGCTTCGATCACCGCCTTGCGAACCGCCTGCACCGCCTCGCCATTCCCGCGAACATCCTCACCCAAATCACCCGCAATATCATCGAGCGCAATCGCAATCATCAGGTTGTCGATATCATCCCCACCCAGATGTGTATCCCCGCCCGTCGCGACAACCTCAAAGATCCCTTCATGCAACTTCAGAATCGAGACATCGAACGTCCCGCCGCCAAAGTCATACACCGCAATCAAGCCATCTCTGTTCTTATCCAATCCATAAGCCAGCGCCGCCGCAGTAGGCTCGTTCACCAACCGCAATACCTCCAGCCCCGCAATCCGCCCCGCATCCTTCGTAGCCTGCCGCTGCGCGTCATTGAAGTAAGCCGGAACCGTAATCACCGCCTTCGTCACCGGCCCGCCAAAGAACCTCTCCGCATTCTTCTTCAACTGCAACAGCACATACGCCGAAATCTCCGGCGGCGTCAGCATCAACCCGCCCACGCTCACCTTCAGCACCTCACCCGGCTTCAACCCCTCCGCCAGCTTGAACGGAAACAGCTTCAACTCTCCCT